>NZ_NWSW01000019.1:0-169073 GCF_002531805.1 Rhizobium sp. M1 | reverse complement strand
AAACGCACCAGATTTAAAAGCTTCACAAGCTCTGAGGCGCGTAGCCCATAGGCGAAGCCTCGAAGGACGAGGCGGGCGCTCCACCTGCCCTCTTCAGTCGATCAATCGCTGCGCCGTAAACTTGTCCGTAACCAGCATGTCGATGACCCCCACCCGGAGCGCGCCCGAAATAGCGTCGGTCTTCTTCGCTCCGCCGGCAAGGGCGATGACCCGGTCCACCCGTTCGAGGTCCTCGAGTGGAAGCCCTATGACCCGATCGTCCAGGGGTGTTTTGACCGGCTTGCCGTTTTTATCGAAGAAGCGAAGCGAGATATCGCCGACGGCGCCCGCTTCTGCGAGATCAGAGAGTTCGCGCGACGAGAAGATATTCCCGGATCGAGCGAGAAGTTCGGAGGGTTCGACGGCCCCGATGCCGACGATCGCCAGCGTTATGCTGCCGAACAGGTCCATCGTCTCGCGGACGAACGGGTCGGCCTGCATCAGAAGTTTTGCCTCTCTGGATGTCGTAACACCCTGCACGGGCAGCAGTTTCGGCTCGGCGCCGGTCAGCCGCGCAAGCCGCGTGGTCAGCTGCGTCGCATGCGTCTGCACGGAAGGATCGCCCATGCCTCCCAGGGTCTGGACGACGTACTTCGCCTGAGCGCTCTTCTGCGGATGAATGTTCTCGACCATCTTGAAGATGGTCTGGCTCCAGCTCGAAACGCCGATAATCTCCCCCGGCGCAAGCGTCACCTCCAGGAGATGTGCGGCCGCCTCGCCGATACGGGCCATGATGGCTCCGTCCCGATCTTCCGTGCATTCGACGACGATCGCCTCCGGCAGATCGTATTTTTCGCGAAGCGCGCTCTCGAGCTCGCTGTAGGTGCCGACGGGAGGGATCACGCTCGTTCGGACGATATCTTCAGCTTCGGCACGCTTGAGCATGCGCGATACCGTCGCCTGCGACAGGCGAAGGTGTTGTGCGATCTCCGCCTGCCGCCGTCCCTCGATATGATACATCTGGGCGACTCTTGAAATGAGGCGGAGTTCGTTGAGGCGAGTCATCGCTAATCCCAGAGTGAATTTTTATTCACCTTTAGCCTGTGTTTCGCGGGACGTCGAGCGGGCAAGCGCATCATTCCAGGTCTCGAGAAGAACCGCTCGATCCACGGGTTGCGGCTCAATGATTTGGGTGTTCCGCGGCAGCTCCGAGACAATATGGAGATCGCTCCACAAGCCGAGTGACAGCCCCGCCAGATAGGCAGCGCCCAGAGCCGATGCCTCGGGGGCTTCGCATTGGATCACGGGATGGTCGATGAGGTTCGAGACGCATTGCATCAGGAAACGGTTCTGGCTCGGCCCCCCATCCACATAGAGCGCGCCGAGTTCGCCGCCGCTCTGTGCCCGCATGGCCGCGATCACATCATGCACCTGCAAGGCGATGGAATCGGTTACCGACCGGGCCATTTGCGCCCGTGTCGTATTGAAGTTGATCTGCGAGAACAGGGCACGGGCGTTCGAATTCCAGTAAGGCGCCCCCAGTCCGACGAAGGCCGGCACGAAACCGGGTCCACCCGGCGCAGCGCTCGCCGCAAGTTCGACAAGGGCCGCCACATCTTCAAGGCCGAGAATATCCGCCATCCAGGGAAGGCTGGCGGCGCAAACCAGAATATTGCCTTCGAAAGCGAAAATCGGCTTTCCCCCGATGCGCCATGCAACGGTGGTTGTGATGCCGTTGCGCGGGGCAATGAATTGCGGCAGCGTCGTCATGACCGAAGAGCCGGTTCCGAAGGTCACCTTGCCGTCGCCCGGCTTGAATGCGCCGTGACCGAACAGGGCAGCGTGGCTGTCTCCGATCGCGGCCATGATGGGAGTGCCATCCGGCACCCCTGGCAATCCTTGCGTTCTGCCGAAATCGGCAGAGCTGTCGAGCACCTCGGGCAGGAGCGCGATATCGACGCCGAAGATCTCGCCAAGCTCCTCGCTCCATCTCTGTTCCCGGAGATCGAACAGCTGGCTCCTGGCGGCATTCGAAGCGTCGCAGACATGCCGGCGCCCGCCCGTCAGGCAGTGGACGAGCCAGCTGTCGATCGTTCCCAGCCGCACCGGCCGCCCGGCCGGAATACGGTCGAGCAGCCATCGGAATTTCGAACCCGGGAACATCGGATCCAATGGCAGGCCGGTCAGCGCCTGCACACGGTCGAGGCGGCCTTCGGCGATCAGACGTTCGCAATCCTGCGCCGTTCGACGGCACTGCCAGCTGACCACCGGTCCGAGCGCCTCTCCGGTTTCCGCGTCCCAGGCGGTAACGGACTCGCGCTGGTTGGAAATGGCGACCGCCTCGATGCTCACAGCCGGGCCGGCCTTCAGGCAGGCGTCGATCGCTTCGCAGACCGAGGCGTAGAGCCGACGTGGGTCTTGCTCGACCCAGCCCGGCTTCGGATAGGAGATGCCGACAGGAGCCGAACCCCTTCCGATGATGTCTCCCTTTTCGGAAACGAGAACTGCCTTTGAATTGGTCGTGCCCTGGTCGATTGCCAGAATTGCCCGCATTCTATCCTCCACTGATCAGGCGGCGGCCGCGGCGCCAAAATGCGCCCCGGCCGCTTCACGCGATCCCCAGTTACTTGCGCTTGATCAGCGCCTGTGCAGCGTCGGCGATTGCCGACGGCGCCATTCCGTATTCGTCGAGCAGAAACTCTGCCGAACCGGTCGGGGCGTAGACGCCGGGAACGCCGAGACGCTTCATCGGGACTGGGGCATAGTCGACCACCACTTCGGCGACCGCGGAGCCGAGCCCGCCGAAGATCGAATGCTCTTCGGCCGTGACGATCGCCCCGGTTTCCCTAGCCGCGGCGATGATGGCCTCCTCGTCGATCGGACGAACCGTTGCGAGGTTGAGCACCCTGGCATCGATGCCGCGTTCTGCGAGAATCTCGGCAGCCTTCACAATGCGATGGGTCAAGGTGCCGTTGGCGATCAGGGTGACGTCGGAACCCTGGCGAAGGAGATTTGCCTTGCCGAGTTCGAACCTGTGGCCTTCCGGAAGGAGATCGGGCACGCCGACGCGTGACAGACGCAGGAAACAGGGGCCGTTGTAGGTCGCCGCCCACGCAACGGCAGCAGCGGTTTCGATGCGGTCACAAGGTGCAATGACCGGAAGGTTGGGCAGAACCCGCGTCCAGGCGAAGTCTTCGATCGAGTGATGCGTCGGACCGAGTTCGCCATATGCCATTCCGGACGAGATCCCCACCAGCTTGACGTTGGCGTTCGAGTAGGAAATGTCGGCCTTGATCTGCTCCAGCGACCGCCCCGTGAGAAACGGAGCAGCGCCGCACACGAAGGGCAGCCGCCCGCCATTGGCGAGCCCTGCTCCGACGCCGACCATGTTCTGCTCCGCGATGCCGACATTGACGAGGCGTTCCGGAAACCTCGACTTGAAGCCGCCGAGCTTGGAGGAACCGACAGAGTCGTTGCAGACGGCAACGATCGTTTCGTTTTCAGCTGCCAGCCGCTCGAGCGTAGAGGCGAATGCATCGCGGCAATCGTGGAGCTTGGGTGGGTTTACTGGCGCGTTCATTACAGTGCCTCCGACAATTCTGCCAATGCGATTTGGTATTGTTCCTTGCTCGGCACCTTATGATGCCATTCGACCCGGTCCTGCATGAAGGAGATTCCGTGGCCCTTATTGGTATGGGCGACGATGCAATGCGGTCTTGACCCCTGGTGTTCGAGAGCCGGAACGATCTCGCGCATATTGTTGCCGTCGATCTCGGTAACTTCCCAGCCGAAGGCTTCGAGCTTCGGCCGAAGTGGAGCGAGATCATTGGTTTCAGCAAGCGCCGCACCCTGCTGGAACCTGTTGTGATCGATGACCAAGGTCAAGTTGTCGAGCTTGAACTGGGCTGCCGCCATGATCGCTTCCCAGTTCGACCCTTCCTGCATCTCGCCGTCGCCGGTGACGACATAGGTGTGATATCCAGCGCCCGAGAGTTTAGCGGCTTTCGCCATTCCGACTGCAACCGGAAGACCGTGGCCGAGCGGCCCGGTATTCGTTTCGACGCCGGGAACCTTGTTGCAGTTCGGATGCCCGTTCAGCCTCGAATGCGGCTGCAGGAAGGTGGAAATCTCCTCCTCCGGGATGAAGCCGCGTTTTGCGAGCGTCACATACAGAGCGCATGCCGTATGTCCCTTTGAAAGAACGAACCTGTCGCGGTCGGGATGCCTCGGCTGATCCGGCCAGACATTCAGCACACGAAAATAGAGCGCCGTCAAAATGTCGATGACCGACATCTCCCCGCCGATGTGGCCGGCGCCCGCTTCAAAGACCGCCTGGAGATCGCGCAATCGGATCTCGCGGGCGATGCGCTCAAGTTCTGTCGTATCCATGGGTTCCTCTTTAATGCATAAATATTCACTATTCAATATTTTTGCACAACATACCAATTAGTCAAGCCTCTAAACGAACAGCTGGCAGCACCATGCCGGAACAAATCCTGTTGACAGTCGAAAAGCAAGTTGTTAATGAATTTTCCAGCACTGGTGAATAATTATTCTAGCTTGCACAAATATCGGATACAAGCCTAGGCATAGGGAGGAGCAATGGTGGCGCTCGATATCAATGAACAAAGGCTTTCGTCCGGCGCTTGGCTCGGTAAGCTCAAGGGAGCCACCGGACCGCTCGTGGGATTGCTCGCGCTGTGCATCTTTCTGAGCTTCAGCACCGACACGTTTCTTTCGGTTCGAAACGGCCTCAATATCCTCGACCAGATCACCGTCCTCGGCATCATGGCGGTTGGAATGACCTTCGTCATCCTGATCGGCGGCATCGATCTGTCCGTCGGCTCCGCACTCGCCCTAGCGATGATGGTCATGGGCTGGACCGCCAACGTCGCCGGTCTGCCGCTGCCGGTCGGTATCGCCTTTGCGCTGATCGCATCGGCGGCATCAGGCCTGATCGTCGGACTTCTGGTGACGCAGTTCAGGGTTCCAGCCTTCATCGCCACGCTTGCGATGATGTCGGCGGCGCGCGGCGTTGCGAACATGATCACCGACGGCCAGCAGATCGTCGGCTTCCCCGACTGGTTCATGATGCTGGCGATCGATCGCCATTTCGGCGTCATGACTGCCACGGTCTTCCTCATGCTCGCGGTTGTTCTTGCGGCCTGGCTCTTCCTGCACTTCCGCTCCGAAGGCCGCATGCTCTATGCGGTGGGCGGCAATCCCGAAGTCGCGCGGCTCGCCGGCATCAACGTCCCGCTGGTGACGATATCAGTCTATGTCGTGAGCGCCGTCCTTGCGGGGCTTGCAGGCATCGTGCTCGCCGCCCGCCTGGATTCCGTCCAGCCGTCCAGCGGCCTGGGCTATGAACTGGACACCATCGCCGCCGTCGTCATCGGCGGGACATCGCTCTCCGGCGGCGCGGGCGGCATCGGGGGAACGCTGATCGGCGTCCTGATCATCGGTGTGCTTCGCAACGGTCTCAATCTTCTCAACGTCTCGCCCTTCCTTCAGCAGGTGATCATCGGGATCGTCATCGTGCTCGCGGTCGGCGCAGAGACCATTCGTCGGCGTCGCGCCTGACGCGCATGGGCCGCCGCGTTGGCGGACACGGAATTCCGTCCCGGAAATTCGGGGCGGATCAATAACCCAAGGGGGAGGACATACCCTAGGGTCCATCAAACAACGGAGGAACTACAATGAAAATTGCGCGCACCATGCTCGCGTCCGCTGCACTGCTCGGCCTCACGCTCGGTCCCGTTCACGCGGCGGAACTGAAGAAGCTTGGCCTGGCTGTTGCCAACCTTCAGGCAAACTTCTTCAACCAGATCAAGCAATCGGTCGAGGCCGAAGCCAAGAAGCGCGGCATCGAGGTCATCACCGTCGACGCAAAGGGTGACGGGCCGACGCAGGTCAATCAGATCCAGGATCTTCTGACCCAGAAAATCGACGCGCTGATCTACATTCCGGCAGGTGCGGCAGCGGCGACCGTTCCCGTCAAGCTCGCGAAGAACGCCGGCATCCCTGTTGTCAACGTCGACCGCAACGCCGACGGCGCGCCGGGCGATACATTCCTCGCAACCGATTCCGTCGCGTCTGCCAAGGCGGTGTGCGACTACATCCTGAAGGAAGCCGGCGGCAAGGGGAAGATGGTCATCATCCACGGCCAGAAGGGCACGACGCCGGAAGTCGATCGCTCCAAGGGCTGCGGTGAGTCGCTCAAGGCCTATCCTGATGTGAAGGTTGTCGCCGAGCAATATTCGAACATCTGGAGCCAGGACGAAGGCTTCCAGATCATGCAGAATATGCTGCAGGCAAATCCTGATGTCTCGATCGTCTTCGCACAGGCCGATGGTCTCGCGCTTGGCGCCGCTCAGGCAATCAAGGTCGCAAATCCCTCGCAGAAGATCGTGGTCGGCGGCTTCGATGGAGACACCGCGGCTCTCGAAGCCCTCAGCAAGGGCGTCTTCAACGTGACGGCGACGCAGCAGACGCAGAAAATGGGCCGCGATGCAGTCGAAAACGCCGCCAAGCTTGTCGCCGGTGAAAAAGTGCCGCCGGTACAGCTCTTGGATGCCACGCTGACAACCAAGGAAAACGTCGCAGGCTTCATCGCCAACCATCCCTAACGCATCGACCCGAAAATCGGGAACGATTTTCGGAAAGCACGATGCGAGGATTGAAAGTGTTAGAGCGTCCTTTGTACGTCCGAAAGGACGCACGGCGCTCTAATGAAGTCGAGGTCTTGAGGAGGTGTGCCGTGACTGATCCGGTTCTTTCCCTGAGGGGCATATCCAAGTGGTATGGTCCGCTCCAGGTTCTGAAGAATGTCAGCCTGGACGTCTATCCCGGTGAAGTGGTTGCACTTCTCGGTGAAAACGGAGCGGGCAAGTCGACGCTGTCAGGCATCATCGCCGGCTCACGCACACCCTCCGAGGGATCGATGACATGGCTGGGGCAGCCTTATGCCCCGGCCACCCCACGCGAAGCGATCGACAAGGGCGTTGTCCTGATCCATCAGGAACTGCAGCTTCTGCCGCAGCTGTCGATTGCGGAAAACGTCTTCATCGGACGCTGGCCGATGAAGAACGGCGTCGTTGATCGTGCCCAGATGGTTCGCCGGGCCCAGGACCAGCTCGCGCGTTTGAACCTCCATATACCGGCAACACGAATGGTCGCCGGTCTTTCCACGGCAAATCAACAGCTCATCGAGATCGCCAAGGCGCTGGCTCTCAACGCCAAGCTCCTGATCCTCGATGAACCGACAGCCGCCCTTGGCGGCGCGGAGACGGAAGCTCTGTTCGAACAGGTTCGCAAGCTTCGCTCGGAAGGTGTCGGCATCGTCTACATTTCCCACCGCATGGAAGAGATCAAGCAGATCACCGACCGGATCGTCGTTCTTCGCGACGGGGAGCGGGTGCAAGAATTCTCAGACAGCGCCACCCCGGTGCGAACGATCGTCGAGAGCATGGTCGGACGCCCGCTTGATCGCCTGTTCCCTACCCTGCCCATTCCGACGGACCGCCCGGTCCTTGAGGTATCCGGGCTCAGCTCGCCGGATGACTCTTTCCGCGACGTGACCTTCGAGGTGCGGGCCGGCGAAATTCTCGGCATCGCCGGACTGGTCGGCGCCGGTCGCACCGAGCTGGTGCGTGCGATTTCGGGAGCAGATCCAATCAGTGCAGGCTCGATCAAGCTCGAAGGCGAGGAGCTCAGGCTGCGCGACCCGGCCGACGCGATCGCCAAGGGCGTCGTGATGGTTCCGGAAGACCGCAAGGCGCAGGGTCTGATTGTCGGGCACCGGATCAGCGAGAACATTATCTACGCCAATCTCGATAAACTCGGCGGTGGCTGGATTACGCCGCGCATCAAGCGCTCCTTCGCGGAAAAGGCGGTTGCCAAGTTCGGCGTCAAGGGCCGCGCCGAGCAATACGCCTCCGACCTTTCCGGCGGCAACCAGCAGAAGGTCGTGATCGCGAAGTGGCTCTTGCGCGAGCCCAAGGTCGTGGTCCTCGACGAACCGACGCGAGGCATCGACGTCGGCGCCCGCGCGGGCATCTACGACATCATCGTCAACCTTGCCAAACAGGGTGTGGCGGTCATCGTCGTCAGCTCCGACCTCGAGGAAGTCCTCGGCGTTTCCAATCGCATTCTCGTGCTTGCCCAGGGCAAGCAGGCAGGCATCCTCGATCGTGACCAGGCCAATGACGTCTCGGTCATGGAGTTAGCGACCATTTAACAGACAGAGAAAGGAAGAGCGGTGTCTGACATCACTCTGAACGCCCCGAAGCTTTTCGACCTCAGCGGCGGGGTTGCCATCGTAACCGGTGCCGGGAGCGGCATCGGGCAGCGCATTGCCATCGGCCTTGCGCAATGCGGCGCTGATGTGGCGCTGCTCGACCGTCGAACCGACAACGGACTGGCCAGGACGGCTGAGCATATTCGCGCCGCCGGCCGCCGCTCGATCGAGATCGCGGCTGACGTTACGAGCAAATCTTCCCTCGCAGAGGCAGTCGCACGCACCGAAGCGGACCTCGGCGCCTTGACGTTGGCCGTCAACGCTGCAGGCATCGCCAATGCGAACCCGGCGGAGGATATGGAAGAGGATCAGTACCAGACGTTGATGGATATCAACCTGAAAGGCATATTCCTGTCCTGCCAGGCCGAGGCCCGCGCCATGCTGAAGAATGGAGGCGGCTCCATCGTCAACATCGCCTCCATGTCGGGCGTCATCGTCAACAGGGGCCTCAGCCAAGCGCATTACAATGCCTCCAAGGCGGGCGTCATCCATATGTCGAAATCCATGGCGATGGAATGGGTCGGCCGCGGCATTCGCGTCAACACCATCTCCCCCGGCTATACGGCAACGCCGATGAACACCCGTCCGGAGATGGTTCACCAGACCAAGCTCTTCGAAGAGCAGACACCGATGCAGCGCATGGCAACGGTCGACGAAATGGTAGGGCCGGCGGTCTTCCTGCTGTCGAATGCGGCAAGTTTCGTGACCGGCGTCGATCTTCTCGTCGACGGCGGTTTCTGCTGCTGGTGATGCGAACAATAAAGCTCGTTGCCGGCAACTGGAACATGAACCGATCTCGCTTCCTCCCTGGCTGAGATCGAGGCGCTGAAGGGACCAACGGGCAAGACGGCGCGCGATATCGTCGTCCGCCCGCCCTTCCCGCCGATGGAACAAGCTGAGGCCACGGCGCCGTCATGGGCGCTCAAGACTGCGCGAACTCGTTCAGCGGATTTGCCGTCTCCCGAGGGATATCTGAAAGGAAAGAGGATGAAACGCTTCGAAAACAAGACTGTCGTTATCACCGGCGCCAGCCGCGGCATCGGCGCCGCCATCGCCAGGCGCTTTGCGCGCGAAGGCGCCAATCTCGTGGTCTCGGCCAATGAGGATCTGGTCCACGGCGTTGCCGAAGCGATCAGGGCCGACGGCGGCAAGGCGATCTCCTTCATCGGCGACGTCACCGACAAGGCGAGCGTCAAGGCGCTCTACGACGCCGCCGAAAATGAATTCGGCGCGGTCGACGTCTCGATCCAGAATGCCGGCGTCATCACCATCGCCCGCATCGAGGACCTGACCGAAAACGAGTGGGACAAGGTCATGGCCGTCAACACCAAGGGCGTCTTCCTCTGCGCTCAGGAGGCGATAGCGCGCATGCGCAAGCACAAACGCGGCGGCCGCATCATCAACACCGCCTCCGGCCAGGCCCGCGACGGCTTCATCTACACCCCGCACTATGCCGCCTCAAAAATGGGCGTCGTCGGCATCACCCAGAGCCTCGCCAAGGAAGTCGCGACCGAAAACATCACCGTCAACGCCTTCTGCCCCGGCATCATCGAAACCGACATGTGGGCCTATAACGACCAGGCCTGGGGCAAGCTGCTCGGCAATTACGGCCCCGGCGAACTGATGAAGGAATGGGTTGAAGGCATCCCGATGAAGCGCGCCGGCTCCGGCGAGGACGTCGCCGGCCTGGTAGCCTTCCTCGCCAGCAACGACGCCGCTTACATCACCGGCCAGACGATCAATGTCGACGGCGGGTTGATCATGTCGTAGGTGGAGCAGAGGACACCGGCTCCTCGAAGCGGGCGATTTCCGCTCCCGCCTGAAGATATCCGCCAACCTCTGCCTTGATCCGAATCTTGCCTGCCCTCGATGCCGTGACCTGGGTTTCCATCTTCATCGCCTCCATGACGGCGATGAGATCACCGACAGCAACCTCCGCGCCATCTTCGACCTTGAACGCCTGCAGCGTGCCGGAAATCGGTGCGGTTATGGTCGCTGCGTCGTCGGTCTTTGCCCCTGTCGGACCTCCGCTACCCGCGCCTGCAAGTCCGCCGAGACCGGCAAGGAGCGCCGCGGGAATGCCGAGTTCATGTCGCTTGCCATCGATCTCGACGTGGGTGCGGATCAGGTGGCCATCGGCAACCGGCTCGGGTCGGGCGACGGCCGAAAGCCGATCGGCGAAGCCGGTCTCGATCCAGCGCGTGTGCACCTTGAATCCTGTCTCGCCGATAAATTCTTCTGTCTCGATCGCGGCGCGGTGGAAGGGAAGGACCGTTGCGACGCCCTCGATCCTGAACTCCTTCAGAGCACGGCGGGCGCGGCTCAACGCCTCCTCACGGGTACTACCCGTGACGATCAGCTTCGCCATCAGCGAATCGAAGGTGCCGGGAACGGTCGAGCCCACGCCGACGCCGGTGTCGAGACGGATGCCGGGACCGGAAGGCGCGTCGAAAGCCGTGATCGCACCGGGTGTCGGCAAGAAGCCACGGCCGGGATCTTCGGCGTTGATACGGAACTCGATCGAGTGGCCACGCGGGGCAGGCGTTTCGGTGACGCGCAGCGGCAGGCCATCGGCGATGCGGAACTGCTCGATCACGAGATCTATGCCGGTCGTCTCTTCGGTTACCGGATGCTCGACTTGAAGGCGCGTGTTCACTTCGAGGAAGGAGATCGTACCGTCGACACCGAGCAGGAACTCGACCGTTCCCGCCCCCGAGTAGCCGGCCGCCGCACAGATCTTCTTCGCGGCGTCGTGGATCGACTGGCGCTGAGCGTCGGAAACAAACGGTGCCGGCGCCTCCTCGACGAGCTTCTGGTTGCGCCGCTGTAGCGAGCAGTCACGGGTGCCGAGAACCAGCACATTGCCATGTTTGTCAGCCAGCACCTGCGCCTCGATGTGGCGCGGACGATCGAGGAAACGTTCGAGGAAACACTCGCCGCGGCCGAAGGCGGCCTTGGCCTCACGCACGGCGGATTCGTAGAGTTCCGCCACCTCCTCCATCTTCCAGGCGACCTTCAGGCCGCGTCCGCCGCCGCCATGCGCCGCCTTGATGGCAACGGGCAGACCGTGTTTCTCAGCAAAGGCGGTGACTTCCGCAGCGGTCTCGACCGGACCGTCACTGCCAGCGACGAGGGGCGCCCCGACACTCAGCGCAATGCGCCGGGCCTCGACCTTGTCGCCAAGCGCTTCGATGACATGCGGATCCGGTCCGATCCAGATGAGGCCTGCATCGATGACGGCTCGGGCGAACTCCGCACGCTCGGACAGGAACCCGTAGCCGGGATGAACGGCGTCGGCGCCCGAACGTTTGGCAATGTCGATCAGCTTGTCGATATCGAGATAAGTTTCCGCCGGACGGCTGCCGGAGAGCCCGTAGGCTTCGTCCGCCAGCTTGACGAAGAGCGCATCCATGTCCGGATCGGCATAGACGGCGACCGATTGCAGGCCGTGGTCGCGACAGGCCCGGATGATGCGCACCGCAATCTCGCCTCGGTTGGCGATCAAGACTTTCTGCATGGATGTCTCCTCATTTATTTCTCGGCGGCCGGGCTTTGGTGTCGGGCACGTGCGGCCGAACATCGGCAAACCTCGTCACGGGCCGGAAGCGTATCTGGGCATTGACCGGGATCTGCCCGGCGAGATCGAGATGATATTCGGCGACCGTGCCGATGACCGGGTAACCGCCGGTCAACGGATGGTCCGCAAGGAAAAGCACCGGCTGGCCGCTATGCGGCACCTGGATCGCGCCGGTCGCGGTTCCCTCGCTCGGCAGTTCCGTCTTGTCCTTCCGCTCGAGCGCGATGTCGCCGGAAAGACGGATACCGACACGATTGGACTGTGGGGTCACCTGCCAGAGTTGACCCGAGAAACTGGTGATGCCGGCCTCGGTGAACCAGTCGCTGCGTGGTCCCATGATCACGTCGAGCGTCACGATCTCGCCGGAAGCCGGAAAGGCGAAGGCCGGCGCTTCGGAAAGCGATACGCTGCCGAGAAACTGCGTCGCCGTTTGCAGTGTCAAGATCGTCCCTGCCGTGACCGGGTCCGGGCCGATGAAGGCAAGCGTATCGGTCGAGGCGCTGCCGAGCACCGGCTCGACAGTGAGACCGCCGCGGATCGAAAGATAGCTTCGCATGCCGCGCGGCGCATGGCCGAGCGTCACCACATCGCCGGGCTCCAGCGAGATGGGCTGATAGGTTTCGGCGGCAATGGTGCGCCCTAAGGCATCGCGGATCGATATCGGACAGGGCGCGCCGGTCAGTGCCATCACCGCCCGGCCCGACGCCTCGAAAGAAAATCCGCCGAGGATGATTTCGAGGCACGGGGTGCCCGCAGCATTGCCGACGACGCGGTTGGCAGCCTTGAGTGCCCCTCGATCGAGCGCGCCTGAGGAGGACACGCCCTGGCCGGTCTTGCCGAAGCGGCCGAGGTCCTGAAACAGTGCCGGCATGGGTGCGGCCAGGACCTTTAGTGTCACAGCCTCTCCGGTGAACTCGGCCGGGCCTGGATCTACGACCTTCGTCGCCGGAGTGGAAATCGCAACCGCCCGCTTTTCGAGATCGAAGAAGCGCACGCGGTAGCCGGGTTGGAACAAGGCCGGCGGATCGCGCGACAGGTCCCACATTTTTTCCAGCGTCGTGCCGATGATCTGCCAGCCGCCGGGACTTGCCTGCGGATAGACGCCGGAAAAGGCGCCAGCAAGGGCAACCGAACCTGCCGGAATCCGAGTCCGCGGGCTTTTGCGCCGCGGCACCTGCAGCGCGGGATCACCACCGACAAGATAACCGAAACCGGGGGCAAAGCCGCAGAAGGCGACGGTGAAGGTGCTCTCGGTGTGACGACGGATGACCTCTTCGACTGACAGACCGGTCAGTTGCGCCACATCGGCAAGGTCTTCGCCGTCATACTGAACCGGGATTTCGACGAGCTGGTCGGACGGCGCGATGCGGGCCGAAAGGTCGCGGGTGGCGATCTCGCCGGCAAGCCGTTCCGCGGTGAGCCTTTCTGCGCGAAAGCCGATCATCAGCGTGCGTGCGCCCGGCACTATGTCTTCGATGCCCTCCACCGGATCGGTTTCGAGCGAAGCAAACAGCGCCAGCGTCTGGTCGAGATCGTCGAGTTCGACCAAAAGGGTCGTCAGGTTGACGGGCAGGAAGCGCATCGGATCCTCAGGCGTGATAGGCGGTGTCGGGAATGTCGGTGATGAACATATGCCCTGGCGCGTGGGTGATGGCAAAGGGCACGCCGGATGCCATCACGGCGGCCTGCGGAGTCACACCGCAGGCCCAGAACACCGGGATTTCACCCGGCTCGACACGCACCGGATCGCCGAATTCCGGCTTCGACAGGTCTCGGATGCCGATTTCTTCCGGCGCGCCGATATGGATGGGCGCGCCATGCACCGCCGGGAACCGGCCGGAGATTGTCGCAGCATCGGCAACGCGGCTCGCCTTGATCGGCCGCATCGACACGACCAGGTTGCCGCGCAGCCGGCCTGCCGGGCGGCAGGCGCGGTTGGTCAGATACATCGGAACGTTCGACTTGTCGGTAATATGCCGGATCTCGATGCCCGCCTCGGCCATCGACGTTTCGAAGGTGAAGCTGCAACCGATGAGGAAGCTGACGAGGTCGGCGCGTTCCGCCCAGGCCTTCGTCGCGTCCGCGATTTCCTCGGCGAGCTTGCCGTCGCGCCAGATGCGATAGAGCGGCAGATCCGTGCGAAGGTCGGCCCCCGGAGCCAGAAGCGTCATGTGCGAGCCGGGATCGGAAACGTCAAGCAATGGGCAGGCCTTCGGATTGCGCTGCGCAAAGAGCAGGAAATCGAAGGCCCAGTCGCGCGGCAGGACGAGCATGTTTGCCTGGGTAAATCCCGGCGCCACACCCGACGTCGGCTCGGCACTACCGGCCCGATAGCGCCGGCGCGCGAGGCGCGCCGCTTCGGCATCGATGTGGCCAAGGTTCTCAATCGCAATCATGGTTTCCTCCAAATATATGCTCACGCCGCCAGAAACGAGCGAACGGTGATCCCGTCGGTCTCAAAGGCCTGACGAATCGCCTGGGCGATCGCTACAGCACCGGGGCTGTCGCCATGGACGCAGATCGACTGAGCATCGACCTTGATGGTCGAGCCGTCGATCGCTTCGATCGTACCCTCGTGAGCAAGTTGCAGCATGCGACGGGCGATCACGGTTGTGTCGTGCACAATTGCGCCCGGTTCACGACGCGAAACGAGTTCCCCGCCGGGCGTATAGGCGCGGTCGGCGAAAGCCTCGGCCACGGTCTTGAGGCCGGATTTGTGCGCGAGTTTGAGGATGGGTGCTCCGGCCAGGCCCATTAGAACCAGATCCGGATCGATCGCCTTGATGCCGTCGATCACCGCCTGGCCCTGTATTGGGTCGTGGGCAATGCGGTTGTATAGCGCGCCGTGCGGCTTAACGTAGCCGACTACGACGCCGGCAGCAGTGGCGACGCCTTTCAGCGCGCCTATCTGATAAATGACGTCGGCGGTCAGTTCCGCGCTGGTGACGCCCATGTCGCGCCGTCCGAAGCCGACGCGGTCGGGATAGGAAACATGGGCTCCGACCGAAACGCCCCTTTCAGCGGCGGCTTTGACAGTCTTCAGAATGCCGAGCGGATCGCCGGCATGGAAGCCGCAGGCGATATTGGCGCTGGAGACGATGGCCAGCATAGCCGCGTCGTCGCCCATGCGCCAGGCGCCGTAGCTTTCGCCGAGATCGCTGTTCAGATCGATGGCAGTCATGTCAAATCTCCCCTGTGAATCACGAACGATGTCGGCCGGGCTGCCCGAACCGAAAGCGTGATTAATTCAAAAAGTCAGAGCGGGGCCCGGGCTTAAAGGCGCGCCCGCGCCCTCCTCGTCCCGCGTTACGCGGCAAGCAGCGCGAAGATCGGGCCGATCGACTTGTAGCCCATGTACCAGGTCAGTGCGCCGACCAGTACGCCGAGCACCAGCAGCCAACGCGGATAGCGATAGCCTCCCATCAGGTCGGACCGGGCCCAGGCCGCATAGATGAAGATCGACAGGCCGATCGGCAGAATCAGTCCGTTCAGCCCCCCGACGAAGATCAGCATCTGCGCCGGCGGCGTGGTGATGATCACGTAGAAGAACAGCGACACGGCAATGAAGATGACAGTCGCGATGTTGCGCGCCCGTTCGGTGATGTCTCTCTTGAAAATCGTGACGAACGAGACCGAGGTGTAAGCGGCGCCGATGACCGAGGTGATCGCAGCAGCCCAGAGGATGACGCCGAAGATGCGCAGACCAATGTTGCCAGCGGCGGCCTGGAAAGCCTGGGCAGCCGGATTGGCACCTGCGCCGGAAACATCGATGACGGCTCCGCCCGCAACCACGCCGAGGACGGCCAGGAAAAGCACGTAGCGCATGAGGCCGGTGACAGCGATGCCCGTCAGTGCTGCACGGTTGACCGCACCGAGATTCTCGATGCCGACCGTGCCCTTGTCGAGCAGTCGGTGGGCGCCGGAATAGGTGATATAGCCCCCGACCGTGCCGCCGACGATGGTGGTGATAGTGGCGAAATCGATGGTGGACGGCAGAAAGGTCTGGAACAGCGCGTCGCCGACTGGCGGAGCCGATGCGAATGCAACATAGACGGTCAAGGCGATCATCAGGATGCCGGCCAGGACAATGAAGCGATCGACCGCCATGCCGGCACGCTTCGACAGGAAGATGCCGATCGAAAGCAGCGCGCTGATCGCCCCGCCAAGCTTCGGATCAAGGCCGATCATCGCATTGATGCCGAGGCCTGTGCCGCCGATGTTGCCGATGTTGAAGAATAATCCGCCGACGATGACGAGAATTGCGAGCAGATAGCCGGAGCCCGGGAGGGCCGCGTTGGCGAGATCGGAAGCCCGCATCTTCGTCAGGGTCACGATCCGCCAGATGTTCAGCTGAACGACGAAATCGATCAGGATAGAGGCAAGGATCGCGAAGGCGAAGGCCGCACCGAGTTTTGTTGTGAACGTCGCCGTCTGGGTGATGAAGCCCGGACCGATGGCAGACGTGGCCATCAGGAAGATGGCCGCCATTAGCGCAGCGCGGCGCGACTTGGCCGACATCCGCGCCGGCGCAACGGTTGTCATCGAAATTGCTGACTGTTCCATGAACCCCTCCTTATGTGCAGACCGACGCCGAGATCTCGGCGGGCTGCCTAGGTTTGTTGACAGGCATCACGGTGACACGTTTTACAATTCTGTCAAGATTGTTCAACGATTCTGCTGTATCGTTCTACCAAATAACCCCCTTCGACCGCAACAAACTCACTTGGGCGAGATGTCATTGATTGTTGCAAGTTCCGGCCACATCCGAAGTGGATCTTGCCTCCTTCCGTGCATCAACGATAAGTAAGCGGTTGCGGGGCCTTTCATTTTCTGTCTGCCCGATGGGCCATGTACGGCGTCTGGCGTTGCCCCGGTCCGCGTGGTCAAGCCACTCCTCTTATGGCTCCCGGAGATGCAAACCGCTATACCGGTGCGCAAGGGCGCGGAGGTTTCATTCGTGTCTGCGTATTAGAGGATTTGATGGTCGAACAAAATATCACATCGGCGCTTGCGCCGCGCCTGGCGGAGGAAATCCGCGACAAACTGATTGCTGGCGAATTGAAGCCGGGCCAGCGCCTTTCCGAGGCAGCGCTAAGTGCCGGTCTGGATGTGTCGCGCAACTCTTTGCGTGAGGCATTCCGGCTCCTGACAAAAGAAGGGCTCTTGCGGCACGAGCCCAATCGCGGCGTTTTTGTCGCCACACCCAGTATGGCCTCGATCATCGACATCTATCGCGTGCGCCGTGTGATCGAATGCCAGGCGCTCGCCAAGGCGTATCCTAACCATCCGGCGGTGGCACGAATGCGCGCGGCAGTCACGCGTGCCAAGCTCGCGCGCGAGGCCAAGGATTGGGGTATGGTCGGCAGTGAGAACATGGTCTTTCACGCGGCGATCGTAGATCTCGCCGACAGTCACCGTCTGAACACTTTCTATGCGCAGATCGCCGCAGAGCTGCGTCTCAGCTTCGGCCTGCTCTCCGATCCCGAGCTGTTGCACGCTCCTTACGTCGACCTTAATGCGGCAATCCTTGAAAAGCTTGAGGCAGGGAGGACGGCCGAAGCCTCAGCGGCACTTGAGGCGTATCTGATGCAGTCCGAGCGCACTGTTCTGGCCGCTTTCTCGCGAATTGGTGGCGCCAAATGAATTGCACGCTCGGCCGCGCCTTTCGATGCCGCTTAGAGGATTCGTCTCTGGTCGCGAAAATAGCCCCGCGGCGCATGGCCATCGGTGGCGGATGGACAGGTCCGCGGCCATCGGGTGCCGATCCTGCCCTCGCCCACCCTACGTCCGGCTGATCGAAACCCCACCATCGGCGAGCATCGCCGTCCCCGTCACGAAGCTCGACAGATCAGACGCAAGGAAGAGCGCCGCATTGGCGATCTCTTCCGGCTGCGCCATGCGCTTCAGCGCATGCAACCCCTCCACAAAAGCCAAGACTTCCGGCGTAGCATCCGGCGCATTGGTGATGCTGGCAGGCGTGTCGGTGCCGCCGGGAAGCAGGGCGTTGGCGCGGATGTTCTGCCGCCCGAGTTCGGCGGCTAGCACCTGCACGAAGCCGATCAGCCCCGCCTTGCTCGCCGCATAGGCGGCCATGCCGGGCATGCCGGCGGTGTAACCGACGAAGGTGGAGGTGAAGATCAGCGATCCGCCGCCTTGTCCCATCGCAGCCGATTGATGTTTGGCGCCGAGGAAGGCGGCGGTGAGATTGGTCTCGAGCGTCTCGCGCCAGCCGTCCAGCGACAGCCCGGCGACCGGCCCCATCTCGCCGAGGATGCCAGCATTGTTGAAGCCGATATCGAGCCGGCCGAAGCGCGAGACTGCCGTATCGGCAAGCCTTGCCTGCAGCGCCTCGTCCCTGACGTCGCCCGATATCGCGACTGCCTGCCCACCCTCCGCCTCGATTTCGCCGACGACGGCATCGAGCGCCGTCTGTCGCCTTCCGGTGACCACGAGCTTCGCACCTTCCCGCGCAAAGAGTTTCGCCGCCGCGCGGCCGATGCCGGAGCTTGCGCCGGTGATGATTGCGACCTTGTCGTTCAGAAGTGTCATGTCCGTTTCTCCTCAGTTGTCGAGGCATCCCAAATCTCAAACATCAGGCGACGCAGCCACCCGTTTCCCGCGCGGGCAAACGAAAACCGCCGGCAATCGATGCTATCGGCCGGCGATCAACTGAATTGCCGAGCAGGACGGGAGCTTCCATCGACGCATTGGAAATATCGGAATTCGCATTGTAAAACGTTCACTTGCCGCGGTTTCCAAACATGCACTTGCCGCGACGTCAGCACCATTGTGCGCCGCATCATCGATTTATCCCGGGTGTGACATTCATCCGATTCCCTTCATGGTTCTTCCCGACTAAGAAGGGGCGCACAGGTAAAGGGAATCTCTTCATGTCGCGGTCACGCAATACTGAGGGCGCCATCTATATGAGCATGGCGATGGCTGGCTTTTCCGCGAGCGATGCTCTCTCCAAATCGGTGATCGCCCATATGAACGCAGGCGAGATCATGTTCCTGCGCGGCCTCTTCACCAGCCTGCTCGTCTATCTGATCGCCAGGAAAATGGGCGCCCTGCGCTCCTGGCGCATCGTGCTCAAGCCGGTCATCATCCTCCGCATCATCTGCGAAATGTTTTCCGCCGTCACCTATATCACCGCGCTCGGCATGATGCCGATCGCCAACGCCTCGGCGATCCTGCAATCGCTGCCGCTGGTGGTCACCTTCGGTGCCGCGCTGTTCTTCCGCGAGCCGGTCGGCTGGCGGCGCTGGTCGGCGATCCTCGTCGGCCTCGTCGGCGTGATGATCATTATCCGTCCCGGCCCGGAAGGTTTTACCGCCGCCGCCCTGCTCTGCGTCGGCGCGGTGCTGACGACGGCCGGCCGCGATCTCGCCACCCGCTCGATCGATCCGGAGATTCCCTCGCTGATGATCACCGTCATCACCGCCATCTCCATCTCCTTCTTCGGTGCTTTGCTCATCCCGGTGCTCGGCGGCTGGCAGCCGGTCAGCGCCACGTCGCTCGGGCATCTGCTGCTCGCCTCGGTGCTGGTGCTCGTCGGCTACCAGTCGGTCATTCTCGCCATGCGCACCGGCGAAATCTCCTTCGTCGCGCCGTTCCGCTATACCAGCCTGATCTTTTCCTCGCTGCTCGGCTTTTTCTTCTTTGCCGAAGTGCCGGACAGCCTGACGCTGCTCGGCGCCGCGATCGTCATCGCTTCCGGCCTCTATACGTTCTATCGTGAAGCCAAGCGCCGGGTGCCGCCGATCGCGCAGGAATCCGCGCCGCGCTCACCGGTTTGAGGCAGGATGATGACGGAGTTCTCGCTCGACAGATCCGATATAGCAGGCATCGTGCTGGCCGGCGGCCGCTCACAGCGCATGGGCCGCGACAAGGCGAGCGTGATGCTCGGAACCGAAAGCCTGTTGCACCATGTCCTGAGCCGCCTCGCGCAGCAGGTCGCCGCCGTCGCCGTCAACGCCGATCTCGCCACGGAAGATGTGCCTGTCGTCCCCGACCGTTTTCCCGGCAAGGCCGGGCCATTGGCCGGCATCCATGCGGCCATGCTCTATGCCGCCGGCCTTCCCGGGATCACCCATGTCGTCACCGTCTCGGTGGATTGCCCGTTCTTCCCGGCCGATCTCGTCGCCCGGCTGGCGGCAGCGATCGAACGCCCGTCGCAGATCGCCATCGCTGCTTCCGAAGGCCGCAGCCATCCCGTCTTCGGGCTCTGGCCGGTGACGCTTGCCGCCGATCTCGAAGCCTGGATCGCCACCGACGAGAAACGCCGCGTGCGCGACTTCCTGTTACGGCATGACGTTACGGAAGTGGCGTTTCCGCTGCATCCGACCCGCGCCAGCCTGCTCGATCCCTTCTTCAACATCAATACGCCGGACGATCTTGTCGAGGCGCAACGCTGGCTGGAGGCCCTTCGCGTATGACCGCACCCAAAATCTTCGGCATCGCCGGCTGGAAGAACTCGGGCAAGACGGGGCTCGCCGTCCGGCTGGTGACGGAGTTTACGCGCCGCGGCTACAGGATCTCGACGATCAAGCATGCCCATCATGATTTCGACATCGACAAGGTCGGCGCCGACAGCTACCGCCACCGCGAGGCCGGCGCCCACGAGGTCACCATCGTCTCCGGCACCCGCTACGCCATCATGCACGAGCTGCGCGGCGCGCCCGAACCCGAGTTCGAGGAAATCCTCGCCCGTCTCGCCCCCTGCGATCTCGTTCTGATCGAAGGCTACAAGCGCGAGCCCATCCCGAAAATCGAGGCCCGCCGCCTGGAGGCTGCCAACCGCCAACCGCTGGCGCCGAGCGATCCCCATATCTGCGCCATCGCCGCAGATCATGCTGTCGCCGATACGTCCCTGCCCGTCTTCGATCTGGACGACACAGGCGCCATTGCCGATTTCATCGCCGGCGTCGTCGGGCTCGAAGAGGCCCGATCGTAAGTCCCGGGTCCGGGTGCCCGGAGCGAGCGGGATCTACCCTCGATAACGAAGCGTATCGACGACGAGGGCGAAGGCCGCCGAGGCGTGCCGGCGGCTCGGATAATAGAGGTGGTAGCGGGGAAACGGCGGACACCAATCCTCCAGCACACGCAGCAGCCGCCCGTCGGCAAGATGCGCCTGCACGGCATCCTCCGGTAGATATGCCAGCCCCGCGCCGGCGAGCGCCGCATTCAGCCGAAGAGTGTTGAATGTCAGCTGCCCCTCGACGCGAACCTTCAACTCGTGCCCGTCGCGCTCGAACTCCCAGGCATAGACGCTGCCAAAGGTCGGCAGACCGCATGTCGGACCGATGCGCACCGCGATCATGTCTTTCAAGATCGATGGCGACCGTTACTCTCCGCAGCTGCAGGCAAGGGTCAACCGCTAAGCAAAGTCCTTCCGTCACGCTCGGGCTTGTCCCTGGGCTGTGTCCCGAGCATCTGCTTCCACTCGATAGGACAGCAGATCCTCGGCACAAGGCGCACAAGGCCGACGAGGACGTCGTGTGGAGAACGAAATCCTTTTTGGCTGCGTCTTCATCAATCGGATCATTTTCTCGGCGCCGGCGCATTCTCATGAAAAGCCGGTATCGTCTCCAGCTTGGTGACGATCTCCGCGATATCAGGCCACCGGGCAAGGTCGAAGCCCATGCGTCGGGCGCTGATCGCCTGTGGAAAGAGGAAGATGTCGGCTATGCCAGGCCTGTCTCCGACGGCGAAAGCGCCATTCCTGCGGCCGGCAATCATCGTCTCGACCGCGGCCATTCCCTCGCCGACCCAATGACGGCTCCAGGCGGCAACGGTGTCGGCATCGGCTTGAAAGGCAGCCTTCAGATGCAGGCCGATCCGCGGCGGCAGCAGCGCGTGGATCTCGGCTGCGATCGCAAGCGCGATCGAACGGGCCTGCGCCCTGCCTTCAGCCGTATCGGGCAGCAGCGGCGGCTCTGGCTGAACCTCATCTAGATATTCGACGATCGCCAGCGATTGGGTGATGAGCACGCCGCCATCCGTCAGCAAGGCCGGCACCAGCCCCTGCGGGTTGACGTTGCGATAGCCGGCCTGCCGGCTCTCGGCATCTTCTCCGAGAATGCTCACCGGCAGTGCCTCTGCCGTCAGCCCCTTGAGCGCCAGCGCGATCCGGACCCTTGAGGTCGCAGAAGAAATTTCGTTCTGGTAGAGTTTCACTGTCATTCTCCCTGTTGAATTCAGAAAAGCGGTTGCTCAACCGCGAAAGCCGCCGTTACAAGGCCCGCAAGCGGCGATGGCTCGTGCGAGCTGATGTCGTAGATACAGGGGGCGGCGAAGACCGCAGCTGCCAGAACGCAGATAATCATCAATCTCATTGGACCCTCCATCGGCGAAGCCCGGCTGGGCCTCGCCCTGTTTCCTTTCCGCTGCCGCCTTCAGGCAATGCTCAGCTCGACATGGATATTTCCGCGTGTCGCCTTCGAATACGGGCAGGTCCGGTGCGCCTCGTCGACAAGCGCCTTGGCGACATCCGGCTCGATGCCGGGCAGGCTGACCTTGAGACGGGCCTGCAGAAAATAATCGCCGTCCGTCGTTCCGAGATCGACTTCGGCATTCACCGCAGTCTCCGCGGGAAGCCTGAACTTCAGCTTGCCGGCGGCAATGCCCATCGCGCCGATGAAGCAGGCGGACCAGCCGGCGGCGAAAAGCTGCTCGGGATTGGTGCCGGGCCGCGCGCTGCCGGGAGGCGAGAGCTTGATGTCGAGCTGGCTGTCGTCGCTTTGCGAAGCGCCGTCGCGCCCGCCGGTGGTGCGGGTCTTGCCGGTATAGAGAACCTTTTCGATATTTGTCATGGGAACACTCCGTAGATTGGCCGCTGAACAGGAGGAGATCGCTGCTGCGGCCGGGTTGACGAAGTGAGTTTTGACCGGCCGATATATCCTGCATGTTTCCGAAATCGGTCGAAATGTCACAAAACGTAGCATCCGGTGTCAGGGACATTCTTGCATACAAAACCGCCGAAAAAACCTCCGGCAACCTGCGGTCACCGCAGGGTGACTTCCGCCGCAAGCCCGCCACCGGCGCGATTGTATAGCCGCAGCGAACCACCGATCTTTGCCGTCAGCTGCTGGGCGATCGCAAGGCCAAGGCCCGTACCGCCGGTCTCGCGGTTGCGGGATTGCTCCAGTCGAAAGAACGGCTGCATGGCTGCTTCCAGCATATCGTCCGGTATTCCGGGCCCGCGGTCCATGACCGATATGACCACATGCTGTTCCGCGTCATGCCCGACGCTGATCTCGGCTGAGCCTGCAAATTTCAGGGCATTGTCGATGAAGTTCGACAGGATGCGGCGAAGGGCATGCGGCTTGGTGAAGGCGGCGCCCTCAACCAGCCCGACGACCGTGACGGCTTTCCCGGTGTCCTGATAGTCGTAAGCTATGCTGTCGATGAACGAGGAGAGATCGATCCGGGCGTTCTTCTCCCCGCTGCCATGGGCGCTGCGCGCATAGGCTATGCCGTCCTGCACGAGGCGCTGGATCTCGGCGAGATCATTCACCAGCTTGTCCCTTTCGGGCGAATCCTCCGCCATATCGGCGCGCAGCCGCATGCGGGTGATCGGCGTTTGCAGGTCGTGGGAAATCGCCGCGAGTATCTGGACGCGCTCTTCGAGATAATGGGCGATCCTCTCCCGCATAGCATTGAACGCCCTCGCCGCATGCGCGACTTCGCTCGGCCCCGTCTCGCTCAAAGCGGGACCGTCCTTGTCAGGATCGAGCGCATCTGCGGCAGCGGCCAGCCTTCCGAGCGGCCGGATCGCCAGGCGCACCGCAAACCAGGTACACAGGATGAGCAGCGCCATCTGGACGGCAAAGACATACGGCAGCCATTCCGCGATCGGCATGACGCCCCTCGGCGTCACATCGATGGTGAGCGGGCTGCCGTCGCTCAGCGTCAGATGCGCCTGCAGCCGGTTCACCTCGCCCGGTATCCGTTCGATACGGATCGGGAAGCGGTGCCCAACGGCCGCCTCTATCTTTCCAGCGATCTCCCTGCCCTTGCTGGAGGCGTCGGGCACACCCGCCAAGCCAGGCCCGAGTTCGAATCGGTAGTTGCCGCGGCTCAGCCAGTCCACAAGGTCGCCGCGCTCGGCCGCCGGGAGCCGGTCGAGAACGGCAATCGATGTTGCAACGTCGTTCTCGAGCGTGCCGAGCATCACCGCCTTGGCCGACATGTAGCGCTCCATGTAGAGAACGCTGAAGGAAAGCCCGTAGGCGAAGGCCAGGCCGACCAGCAGGATGAGAAAGATCCTCGATCGCAGCGTTCTCGGCCACATCAGGCCAGGCAGCATGGCGACCGCACTCCTCATTGCCGCGGCTCCGAAATTTCGACCGGAACCGAGAAGACATAGCCTTCGCTGCGCACCGTCTTGATGTAGGTGGGTTCGCGCGCATCGTCTCCCAGCCGCTGCCGCAGGCGGCTGACCAATAGATCGATCGAGCGATCGAAGAGCTCGGCGTCGCGCCCCTGCGTCAGGCTCAGAAGCTGATCGCGATTGAGGACCCGCTGCGGATGGTCGATGAAGACACGCAGCAGGCGGTATTCGGCGCCGCTCAGTGCAATCGCCGTCCCTTCCTTGTCCAGGAGGTGGCGAGCAACCGTGTCGAGCCGCCAATCGCCGAAGGTCAGCAATTGTCCCGCCTCGCTGATCTGCAGGTTGGGCGGCAGCATGCGCGTGCGCCGCAGCACCGCCTTGATGCGGGCGAGAAGCTCGCGCGCTGCGAACGGCTTGGCGAGATAGTCGTCGGCGCCCATCTCCAGCCCGAGGATCCTGTCCATCTCGTCGGTGCGGGCCGTCAGCATCAGGACCGGGATTGCCTTGTGCCGGCCGGCGCGCAGTTCGCGGCACAGCACCAACCCGTCGTCGCCGGGCATCATCACGTCGAGCACGATCAGGTCGACGGCATTGGCGTCCAGAAAACTGCGCATCTGGCGCCCGTCCGCGGCAACGCTGGTCCTGAGGCCATTCTTCTGCAGATAGCCCGAAACCAGCTCGCGGATTTCACGATCGTCGTCGACGATCAGGATATGATCGACATGATCCATATTTGCCTATTCCTCAACGCTGTGGCCGCGCCCAGCGCCTCGGTCATGATGCCGAAGCGTCAGACGCGACCTACGCATATTCCACCGGTCGGAGCAACGAGGCTCCGCGGCTTGATGCCGCCTCTAAAGCATGTCGTGCAAAAGTGTGCAGCGGTTTTGCGATAACGACATGCGAGAAAATAAAGACCTAAAGCGCGGGAAGCGAATCTGAAAGATCGCGAAGTGCTTCAGAAGCGATCGACGTCGATCACGGCTTGCGCAAAGGCCTGTGGCGCTTCCTGCGGCAGGTTGTGGCCGATGCCGCCGCCGATCGTGCGGTGCTCGTATCTGCCGGAGAACTTGGCGGCATAGGCGGAGGGCTCGGGATGCGGCGCTCCGTTCGCGTCACCCTCCATGGTGATCGTCGGCACCGAAATCATCGGCAAGGCGGCAAGCTTGTTCTCATAAGCGTCGTATTTCGCCTCGCCTTCGACGAGCCCCAGACGCCAGCGATAATTGTGAATGACGATGTCGACATGGTCGGGATTGTCGAAGGCGGCAGCGGATCTGTCGAAGGTCGCATCGTCGAAATTCCACTTCGGCGAGGCCGTCTGCCAGATGAGCTTTGCGAAATCATGGGTGTTGCTGGCATAGCCCAGACGGCCGCGTTCGGTGGCGAAGTAGAACTGGTACCACCAGGCAAGCTCGGCCTTGGGCGGAAGCGGCTTCTCGTTGGCTGCCTGGCTGCCGATCAGGTAGCCGCTGACCGATACCATCGCCTTGCAGCGCTCCGGCCAGAGTGCGGCCATGATGTTGGCGGTCCGCCCACCCCAGTCGTAGCCGGCGATCACCGCCTTCTCGATCTTGAGCGCATCGAGCAGGGCGATCATATCGGCGGCGAGCGCCGAAGGCTGGCCGTTGCGCGGCGTCTTGTCATCGAGGAAACGCGTCGTGCCGTAGCCGCGCAGGTAAGGAATGATCACCCGGTAGCCGGCCGACGCAAGCAGCGGCGCGACGTCGACGAAACTATAGATGTCATAAGGCCAGCCGTGCAGCAGCAGGACGACAGGACCATCCGCCTTGCCGGCCTCTGCATAGCCGATCTCCAGCACGTCGGTCCTGATCTGCTTCAGCGCTTCGAAGGACGTATGGGTTCCGGCGTTCACATCGGGCAAGGACGCGGGCGAAGCCGGCGCCGGCTGGGCAGATGCCGCGCCGGCTACGCCGAATTCGACTGCCGCAAGGGCGATGGCTGTCATGCCGAAGAAGCGGCGGCGGTGGTGGTTGATTTGCTCGGACATCGGTCTCTCCTCTCGAATGGATCACGGTGCTCAAAAGACGTTCGGCTTGTATCGCCCGTATGTCGCAAGCCGCGGTTTTTGAATACGAATGTAGACTCCGCCCCGCCAGATACACTCTGATACAATTGCGTTGCCTCCGCAGAGCATTGCAGGTCCGCCTCGACTATTTTGCCGCCGCCTCTGCGGATGAGGCAGTTTGTATTCTTTTGTATCGCTTCCGCCCCAGCGCAATAGTTCGGTACATTTTCCCGCCAAACCAGACACACCGGAGATACCTCCGCGCGGCTACATCGCGCCGTTGCTGGTTCAGGCCCATCGCCGTCCAGAGCCCGACCAATCGGTTTCAAAGGAAACGATGATGACACTTCTGATCATTGCCTATCTCGGAGGCGTGCTGACCATTCTCAGCCCCTGCATCCTCCCCATCCTCCCCTTCGTTTTCGCCCGCGCCGGCCAGCCCTTCGTCAAAAGCACGCTGCCGATGCTGGCGGGCATGGCCGCCACTTTCGCACTCGTCGCTACCCTTGCCGCAGTCGGCGGCAGCTGGGCCATCCGCGCCAATGAATATGGCCGCCTTGCCGCGATCGTTCTGCTCGCCCTCTTCGGCGTGAGCCTGCTTTCGCCGCGCTTTGCCAGCACCCTTGCCCGTCCGATCGTCGATCTGGGAAATAACCTCGTGAACGCCAGCGGCAGCGGACGCACGGCGCCGACGGTCCGGAGCGCCCTCATTCTCGGGGTTGCCACCGGCCTGCTCTGGGCGCCTTGTGCCGGGCCGATCCTCGGCCTCGTGCTGACGGGTGCTGCCTTGCAGGGCGCCAACCTTGAGACCAGCTTCCTGCTCGCTGCCTATGCAGCCGGCGCGGCGACCTCCCTTGCCGTCGCCTTGTCGGTCGGCGGAAAGATCTTTGCCGCCATGAAGCGCTCGCTCGGTCTCGGTGATCGCATTCGCCAGGTGCTCGGCGCTGCCGTGCTCGCAGGTGTCGCCATCATCGCCCTCGGCCTCGACACCAGCCTGCTGTCCCGCCTCTCCTATGCCAGCACCGCGTCTCTGGAACAGGCCGTGCTCGACCGGCTGCATGCAAAGGAGCTCGCCGCTGCACCCTCCGAGGTCGCGAGCAACGACGCGACGATCGTCGCGGCCGATGCGAAGAAGCCTTTCCGCAGCGATCTCCCCGTCGAGGGTTATGCGCCCTCGCTCGACGGCGCAGTCGAATGGCTGAACTCCAAGCCCCTGACCACCGAAGAGCTGCGCGGCAAGGTCGTCCTCGTCGACTTCTGGACCTATTCCTGCATCAACTGCATTCGCACGATCCCCTACACCAAGGCCTGGGCGGAAAAATATGCCGATCAAGGTCTCGTGGTGATCGGCGTCCACGCCCCGGAATTCGCCTTCGAAAAGAAGATCGACAACGTCAAAAGCGCGATCGGCGACTTCAAGATCGGCTATCCCGTTGCCGTCGACAATGACTACAAGATCTGGCGCGCCTTCGAGAACAGCTACTGGCCAGCCGCCTACCTGATCGATGCCAAGGGCCAGATCCGCTACCACCACTTCGGCGAAGGCAATTACGGCACCACCGAGAAGGCCATTCAGGACCTGCTGCGCGAGGCTGGAAGTGAGATGACCGCCAGCGCGCCGGTGGCCCCCGATGCCAAAGGCGTAGAAGCCGGTCCCGATCTCGGCAACGTCCGCTCCGGCGAGACTTACCTCGGCTACGAGCAGGCGACGAACTTCAGCTCACCCGAGGGGCTGCAGGCAGATGCTCCGCAGAACTACTCGATCAGCAAGCCGGGCCTCAATGGCTGGGGCCTGTCGGGAACCTGGACCGTTGGTAAGGATCAGGCAACGCTCGATCAGGCAGGCGGCGGCATCACCTATCGCTTCAGCGCCCGTGACCTGCATCTGGTTCTCGGACCCGGCGATGACGCTAAACCGGTCCGCTTCCAGGTGAAGATCGACGGCAAGGCTCCGGGTGCAGACCACGGCTCCGACATCGATGCCGACGGCAACGGCGCGGTCACCGCCACGCGTCTTTACCAGCTCGTGCGGCAATCCGGCACTGTCGATGCCCGCAACTTCGAGATCCGCTTCCTCGATCCCGGCGTCCAGGCCTACGCCTTCACCTTCGGCTGACCCGACACCGTTCCATTTCAAGGCCTTCAACATCGACCACAAGGAGTAAACCCATGAACAAGCATCTGACTTTCATCGCAGCCCTGGCCTTTGCCACCGCCGGAATCGCTTTTGCTGCCGAGGCTGCCTCGGTGAAGAACATCGTGATCGTCCACGGCGCCCTCGCAGACGGCTCGGGCTGGCGCAAGGCGACCGAAATCCTCGAAAAGCGCGGCTTCAACGTCACCATAGTCCAGGAGCCCCTCACCTCGCTCGATGACGACGTGGCCGCGACGAAGCGGGTTCTCGACCTTCAGGAAGGACCGACGCTGCTCGTCGGCCACAGCTACGGCGGCATGGTGATCACCGAAGCCGGCAACGATCCCCATGTCGCGGGTCTCGTCTATGTCGCAGCCTTCCAGCCCGACAAGGGCGAAAGCCTGCTCAGCCTCGCCAGCTCGAAGCCGGCCGGCAGCATGGACATCAAGGAAACCAAGGACGGCAAATATCTCTATCTCGACCCCGGCGCCTTCGCGGCAGATTTTGCCGCCGACCTTCCGAAAGCCGAGACCGATTTCCTGGCAAAGTCGCAGGTCTTCGCCTCAAAGCAGGCCTTCGCAGCCAAGATCGCAGAGCCGGCATGGCGCACGAAGCCCAGCTGGTCGATCGTCGCAACCGAGGATCGTGCCATCAACCCCGAACTGGAGCGCGATATGGCCAAACGCGCCGGCAGCGAAGTGACGGAGATCAAGTCCAGCCACGCCGTCTTCGCATCCCAACCGGAAAAAGTTGCCGACGTCATCGAAAGGGCGGCCAGAAAAGCCGGCGAGTAGAACCGGCAGGATGGGGGCGGCAGATGCTCGAAGCCCGCATGCCGTCCCTATCCAACTTTTGTCCCCATGGAGTGTGGGACAGCCAGTCCAGTTGCCCCTCTCCATGAATGGAGAGGGGCAACATCGTTTACTGCTTGGCGGCGACCGGACGAACCAGCGGCGTGACGCGGCGGATGGTGACGCGGCGGTTTTCCTGTTCCGGGTCTGATGTATTGACCTTCAAGTAGCGCTCGCCATAGCCCTGCGTCGCCAGGTTTTCCGGCGCTATGCCGTAGACGTCAGTGAGCACGTTGGCGACCGATTCCGCCCGCTGGTCGGAAAGGATCAAGTTGCTCTGGTCGGAGCCGACCGCATCCGTATGGCCTTCAATCAGGAAGGTCTCGCTCGGATCCTTTTCGAGCACCTGGTTGATTGCGTCGGCGACCTTGCGCAGCGTGCGTGCCTGGGTCATCGGGATCTCGGCGCTGCCGGTCGCGAAGGTGATCGTATCGAGATCGATGCGGCGCACCTTGTCGCGAATACGAGCGGAGTACTTCACCTCGTCAAGCGAATAGACCCGCTCCACCTGCTCGACCGGCGGCTCGCTGAGGAATTCGTAATAGTCCCGGTCAGGATCGCTGCTGGTGTCGATGATATAGTCGTTGAGCGGGACACGCAGCCGCATTGGCGGCAGATCAGCGCCCGGGTCGTCGAAATAGCCGCGATCAGGATCCTCGTAGAGATCAGGTGAGTAGTAGAGCACGTATTCGCGCCCGCGGGCATCGACGCGCGACCGCTGGATGATGTCGCCGTAGCGGTTGCGAATGGTGACGATACGATAGCCTTCCGGGCGCGTGATGGTCTCGCGATAGCGATTGTCCGGGAGCTCTTCATAGATCGGTCGTTCACCGTCGCGCAGGAACCGTCTGTCGTCGTCGCTGCGCACGATGATCTGATTATTGTACTGGATAATCACCCGATTATCGTCGGTTTGGTCGTCGATGCGCGCTCCCTCGGGACGGGCAAATTGCGGCCGCGTGTCGAGCCTCGTGCCCTTCTCGCTGGTAACTGCCTCGAGCTTTATCGCCGGCGCAGCAGCAGCTGCAGCGGCCTGCGCATCGGCATCCGAGGTCGGCACCTTCACCTCCTGGCTCTCGGCCCGCAGCTTGTCGCGATCACGGCGGCTTTCACGGCCCTTGCTGCGGTCGGCATCCTTGTCGCTGTCGAGCACGGCGGCGCCATTCTCGACCGGCAGCACGACGGTCTCGTTGCTCTTGGCCGGATCCGCGGCAACCTTCTTGCGGCGCTCCAGTTCCTCCGGAGAAACCTTTTCCGGTGCCGGAATCGCCTGCTCGACCTGCTGACCGCCGCTGGCATCCGGCGCAGGCTGGGCAGTGTCGGTGCTGGGCGCAGCCGGCTTTTCGCCGGCAGGCTGCTCAGCGGCAGGCTGCTCGGCGGCAGGCTTTGCGGCCGTGCCGTCGGCGGGCTTTTCGGCGGGCGCAGCTTCCGGGGCTGCCGCCTTGTCTTCGGTTGCCTTCTCCGCGGGTGCGGCAGCCTCGCCCTTCTTCGGCTTCTTCGCGGCAGGCGCTTCGGCCGTGGGTTTTACCTCCGGCTTGGCTTCCGGCGTGGCCTGTTCCTCGGCGGGCGTCACCGCTTCGGGAGCGGCAGTTTCGCTCTTCGCCTTAGCCTTATCCCGGCCTTTTTCCCGCTTGCCGCCTTCGGGCTTCGCCTCGGGCTGCGCCTGTTCCGTCTCCGGCTGGGCTTCCTTGGCGGCCGGCTGCTGTTCGGGCTCCGGCTGGACCTCCGGCTCGGCCTGTTTCTTCGGCTTCCTCGGCTTCTCCTGCGTTACCGGCTGCTGCTCCTGTTGGGGCTCGGCTTCCGGCTTGGCCTCTGGCTGGGTGTCCTTCTTGGCTTTGCGCTCGGGTTTGCTTTCGGCCTGCGGTGCCGGCTCTGCCTTCGGCGCGGCTTCGGCCTTCGGCGGCTCCGGCTCTGCCTTGGGTTCCGGCGCTTCCTTGCGCTCGGCCTTCGGTTTCTCGGCGGGCGCCTCCTTCGGCTGTTCCGCGGCCGGCGCCTGCTCGGCCGGGGCTTCCTCCTTCTGTTTGCGCTTCTTCTTCAAGAGCTCTTCTTCGGAAGGCGCGTCCTGCGCCACTTCGAAACTGCCCTGTTCCGCCTGCTGCACGGTCGCGGTTGGCGTCGTGACGTCGCGGACGGCAGCCATCGTCGTGGCGGGCTGGAGAGCCAGCGATAGGGAAAGCAGCGGGAAAGCTGCACTCGCAAACAATCTAGATTTCTTGCCCATCGGGTTTCCTCGATCCTGTTTGAGCTTCCTGAAGGCCGACAGGCCTTGGTTCGCCCCTAGCTTCGCAATGAGGCGAAACGGCGAATTGGCAAAGCGCCAAGCCGCCGATTTGTTCCGGTTCTAGGAAGCGCTGGATTAACCTCCCGTGAATGTGGCAGTCTGCTTTCGTTCATCTCGCCTGTTATTTGCACCGCACAATTGCGCGGGAATTTGTGTTGCAATTCCATGAAAAAAAGTCTGATTATCGCCGCAAGGCGGTGTCGACACCGTTGAATTGCGGTCGCGAGTCCAAGAGAAAAACAGACAGCGGCCACCAACAGAGAGGATCCTCATGTTTAACTCCACCCGTATCTTCGCGGCAGCCTCGATCGCGGCAATGTCGCTCTTTGCCGGCTCGGCCATGGCCGATGGCGAAAAATACGTGATCGGCACCGATTCGACCTATCCGCCCTTCGAATTCGTCGATGCCAGCGGCACGATCCAGGGCTTCGACATCGATATCGCCAAGGCGCTCTGTGCCGAGATGAAGGCTGAATGCAGCTTCGTCAGCACCGATTGGGACGGCATCATTCCGGCGCTCAACGCCAAGAAATTCGACATGATCGTCTCTTCCATGTCGATTACGCCGGAACGCCTGAAGCTCGTCGACTTCTCCAACAAGTACTACAACACCCCGCCGGCCATCGCCGTGCCGAAGGACTCCAAGATCGCCGACGTTGCTGGGCTAAAGGGCAAGGTGATCGGCGCGCAGACCTCGACGACGCACGCCAACTACGCCGAGAAGCATCTCGCCGACACCGAGCTGAAGCTCTATCCGACCGCTGACGAATACAAGCTCGACGTTTCCAGCGGCCGTGTCGATGCCGTCATCGACGACGTCGTCGTGCTCTCCGAATGGGTCAAGTCCGACGCAGGTGCCTGCTGCAAGATCCTGACCACGCTGCCGGTCGACAAGGAAATCAACGGCGAAGGCGCCGGCATCGCCATCCGCAAGGGCGATCCGCTGAAGGAAAAGCTCAACACCGCGATCGCGGCAATTCGCGCCAGCGGCGAATACAAGAAGATCCAGGACAAGTACTTCGACTTCGACGTTTACGGCGACTGAGAAATTCGGTATCTGGCCGATAAAGCGAATGGCGGAAGGCTTGCTCTTCCGCCATTTTTGTTTGACAACGGTAGCAAGATCAAAACGGCAAAAGCCGTGAGGGGAATTCCGGCATGGGCGGATTGTTTTCCGCGCTAGGCTCCGTCTGGAGCTCACTTGTGCACATATTCGATCCGCTGTGCGGACCCGTCGGCATCTTCACCTGGTTTGGTCAGTCGACGATTCTTGCCTGCGGCGATACTGGCTGGGGCGACGAAATCGCCCTCGGCTTGCAGGTCACCGTTTCGGTGGCGATCGTCACCCTGCCGATCGGCCTCGTCATTGGTTTCCTCGTGGCGCTGGGCCAGCAGTCGGAAGAAAAGCCGCTGCGGGTGGCTGCCGGCATCTACACGACAATCTTCCGCGGCCTGCCGGAGCTTTTGACGCTCTTCATCATCTATTACGGCATGCAGATGCTGATCCAGTCCCTCCTGGAGCTTGCCGGCTATGTCGGACCGCCGATCGAGATCAACGCTTTTTTCGCCGGCGTGATCGCGCTGTCGGTCGTCTTCTCCGCCTACTGTTCGGAAGTGCTGCTCTCGGCTTTCCGCGCCATACCCAAGGGCCAGTATGAGGCGGGAGACTCGCTCGGCCTGCATCGCGGCCGCACGCTGCGGCTCATCATCCTGCCGCAGCTCGTGCGAATCGCACTCCCCGGCCTGACCAACCTCTGGATGGTGCTGCTGAAGGACACGTCCTATGTCTCGATTATCAGCCTTGCCGACATCCTGCGCCAGACGAGCGTCGCCGTGCGGGTGACCAAGGAACCCTTCTTCTTCTACGGCATCGCCTGCTGTCTCTATCTGGTGCTCGCCATCCTCTCTTCGTTCCTGCTCGTCCGCATCGACCGCTGGGCCAAACGTTCCGAGGTCCGCCGATGAGCTATGCCGAAGCCTTGATCCCGCCGCAGCCCGCCCCCCGAGAAGTGGCAAAGCCGATGACGGTGGCCCGCCTCAGCGGCTATATCCTCGTTGCCTTCTGGGCGCTGTTCGCAGCGCTGCTGATCTTTACAGTCGTCAATGGCTGGGATCCGGACAAATTCACCCGCTACGGGCCGCGTTATCTGCACGGTCTCTGGGTGACGCTCAGCCTTGTCGCCATCTCCGTCGTCTGCGGCGCCATCCTGTCGCTGCCGCTTGCCATGGCGCGGCTGTCGAAGAACCGGGCGCTGAATTGGTTTGCCTATGGCTATATTTATTTTTTCCGCGGCACGCCGCTGCTTGCCCAGCTCTTCCTGGTCTATTACGGCCTCGGCGTTTTTCGTCCGCAGCTGGAAGCCATCGGCATCTGGTGGTTCTTCCGCGAAGCCTGGTATTGTGGCCTCTTCGCCATGACCATCAATACGGCAGCCTATCAGGCGGAAATCCTGCGCGGCGCAATCGAGAGCGTGCCGCACGGCCAGCGCGAGGCGGCCGCCGCACTCGGCATTCACAAGGCCATTGCTTTCCGCAAGGTCATCCTGCCCCAGGCCTTTATCGTCGCGCTGCGTCCTTATGGCAACGAGATCATTCTTCTGATCAAGGGCTCGGCGGTCGTCGCCATCATCACCGTGCTCGATCTGATGGGCGAAACCCGCTACGCCTTCTCCCGCACCTTCGACTACCAGACCTATCTCTGGGCGGCGATCTTCTATCTCGCCATCGTCGAGGCGCTGCGCCATCTCTGGGCGTGGATCGAGCGTCGGCTGACCCGCCACCTCAAGCGTTGACGCACTGGCAGCACTCGCGGAGCCGTGCTGCCAAGCCATTGATATTAAAAATAAATTGTCCTTTCCTGAAGTATCTGTAAAATTTCCGTTAACCACTCGCATGTTTCCATATCACGTAGCGCTAATAAGCGCGCGAGTGGGAACAAGAAGAAGCGGAATAAAATGCACACGGACATGGAAAGACAATTGCAAGGTTACGGCCTGACGACTGCCCAGATCCTCTATCGCCTGCCGGACCATCCGACGATCCTGCAGACCTACGTCTGGCAGGATTACGACCTCGCCCCGGATTTTCCCGAGATGCGCGGCTTCCTGAAATTCTGGCAGGAGAAGCTCGACGGACCGTTGCATTCGGTGCGCTACGTCCACCGCAAGCTGATCTCGGCAACCGAGTGGCGGGCGCTGAAGGGTGAGTTCATCCTGCACTGATCAGACATGCGCCTCGCCATGGCCGAACTCGCCCTCGTCGCGATCTGGACGCAGCGCGAAACAGACGATGCCGGCATAGAAGGCGACGACCGTAGCAATGACCGCAAGGCCGGGCATCGGCCCGAGCACCGCATTGTCGATGACATAGGCCCATGAATGCGCCTGCAGCGCCGGCGCGCCCTCCGTCTGCAGTTTCGGCGTCGAGATCTTCAGGCACCAGGCAAGGAGCAGGATGAAGTACATCCAGCCGTAATTGCGCTTGAGACGGCGATGCATGGCCTCGCCATAACTCAGCAGGAAGCGCGGATGGCGGAGGCTGCCGGCGATCACCGCGGCCCATTCGCTGCCGCTATTGGGATCGGGCGCCAGAATCTGCGCGAAATAGAAGCGCTCGATCTGGCGGATGCGGGCGCGGTAAATGTCGAAAAAGCGGTAGCGCCGCGCCTCGATCATCAGAAGCAACGTGATCAGCATCATCCCGAACAGCAGCACGCCGTGATGCGAGGTCGGGGTCGACAGGGATACCGAGAGCAGCGCCGCCACCACGGTGATCGCCCAGTTGGAGGTCCGGTCGATGCGATCGCGCCAGCTCGTCATCCGCCCGAGCTCGCCACGGTAATAATGGATGAGCGTATTGGTGGTCTCGCCTGGTGTACCCGGCAGCAGCGACATCCGCACATCCTCTCTTTCCCTTATCGATGATATTCTGTCCTGCTCCGTCTCCATGATTTTCCTCCCTTCGTCTCCCATTCGGCTGCCTCTCACAGGGCGCCCGACCATTCTGCGCCTGCAGCCACGCCATTGCAAAACATCGAAAGCCGCCTTAGAGCCGTGCCTGAAACAGAAGGATGGTGACCGCGATGGCAAAGAAGATCGACGAAGAAGCCCTTGCCGAGGCCTATAATCGCGCACTGGCGCTGGAAAAGGCCGGTGATGTCGACGCGGCCGTGGCGGCCTATGAGGAAGTACTGGCGATCGATCCGGACGACCACGGAGGAGCCGCCGTGCGCATCGCCGCGATGGGCCGCGGTGAAACGCCGGCCAAGGCGCCCGACGCCTATATCGAGACCCTGTTCGACCAGCATGCCGAGGTCTTCGAGGACGTGCTCGTCGAGCAGCTTGGCTATCACGTGCCGATGCTGGTGCGCCAGCGCCTGCAGCAACTGAAGCTCGGACCATTCAAGCGGTTGCTCGACCTCGGCTGCGGCACGGGTCTGACCGGCGGCGCCCTGCGCGACCTCTGCGAAGATATGACCGGCATCGACATATCAGAAAAGATGGTCGAGATGGCTCATGAGAAGGATCTCTACGAGACGCTCTTCGTCGCCGAAGTCGAGGATTTCCTCGAGGACAATGACGAGGAAGCCTTCGACATCATCACCGCAACCGATGTGCTGCCCTATCTCGGGGCGCTCGAACCGTTGTTCTTCGGAGCCGCCGAGAATCTGACGGCGGGCGGCCTCTTCATCTTCTCCTCCGAAACCCTGCCCGAAGAAACTCTCGCCGGACGCGCTTACATGGTCGGCCCGCATCAGCGCTTCGCCCATGCCGACGCCTATGTGAGAGAGCGGCTGACGGCCACCGGTTTCGAGCTTGTCGAGATATCGGATATCAACGTGCGGATGGAAGATGGACAGCCGACGCCCGGCCATCTGGTGATCGCCAAGTATACCGGCTGACGGAATACTTGCATGATCGGCGAAGTATCTGTTGCGCGGTGTGCGGCAAGCTGTTACTTAGTCGATCGGTAAAGTTTTCCAAATTGGAAAGGTCGCCCCATGTCGCTTGTGCTTTATGGGCATCCGCTCGCCTCCTTCTGCCACAAAGTGTTGATTGCGCTTTACGAAAACGGCACACCCTTCGAGAACCGGATCGTCGATCTATCCGACGAGACCTCGCGTGCCGATCTCTTCCGCTTCTGGCCGATCGGCAAGATGCCGCTGCTGCGTGACGAGGCCCGCGACAGCACTATCCCCGAGACCTCGATCATCATCGAATATCTCGAGCAATATTATCCCGGCCCCGTTCGCCTGCTGCCGCTGGAGATCGACCGGGCGCTGCAGGTCCGCCTCTGGGACCGCTTCTTCGACCACTATGTCCAGGCACCGATGCAGTCGCTGGTCAGCAATCGTCGCCGACCCGAGGGCGAGGCGGATGAGATCGAGATGGCCGCCTCCCGGGCGACACTCGGCACCGCCTACGCGATGATCGAAAAACAGCTGGCCGGCAAGCAATGGATATCCGGCGACGATTTCACCATGGCCGATTGCGCCGCGGCCCCGGCCCTCTTCTACGCCGAGACGCTGATCCCGTTTTCATCGGAGCAGCCCAACCTTCGCGCCTATTACGATCGGCTGCTGGCGCGCCCATCCTTTGCAAGAACGCTGGAAGAAGCCCGGCCCTATTTCAAGTTCTACCCTTATAAAGAGAGGCTGCCCGCCCGCTTCCGGGATGCCGCGGGATGATCGACGGCCAGGCGGATCTCGACCGCATGTTCCACGCGCTTTCCGACCGCAGCCGCCGTGGCATGATCGACCGCCTCGGCCGCGGCCCGGCCTCCGTCACCGAGCTGGCGGCGCCGCTCGCCGTCGCCCTGCCGACGGTGATGAAACACCTGCAGGTGTTGGAAGACAGCGGCCTCGTATTCTCCGAAAAATCCGGCAGGGTGCGGACCTACCGCCTGCAGCAGGATGCGTTTGCCACCGTCGAGCGCTGGGTGGAACAGCGAAAGACCCGCTGGACCACCGCCTTCGACAGGCTGGACCAATTTCTCGCCGATGAGCCGGAGACCCTCCCCGAATGACGACACGATCCGCAGAACACGCCACCCTCGTCATCGAACGCCACCTGAAGGCGCCCGTCGCCCGCGTCTTCCGCGCCTGGTCGCTGCCGGAATCCAAGCGCCAGTGGTTCGCCTGCCACGGCGATTGGGTGCCGCTGGAATACGGCCTGGATTTCTGCCCCGGCGGACTGGAGAGGAATTATGTCGCCGATACCGACGGGCTCCTGCACGCCTATGACGCCCGTTACATCGACATCGTGCCCGATGCGCGGATCATCTACGCTTATGAGATGAAGCTCGGCGAAGCCCGCATCTCGGTCTCACTCGCCACCGTCGCCTTCGAAGCCGAACCCGGCGGCACAAGGATGGTCTTTACCGAACAAGCGGTGTTCCTTGACGGCTATGCCGACAACGGCGCCCGTCTTCAGGGCACCGAAATCGGCCTCGACAATCTCGAAATCTTTCTCGAGCGCGAGACAAGCCCGATCCATTAGCAAGTTTCAGATATTGCATCACTTTTTAGAACGAGAGGCCTTGGCTGACATGTTCAACGCGGCGGCGGCGCGAACGAGCGCCTTCAACGCCTCCTCGTCGATCTTGTCGCTCTCGTGGATATCGATGGCGCGCCGGGTGTTGCCTTCGAGGCTGGAGTTGAAGAGGCCCGAAGGATCCTCCAGCGCAGCACCCCTGGCAAAGGTCAGTTTCACCACGCTCTTATAGGTCTCGCCGGTGCAGATGATGCCGCCGCGCTCCCAGACCGGAACCCCTCGCCACTTCCATTCCTCGACAACGTCAGGCTCGGCCTGCCTGACGAGCGCCCGGACCCGCGCAAGCGTCTCGCCGCGCCAATCCTTGAGCTCCTCGATCCTCGCATCGATCATTTGGGAGGGCGAGGTTTCTTCAGCCCCCTGCCCGGAACCGCTCTTCTTCATGCTTGCCGTCGCTTTCTTCATGATTGTCTCTCTTCATCGGCCCAGATATCGATGACATCGCTGCGGTCACATCCGCTCTCCGGGCAATCGGCTGGCCTGCTCCACCCAGGCGGTGAGCTGGGCTTCATCGATGTCGTCATCCTCGCGGATGTCGAGGTAACGCACGTCTTTCTGCTTGGACGCGCCCGGCGGCGGAGGATCAAGCAGGGCGCCGCGGAAGAAGGCCACCTTGACGTATTTCGTGAAGCAATGGACGCCGAGGAACCAGCCCTGCCCTTCGATGCCATAGAAGGGAGAGTTCCATTTGACTGCCTTGGATACGCCAGGCACCGTGGCGGTGATTATCCCATCGAGGCGACGACCGATCTCACTTTTCCAGCCCGGCATCGCCGCGATATAGGCTTGCACGGGCGCGTCGCCATGACCTTTGGCGATCTGCGGGTTGCCACCCGACAGCAGCTTCGGCGTCGCGGCCGGTTCGGCGGCCGTCTCGGCTGTCACCTTGGCCGCCGTCTTGGATTTCTTCTCGGCCATCGCATTCACTCCCATCTCCCGCGCCACCTCGCGGCATAGGGCAGCAGGAACAGATAAAGACCGGTCAGCATCAACAGGCAGAGCGGCAACAGCGCCAAGAAGCCACCCCAGACGGTCGATTTCTCCTGCAGCACGGCGATGATATTGACGATGACAGCCGCCGTAAAGGCGACGGACAGCCAGCGATGAATTTGCCGAAACCGGTTGTTCCCGTTCAAAGGGACCTCCTATCCCGGGAAAATGAGCTTCGGCGACGGACGATCCGCCCTTCGACGATCTCACTCCGACCGCGCCAGAACCTGCTCCAGATTTGCAAAGAACTGCGTCCACCCGCTCCTGGCGCCCCCGTAAGCCTGCCGCTGATCCGGCCGGAAACCAGACTGCTCCATCCGCAAATGCGTGCCGGTGCCGGTTGGAGTGAGAGTCCAGGTGACCACGCTTTCCAGCCCATAGGCTTCCCAGCTATAGGACAGGGTCTTGTTCGGCTCGATTTCCAGGACCTTGCAGTCGACAGAGCCCCAATCCGCGCTGAAACTGAAACGATGATCGATGGCGGGCTTGAAGTCGCTCTTCATCAGCCACTCCTGGAGCAAGTGCGGCTGGGTGAGCGCCCGCCAGATCTTTTCCGAGGCATAGGGCATTTCCCGCTCGATGACGACGGAGCGCGTTTCGGTCGATGTGTCGGTCATTGATCCATCCTTTTCAGCAAATCTTCGAGAGCGTTAAAGCGGCTTTGCCAGAAGCCGGCCATCTCGCTCGTCCAGTCGACCAGCGGGGCCAGCGCGCCAAGTTGCGCACTGTAATGCGTCTGCCGTCCTTCGTGGCGGTCGCGCACCAATCCGGCCTGCTTCAGGATCCCAAGATGCTTCGAAACAACCGGCTGCGACACGCCGGCCCGCTCCGTCAGAGCCCCGACCGTCTTCTCCCCTTCCCGGCACAGCCGCTCGAACAGAGCCCGCCGCGTCGGATCGGCAAGCGTCCGGAAGAGCACGTCATGGGCGTTTGGCATTGATGATCCATATCTCAAGAGCTATGAATTGACGTATAGCTGGAGAGGCATACGTGAGTCAAGCCGCAAGCTGGGGCGAGGTTCTGACAAGGCTGCGTTCAAGGGCACCAGAGGCTCGCGACGCATAGCGATCAACGGAGAATTTACATAGCTCTACAGCTATACATAGAAGAATTTCGCATCAGTCGCGCGCCAGCGCTGCGACAGGCATCGAGCCGCTTCAAGCCGACCGTTTCGCAACCGGGATTACTGGCCGCTTCTTTCCGGCGCCTGAAGCGCCGACAGCACGGTCTGGGAATATCCACCGTCAATCATACACCATCCGTTTTTTTGGAATGCCTGCCGAATATCTGCCTTAGCCCGCCTGTCATCTCCCATCGCACGGAGTGCGATCACTCGATGAACATAAAACTCATTGCATTCCCTTGCCTCAAGCGCTCGGTCGAATTCCAGAACTGCCTTGTGATAGTCCTCCTCACGGACAAACCACTTGCCGAGAATAAAGTGAATCTCCGAGATCAGATTGTTACGGGTGAAACTATAGATGCCATCCCGCGGGATGAACTGCACGACCTCTGCCAGGATAGCCGGATCGCTGATGCCCTCCTGCGTCTTGCTGAACCGCTCCACTTCCTCTTCGAGCGCATCGAACCCGCTATCTAATTGGCCCATCCCCACGTCATTGCCGGACACCCTCCCGGTTGCGAAAGCCTGGCGGTAGCAATCCGGTTCCGCAAGCGTAAGCCGCCCCAACGTCTGCCAGAGACCCGTGCTCGTCGAAATGCCGGCACCAGAGAAATTCTCCAGCGATTGAGCGATCACCCCGCGCATACGCAGACGATCTGTATCGCTGCTCGAGGCAAGGCAAATCCGGGCGATATCGAGGAAACTCGAGCGCGCCGTCTTTGAATTGATGCGGGACAGCCCCGGCAGGCGAGCGTCGGCTCCCGTCAGGCGATCGGGATGCTCCTTGAGATACCGTGCGGCGCCAAGCTCGGCATCGTTACCGGCGACGCCCCCAGCTCCGCTTATCGAGATCAGGAAATTTGCATCGGGCGACCCGATCGGACCGATCTCGGCAAGTGCATCCGCAGGAACCGTCAGCAAGTGATGGAGTCGGCTGACGAGCTGGACGTCGTCGATGTCGGCAACCCCGATCGCACCCCCGAGAAATCTGTCGAGCAGCAGTCTGCGCATTTCCTCCGGGAAGGCATCCAGATTTGGCCCGTCGCTGCGCGGCGGAATCGCGGCCCAGACTGCAGCAATGGCTTCCGGACCTTTCGCGGCAGTGAGCGTCGGCTGCCAGCTTGCAAGCGCCCGCTGAATTTCCATGCGCCGCTCCGGCGTTGCCAAGCGATAGGCATCGGCAAGGACGCGCAGCTTGCGTTCGCGTTCGGCTCCGGCTGTCGCAAGAGTCGGTCCAACCAGCTCTCGATCGGAGCCCGAGAACCAGCTCTTTCCTCGCAATCGGTCCGCGCGGCGGTGCAACTCGGCCAGCCATTCGCGATTTTCGAGATCGCGCACCACGATAGGCGTGCTCTTGCCGCGGTCGTGGAAGTTCAGCAGTTCCGCCGAATTGACGAAGTCGATCAGGTCGAAGAGTGCGCTGTCAGGCACCCCGTCATCATCTGCGGTAGCATCGAGCGCCGAAATGACGAGCTCCGAAACGACGGCCTCGGCCGGCCTGTCCAGATCGTCCTTCAGCTGCAGGAAAGTCGAGATCACGATCGGCGCCAGAACGAGCGCCGCCAGGGAAAGGATGAGCTCGACGACAAATATGCCCCGCACATAATCGTGCCATTTGTTCCGCAAGGCCTCGTGTCTGGGCGTGCTGGACCAGAGTCCGCGACGGTCGGCGCGCATCACCCGCCGCAGTGATGCGCTGATCCCAAGGCGGTGGACGAAAAACGCCATGAAGATGCGCGCAATCAGCAGAAGCGGAATACTCACCAGGGCGATCATCTGTGCGATATCGTTCGACGTCGAAGAACCGCCCGCGGCGATCAGGCCGAGCATCGCCAGGAAAACTGCGCTCTCCCAGGTCAGGCCGGCGGCCGCCAATCGCGTCGTCGGCGCGATCAAGGTTTTCCAGTCAAAGCGGAACGGCCAGCGGCGACATTCGACAGCTTCCTTATGAAATTTAACGAGTTCGACTGTCTGCAGCGCAAAAATACGATCCTCCGGCGGAAAGATCGGCAAGCCGGTCTGCGCGTCGCTATAGGCCGCCCGCCCCGCCTCGCGCCGCTGCAGAATGCCGCGGGCGGATTGAGCATGCGCCAGCCAGGAGAAATAAACCATTGCGGCATCCTGGCCGCAGAGATGAGCGAGCGACGCCGGTCGCTCGGCAAACCGGCACTGCTGTTCGATCGTTTCAACGACGGCGGCAAAACCATGCCCCCGCGTGAATTCTTCGATCGTCTCCAGTCCCTGAAGGCCGGCACCAGGAAGGATCGGCGGGAAATTGCGGCCGATTTCCTTCAGCAACTGGTCATGACGCTGCAGACTGAGTCCCGCGGCCATATCGAAAAGTTCGGTCCACGATTGCGTCTTCTTGGCTGCCGGGCCAGCGCTCCAGGGTCGGTCCTTGTCCGGCGCCACGATCGCACGCAGACGCTCGAAAACCGAAACGTTCCGCCTGTCGCCGACATCACCAACGGCAATTTCGGCAGATCTCGCGGGCTCCTCCCCCGGATCCACCTGATCGCTAGCGACGGGGATCGTTTTCTCATCCTCGGCAGCATCAGTCCTCGTCAGCAGCGCAAGGTCGGCATTCCTCTCCGAATCCTCCCGAGCTTCGACAGTCAAAGCCGGCAACGCGGCAGGCTGCGCGCTCGCCCAGTTCAGCGCCGCATCTTTGGCGCCGACCAACCGCTGGAATCCCTCCGGATCTTCGTCGGGGCGAAAATCGCGCAGCCGCCGGGCATAGGCGCGCCGAATGTCGTTCTCATCCTCAGTCGGTGCGATCTGCAGGAGCGTCCAGCAAGTTTCAGTCATAGGATCAAAGAATTCTACGTTCGAACTGATTCAATGTTTCTGCGAATGCGCGGCGCACGCTGTCGAGGTCATGGTTCGCCTGGTCCTTCAGCGCCGTCTCAAATTGCAGCAGAAGCTGCGCGATATGCTCTCGGACCGATCCCAGCGATTCGGCGTAGAGTCTTTCCGCGCGAGCGATCAGCGAACGGTTTTCCTGCTGATCTCGCGGCGCCAGCTTGATCGACGCAAGCGCCGCGAAGCTCTTGTCGAGCTCCTGGTCATTGAGATTGGACTGGTTGCGGAAGACCTTCCGTTCGACGTGTCCCGTCGAATTGACCTTTACCTCGACCTCCAGCGCGCCGTTAATGTCGTAAGTGAAACGCACCGCCACGGACTCCCTGCCGGCAGGGCCCGGTGGGACCGATACTTCGACGGTTCCGATCCGCACATTCTGCGACGGACGCATGTGCTCGCCTTGCAGCACCTCGATGCTCACATGCGTCTGCATGTTCGATGCGGTCCAATAGATGTTTTCTCGGCTGATTGGGACCACGGCATTGCGTTCGATGATCGGCGACAGGACAACACCGTCGGGAGCTCTCGGATCGAGAACCGAGGTTCCCAGGGTAAAGGGACAAACATCGGTCATGATGATTTCGTCGAGCGCGCCACGGCGATGCTTGAGACCGGCCTGCACCGCCGCACCGATCGCAATGGCATGGTCGGGCCGCGCGTGGACCAGCGGAAAGCGGCCGAACAGCCTGGTGACGAGATTGCGCACGAGCGGCATCCTGGTCGCGCCGCCGACGAGAACGATCTGGTCGATCTTGGCAATGTTGACACGGGCATCTCGAACAGCACTTTCAATCGGGACGCGCATCCGCCTGAGAAGGGTCGCAGCCGCCTCCTCAAAGGTGGTCCGGTTCAGCTCTCCCGCGCATTGCGTCTTGCCGAGCGTGAAATCATAATCTGCCTCCACCCTGTCGGTGAGGGCAGATTTGAGCGTTTCCGCCTCACGCAGCAGCCGCGCCCGGTCACGGGGATCCAGCTTGGCCTCGTTCAGTTCATGCCGCTTGATCAGGAGTTCAACGATCACGTCGCGGAAATCGTTGCCGCCGAGCAGGGAATCGCCGGCAGAAGCCCTGATTTCCATCACGTTTTCGTATTTGTGCAGAAGCGACACGTCGAATGTTCCGCCACCGAGATCAAGAATCAGAAAACAGCCGTCCCCGGCCGCCTCCAGCCCATGCGCCAGCGCCGCGGCAGTAGGTTCGTTGACCAGCCGCTCAACCTTCAGGCCGGCCAGCCGCGCCGCGTCGAGCGTCGCCTTGCGTTGCGGATCGTTGAAGTAGGCCGGAACCGAAATGACGGCCTCGACGATTTCTTCGCCGATCCTCGCCTCGACATCGTTCTTGAGCGACTTCAGCACCAACGCCGACAATTCCTCGGCGCGCCAGGTCTTGCCGGCCAACTGCACCGTGTTGGCGCTTCCCATCCAGCGCTTGAACGAGGCGACCGAGCGTTGCGGATGTGTGATCAACCGATCGGCCGCCGCCCTGCCGACCAGCAATACGCCGTCGTCGGCAATGCTGACCGCCGATGGCGTCAGAGTCTCACCGAGCGCGTTGAGGACGAGCGTCGCACCATCTTCCGACCAGACGGCCACCAGCGAATTGGACGTGCCGAGATCGATACCGATAATTGCCATAAAAACCTCGAATGCGAATGAAACGGATGCGGCGCGGCCGCTACCTCTATGGAAATGATAGCGAAATCTTTATGGCCTCACCGCCGTCGGCATGCGCGGGCCGGCCGAAGCGCCATGGCGAGATGGCGGGTAAGACTGCGTCGTCGGGGAGCAGGCATTGGGATGGATCAGACTCGATGGATGCATGTTGATATCAGGCAAGAGTTCTTTATGCATCTCTTAGTTGATCTAAATTGAAACATGCTTCAGAAAGCTGATAAAAATCTACCGATGCCGAGACTTTCCTGCGCGCCGCCCGCCATTCTTAGTTTGGCCGACTGCTCGGTGCTGCCGCCGCGCCAGCCCGATGACCTGCCTTACGAACTCTCCGGACGCTCGGCCTCCAGCCGCTCCCGAATGAACGTGGGGCCACCAGCAAGACGCGCCGCAAGCAGGCTCGCGGGATCGACCAGACGCCAGTAGGGCGTCACCGTCGAAACCGGCTCGCCCGTCGCCAGCGCGCCGAAGGACAGTTCGGCGATAGCTCGCAAATGCCGCTGCACCGTCACCGGACAGCAGGCATCCGCCCCGTATTGGGCGGCGAGGCGGCGGCGGAGGGCGCCGAGATCGGTGTGAACACCTTGCGGTGCTGATCGGATCTGTTCCGCCACCATCTGCTGCGACGGAATGAGCATCGCTTGCATGCCACTGCGGCCCTTTCGCCGCTGCTTGATCGTCGGAATTTCGCTCATACCGTCCCCCGGAGTATTGCGCCTTCCTGCAATCTAGAGCTGGACCGAACGACGGCCAGCCTCACGTCAATCGACGGGAAGTCGCTTCTGACGGCTTTTCTGCTCCCGCCGTTTCGGTTAATCCTCGGGGCCTCTCACTCAGGAAAAGGATAAGACATATGGCTAAAGTCGCGTTCATCGGTCTCGGCGTCATGGGCTTTCCCATGGCCGGCCACCTGAAGATCAAGGGTGGCCACGATGTTACCGTCTACAATCGCACCGCCGAGAAAGCCGCCGCCTGGGCTGAGAAATTCTCCGGCAAATCCGCCCCTACCCCGGCTGCGGCCGCGGAGGGGGCCGATTTTGTCTTCGTCTGTGTCGGCAACGATGAAGATCTCCGATCGGTGACATCAGGCGAGAGCGGCGCTCTGCATGGCATGAAGCCTGGATCGGTGCTGATCGACAACACCACCGCCAGCGCCGAGGTCGCTCGCGAACTTTATGCAGCGGCAAAGCAAAAAGGTGTCGACTTTATCGACGCTCCGGTTTCCGGCGGCCAGGCCGGCGCCGAAAACGGTGTCCTGACCGTCATGTGCGGCGGCGACGAAGCCGTTTATGAGCGCGCCAGGCCCGTCATCGAAGCCTATGCCAGGATGGTCGGCCTGATGGGGCCGGCAGGCTCCGGACAGCTGACCAAGATGGTCAACCAGATCTGCATCGCCGGCCTCGTCCAGGGCCTCGCCGAAGGGCTGCATTTCGGCAAACGCGCCGGCCTCGATATCGAAAAGGTCGTCGAGGTAATCTCCAAGGGTGCTGCCGGCTCCTGGCAGATGGAAAACCGCCACAAGACCATGAACGCCGGCAAATATGATTTCGGTTTCGCAGTCGACTGGATGCGCAAGGATCTGAGCATCGTGCTCGCCGAAGCTCGCCGCAACGGCGCCAAATTGCCGGTCACGGCCATTGTCGATCAGTTCTACGGCGACGTGCAGGCGATGGGCGGCAATCGCTGGGACACCTCCTCGCTGCTCGCCCGTCTCGAGAAATGATCGGCCCCTCCTCCGATCCGGCAGAACTGATCGCGCATCTCGAAACGCTGCGCTCGGAGGAGAATGTCGCCGGGATGGCGCGATTCGGCATCGTCACCGGTCGCGCTCTCGGCATTTCCAATCCCGATATCAGGGCGGTCGCCAGATTGGCGAAGAGGGATCACATCAGGGCAATGCAGCTCTGGCAAAGCGATATCCGCGAAGCCCGCCTGCTTGCCCTGTGCACAGCTGAGCCGAAACGGTTGACCGCGGAAGAAGCCAGAAGCTGGGCCAATGATTTCAATTCCTGGGAGATCGTCGACTGCGCCGCCGATCTCTTCGTCGAGGCCCGGCTAGACGAACTCATACCGGAATTCGCCGCCGACGCGCGCGAGTTCGTTCGCCGCGCCGCCTTCGCCATGATCGCCGGCGCCGCCGTCCACCGGAAGAACGAGAGCGATATGACTATCCTTGCCTGGCTGCCGCTGATCGAGGCGCATTCCGGCGATTCCCGCAACTTCGTTCGCAAGGCTGTCAATTGGGCACTGCGCAGCATCGGCAAACGCAATCGCGGCTGCCACGGCCCGGCGCTGCGGCTGGCGAAGCGTCTGGCCGAAAGTGCGGATAAAACCGCCCGCTGGATCGGCAGGGATGCGGTCAGGGAGCTGAGCGGCGAAAAGCTTATGGAGCGGCTGAAATAGCGCGATTCCGCGTCTAACGCATGTCCCGGAAAAGCATGCAGCGGTTTTGCGGCAACCACATGCGCAAAAACAAGGCGCTAAAGCAACGAATCAACCAAGATTCAAAAATCACGCCTGGCAGCAATCAATCGGTCGACCACATGGTCGGGTATCAGGCTTGAGCCGGAGCCTAAAATGGAACCTGTCGCTGCGCGCGAGGTTGATAAGCAGGAGGATTCAGTTATGGCCAAATGCGACCAGTGCGGCAACGATTATGACAAGGCCTTCCAAGTAAATCTGGGAAATGAAACCTACACCTTCGATAGCTTCGAGTGCGCTATTCAGAAACTCGCTCCGGCCTGCCCGCATTGCGGCGTCCGGATCATCGGGCATGGCGTCGAGCAGGGCGACATCATTTATTGTTGTGCGCATTGCGCCGAGCAGGAGGGAGCCGACGCTCTTACCGATCGCGCGCCTTGAGACAGTCTTCGGTCTCTGCCTTATACCGGCGGCCTATTCGGGAAGCCCTTTGTCGTTTGGGTTCGGTGCCGGCGTCTCTCTTGTATCTCGTGGCGGATGTTGGCGATCGTCAGACTCCGCGGGGGCCGCCTGGTCGTCGGAACGGTGGACAGGCTGCTCTTTAGGGTCGATCCTTTTGGCGGGCGCAGCAATTTTTCTAGGCATAGCCAGTTCCTCTAGCTTCACTGACAAGAACCGACTGCCCCACTGAAGGTTCCGAGTCCAGAAGCGCTGCTTGGTTCGGAATCGGTGTCACCAAACTGCGTCGCGCGGGAACATGCTCAAAGAGTTCATCGAGCAGATGGCCGGTCGCAAGGCTGCGTTTAGTGCGACATTAATACCGGCATCGAAATGTTGTTCAGCAGATCACGCGTCGCACCGCCGAACATATCTTCGAAAAGCGGCGAGTGGCCATAGGCACCGCAGACGATCAGATCTGCGCTCTCTCGGTCGAGGCCGGCAAACAACGCACTGATGAAATCCGTCTCCCCCGTGTTCCGCCATCCTTCCAGGGTGACCCGAACTCCGTGCTGTTCGAGATGACGCTTTATCTCTTGAACGTCTGCGTTTGTGTCGCTGTAGTTGCTCGCGAAGACGAACAGAAAAACCTTGCGTGCTGCCTTGAGGATCGGCATTGCGTCGTGAACGGCCCTCGTTGACTCGCGGCTGAAATTCCAGGCAATGACTACCTGCTCGCCGATTGCGTCTTCTCCTGTCCAGCCCGTTGGAAGGACCAACATGGGAACCCCGGCTGTCACCAGAATTTCTTTGGGGACTGCTGAATTGGAAAGATGGCGGCGGTCTGGATGCGGCTGTGTCGTTACCAGAAGATCGGCGCAATGGGAAAAAAGCTGCTCTGCGTCATGAGCCTCCGGCCGTGCCGCGTGATATTGGAAATCGAGGCCAGCTTTCCGACCTGCGGCAGCGAATTCAGCTTCAATCGCCCGCGCAAGATCGCGGCTCTCCCCCTCCAGTGCTTCTTTCGTGCTGACGTTGACTCCGATCAATCGGGCTTGATGCTTGACAGCGACGTCAATGGCCGTGCGCACACGCGCTGCGCAATCTTCCCCGACGTCCAAATAGACAACGATATCTCTGTAGGCCATAACTTCCTCCATCCACGAACGCCCATGGCCATGTGGTTCACCTGCTCGGTTCGCTGTCGTGGGAGTCATCAGCAGAGTCGTGGTCGAAGGCGAATCTCATCAGCCTGAGCAGTTAATGTCCATTGACGCCGTCTGTTCCGGACGTGGCTGCAAAGATTTCAAACTCAACGGTTCGCGTCGGGTCGATTTCGACGACGGCACTCCGGCACGCAATCAGACGACCGGGTCGTGGCAGGAACGTTTCCCAACGGCGCGCGTTGATTCTCCTTATCCCGTGCGAGAGCGCGGGCAGCAGCAGGGAGGTTATCATGAAAGTCAGCAATTGCATGACCACAGACGTGCAGATCACCGATCCGGAGCACACATTGCGAGATGTCGCCTCAATGATGGGACGTCTCGATGCCGGCGTTCTCCCAGTGGGCGAGAATGACCGGCTGGTCGGCATGATCACCGATCGCGACATCGCCATTCGTGGCGTGGCAGAGGGCAAAGGCCCCGACGCAAAGGTCCGCGACGTAATGAGTACCGATGTCAAATACTGCTTCGATGACGAAGATATCGAAGACGTCCTTCACAACATGGGGGATCTTCAAGTGCGGCGCTTGCCGGTGCTGAACCGAAGCAAGCGGCTGGTCGGCATCATCTCGCTTGGCGATCTCGCCATGAAGGGCGAGACCATGGAAACAGGCAAAGCACTGAGCGACATTTCGCAACGCGGCGGTCCACATTCACAGACGGCCCACTGACGGTCCGCGTCGCGCCACAAAAAAGCTGTCCACGGGCCGGCGGTCATCTGCTCATTCAACTCTCGACTCTCGCTCCAATGCCTTTGGCGCGAGAGTTCTGCAATTGCGCACATCAGGACGCTTCACGTGGCTCCGTTTGTTATGGTCCGAGCGCCAGTTGTCCGACTTGAACGATGACAGGCCGCCGCTCGAGCTTTTTCCCGCCTGTTGCGAACGCTCAGTAAGCGAGCGTCACGCGAACTACTCGGTTCTACTTCAACGCCACGTGGCGATGTGGTCATTGACAAAATCAACAAAGTGACGCGGAGGATGCCCGGTAAGCTGCAAGACGTCACCGGTCACGTCGGAGAAGAAACCTTGTTTGGCGGCGCGATTCAGGCCCATCAGCCAGTCGATCACGATCGCAGGCAAGCCCATGCCGCGCATAGCGTCTTCGGCGGTGGCCTCTGGAATATCCACATAGCGTACCTCACGACCCAGAGCGCGCGAAACAATCTCAAGCTGCTGGGCATCGGTAAGGGCCTCGGGGCCGGTCAGATCGTAAGTCTTGCCTGCATGGGGTTCTGGGGCGGCCAGGATGGCGGCAGCGGCCCCCGCAATGTCACGCACGTCAATGAGACCCATGGCACCATTGCCGTGGGGCGCGTGGACTGCACCCGCGCGAATCTCGCCAGCATGAAAATTCACCAAATTCTGCATAAACATGTTTGGCCTGAGCACCGTCCACGTGATGCCGCTTTCGGACAGCAACGCGTTTGTCTGACCCTGCATACGAGCCATCGAGACATCGCTGCTTGGATCAGCACGCCAGCTAGATGAGCGCACGATGTGCCCTATCCCCGCGGCCCGCGCCGCTTCAATAGCATTGGTTGCGAAGAGCTCCTGCTGTGGAGCAACCGGCAGCAAAAGAAACAATCGATCATAGCCCTGAAAGACCTGCTTCAGCGACTCGATGTCCGCAAAATCGCCTTGGACGTAGGAGACGCCATTTGCGGATTGGACTGCCGTCGAGCTCATGACGGAAAAGTCGAGCTTAAAGTGGGTTAGGGCCTGGACGAGTTCGCGGCCAACAGTGCCGGTTCCGCCGGTGACGAGGATGCGCGGGGTGTTCATGAAAGCTCCAGAACTAATTTCGTTGGCTGCACTTTAGGCAGACGTCGAAAAGGAGTACAGGTATCGAATCTTTAAAAGCTTTCAACTGAGTATTGAAAATCATGCGGCAGATTCATGGTCTCGTGTCATTCGTTGAATCGGCTGCGAGTGGCAGCTTCACCGCTGCGGCGGCGCGTCTTGACCTCACGCCCGCGGCTGTCAGTAAGAACGTTATGCAGTTGGAGCAGCAGTTGGGCGTGCGTTTGTTCAACCGCTCGACGCGCAAGATCGTGCTGACGGCAGAGGGACGGGAGTTCGCACAGCGTGCAAGCGAGGTCCTTCGTGCACTCGACGATGCTGTGAGCGATGTCTCCCGCGCCGGCGGCGAGGCAGCCGGTCGCGTGCGCATTTCGGTGGGCGCGTCGATTGGTCGACGCTACGTGCTGCCGCTGCTCCCCTCATTGGCGGCTGCACATCCTCGGTTGGAATTGGAGGTGAGCCTAGACAATCGAGCGGTCGATCTGGTAGCCGAAGGCTTTGATATCGGCGTGCGGGGCGGTGTGATCCGTGATTCCAGCCTGATTGCACGGCGTGTGTGCCGGCTGCCAATGGTGCTGGTCGCCTCGCCGGGTTACCTGCAGAGGCATGGCATCCCCAGGACGGCGGCAGATCTGGCTGCCCACAGTTTGCTGGGCGTGCGTTTTCCATCCGGTAACGTGGGCACTTGGCGCTTTCGGCGGCCAACCGGCCGAGGTTTTGTGGAGTTTGAACCGTCGGCGCGCATCTGGGGCAGCGACCCCGATGCGATGGTTGATCTTGCGTTGGCCGACGCGGGCATTGTGCAGGCCGGCCTGCAGCGCGTCGCTCCGATGCTGCGATCCGGCCACCTCAAGCTGATACTGCACGAAGAGCATTTCAGCGAAGAGCGAGAAATCGTGCTGCACTACCCACATCGACAGTTCCTTAGCAAGCGGGTACGCGTGGTCCTGGATGCGCTGCTTGCACACCTCGCATTACAAGCCGATCTTCACCTGGATCACGCCAACTTGCCGCCCGACTGGCGTGCCTAATTCCCGTCATCGGCGTCTTGTGGACCGGCCAGAGCGACGCTCCTGCCTCCCATGATCTTCATGTGATGTGTGCTTGGTCGGCAAGCGGTTTAAAGCGGTACCAATGCGGCGCCGCCGTGCGCTCGCAACCTCCACGACACCTGCGGAATACTCCGTTGCAAATCGGAATTGCAAACCAAGTCGAATATAGCGACCATTTGCCACCAAATGCTGTGGGGATATTAGGTAGGGCCTGGTCGTCTGAGGGCGCTACCTCCATCGGCTGAAGCCCCAGGATTAAATCGACGGCCAGATCTTCGGCAAAACATCCCGGTAGGGCCGAAGCTCTCGCCTGGCCGTCAGTGATGCCTGGATTTTTCGACCAGAAAATCGATCAGCACTCTTACCGCCGGCGGCATGCCCCTGGCCGTCGTGAAGACGATATAAAACTGGCTTTCTTCCGACTGCCATTCCGGCAGCACCCGCACCAGCCTGCCAGCCTGCAGATCCGCCTCGCAGGCGCTTTCGAGCAGCAGCCCGAAGCCGAGGCCGGCGCGGGCTGCATCGAGAATGGCGGTCATGCTGCGGCAGGTCAGCCGCGGCTGATGCCGGATGACCCGTTTGTCATCATTCGGACCGATGAGCTCCCAGGTATGGAATGTCACCCACGAGGTCATCGCCAGAGTCGGCTGATCGGCGAGTTCGTCCACGCAATTCAAACCACCGCTGCGCTCCACGAGCGACGGACTGGCGACGAGGATGCGCCGCGCCCGGTCGAGCTTGCGCATCGTCAGGCTTGTCTGCGTCTCCGGCTCGTTGGTCGCCCTCACCTCGAGGTCGATCCGTTCGTTGATGAGGTCGGCGCGCCGGTCGGAACCGATGATTTGCAGCTTGATCTTTGGGTAACGTTCGAGGAATTCAGGCAGGATCCCGCCGACGGAGATGTCGACAAGACCGAGCGGGCAGGCCATCCGCACCACGCCCTGCGGGTCGGACTGGGCCTCGGTGACGATCGATTTGGCACGATCGGCCTCCTGCAGAATGGTCTGGCATCTTTCGTAAAAAGCCTGGCCGATCTCTGTCACCCGAAAGTGACGGGTCGAACGCTCTATCAGCCGTGCGCCGAGCCCGTCCTCAAGCCGGCTCACCCGCCTGCTGAGTTTCGAACGCGGTATCTTCAGATCGCGACTGGCCGACGCAAATCCACCGCTGGAGACGACGGCTGCGAAATAATAGTAGTCGTTGAGATCTTCCATAAGAACAAGCTATCCGAGAGTAGGAATGAATGCTGCCCGCTGCAAGGGTTGTATCCTCTCTCCCAAAAAGCTGTAATCACATTGTCGGCATTGGATTTTCTTTCCGCGACCCGTCGCGGCAAAGCAAACCGATGCCCATCGGTCGATTTGATTTCTCTTGTGATGAAGAGATGGGAAGCCTCAATGAAGGCTGGCAGGATGCCGACGCGCGATACGCAACATGCCGGTCGGCCTACCTGGATGGCGATCGAAAAAGACTGCCATGAAGATGGGAGCAAAAACGCTGCAAGGACGGTCCGGCAGGGAAGACCGGACCCGTCCCCGTAGCTGATCGGAGGTCACTCGGATCAGAAACTGATTGCGTGCCCCCGGTCCGAAGACCGGGAGCATCACTAGGTCGATTAGAACGAACGCTGCAGGCGGAAGTAGCCAGCCGTCGAGTCGTCGTCGTTTTCCGGATCGAGGTACTGAACCGAAGCCTTGGCGTAGAAGTTGTCGACGATCTGGTAATCAACCGTCAGACCAACCTTCCAGGCGTCACCATCGCTGAAGTCGTCGCCGGCAACGTAGTAGTCACCGTAGTACTGGACGCCAGGAGTGATCTTGAGCTTGTCGGTTGCCTTGATTGCGTATTCGGCAGCGACAGCCCATTCAGCTGCGGAGTAGTAGGAGTTCGGGCCGGAAGAGTATACGGCAGCGAGGCCGAGCGTACCGGGACCGATTTCAACCGTACCCATTGCACGGACAGCGCCGTCTTCGTTGTCGAAGTCCCAGCCGCCGGTGATCTGGTAGCTGAACGCACCAGCAGTGCCGCCAACGCCGAAGGCAACGCCAACGTTGTTCGGCTCTTCGCCCGTCTTGTAGAAGCCGTCTTCCAGTTCGTCGACGCTGATGCCGGCGTAGAAGGTGCCGCTTTCGTACTGATAACGGAGCGAGTTATGCAGGGTTACGATCGAACCGATGTCGTCGGTTTCGCCGGAGAGGCCGTCGTCCCACCAGCTGTAGAAGAGACCAGCGCGGAAGCCCGCGATGTCGATGTAAGCGGAGTCGAGGATGGCATCCTGTTCCGTGGCATTGTCAGCATTGAACTGCATGACGATGACGCCGGTCAGCGGACCATATTCGGTGTCGCTCTTGGCCGTGAACTGAACCTGGCCGCGCGTACGAGCATCCCAGTCAGAGTCGTTAGACTCGGAGAGATTGAGCGGCTGGTCACCAACGTCAACCTGGAAACGGATGTAACCCTCGATCTTGAGGCAGGTTTCGGTGCCGGGGATGTAGAAGTAGCCGGTGCCGTAAGCGTCGCAGACGCGAACATATTCAACCGGTTCCGGCTCGGCAGCAACGATAGCGTCAGCTGCAAGAACCGGCGTCGATGCAGCAAATGCTGCTGCTGATGCGAGCAAAACCATTCTGATGTTCATTTACCAATCCATTCCTTTGTCGATCGGGGCTGGCTTCCAATCGGGTAGTCGATTTGAAGCCGGCCCAGTTTGAACAGCCATCTCGGCGTGCGGATCGATCGAACCGCCAAACCGTCATCACATACCGGGCGTTATCAAGCAATTCTCGATATACACGGGAGGGGTCCGATCGAAGCACTTTCCTCGAAAGCGTGATTTTTATACAACAATTTCAGATATTTAGCCAGAAAACACGACAAGCGGCCCCGCGACGGAAATCTCCATCGCAAGCCGCAAACGCTAGCCCCATTGTCAAATTCTCCACCGTCCGATCCCCTATCGGACATGCTGGTGAAGCATAAACTCTACCGCCGGCGAATGAACATATACAAGGCAGCGGTGTAGAACATGGTGTCCTGAATTCGATACCAATGAGACAAAATGATGACACAAGCACTCACTGATGCCACACATCATAGCCGTGCAATCGTTACCAGGCTATATACTTTTATGAGATTTTGGCGAAATCGGAGCCTTTTTTCGCTGCTTTTCTGGCTTTTTTCTGCAATTGCGACCGCTTTCTCGGGAAAGCCGCATTTCGTCCGGCGCATTCCTGCATGCGGTCGAATCGCCTGAGCCGGCCCGACTCAGGCATGCAGTACACGACCGCAGCCTATCGTCCCGATACAACCTGCCAGACACATTCGGTGCGATCGCAAATCACACCCGGCGTCAATCCTCGTTGGATTTGGCGTTCTCGAGAATCATATAGTCCAGCGGCAGCTGCGTCGAATACTTGATCTGCTCCATCGCAAAGGCGGAGGAGACGTCGCGAATCTCGATCTTTGCGATCATCCGCTTATAAAAGGCATCGTAGGCGGCGATATCGGGCACGACGACTCGCAGGAGATAATCGACATCACCGCTCATCCGGTAGAATTCGACCACTTCGGGGAATTCGGCGACCACCTCGGAAAAGCGGCGCAGCCACTCGATCGAATGGGTGGCCGTGCGAATCGACACGAAAACGGTGACCTTGGTGTTGACTTTCTCGGGATCGAGGATGGCAACACGACGCTTGATGACGCCGTCCTCCTCCATTTTCTGGATACGCCGCCAGCAGGGCGTCGTCGAAAGACCCACTTTTTTAGCGAGATCGGCAACGGCAAGCGTCGAATCTTCTTGCAGCAGACGCAGAATTTTTCGGTCGAGGCGGTCCATGCGCACGTCAGTCCTTTCGAATTATTTTCTTTGTATAACTCGATTCCGCCCAACGAAAAGAATTTTGTTTCAGGAAAGCAGCATTTTCGTCCGCTCCTGCAAGACAGGCAGCAGTTCTTTCTCGAACCAGGAATTGCGTTTCAGCCAGCCGCTGTTGCGCCAGCTCGGATGCGGCAGCGGCAGCACCGCCGGCGACCGTCCGGACATGAGACTGTCGCGCCACCCCCGCACCGTCTCGGTCATACCGCCTCGCCCCCCGCCGGCCATATGCCAGGCCTGTGCATATTGGCCGATGACCAGCACCAGTTCGATCTGCGGCATCGCCGAAATGACTCTTTGCCGCCAGAACGGCGCACATTCGCGCCGCGGCGGCAGATCCGCCCCCTTGTCGTCGTAGCCTGGAAAGCAGAAGCCCATCGGCACGATGGCGAACCGGTCGCGGTCGTAGAATGTTGCCCTGTCAACGCCGAGCCACGATCGCAGCCGGTCGCCCGAGGCATCGTCGAATGGCAGGCCGCTCTCATGCACACGAAGTCCGGGCGCCTGCCCGGCGATCAGGATGCGGGCGTTCGAAGAAATCACGGCCACCGGCCGCGGCTCGTGCGGCAACCGGCGCGCGGCGCCCTTTGCCGGCGCGTCGCGACAGATGCGGCAGGCGGCGATTTCACGCCGCAAAGTTTCCAGCTCGGCCTCGTCGGTCATGGCTTTACTCCCATCCGACGATCCGCCCGATGAAGCGCAGCGCCGCGTCGAAACCGGAATTCTGGCGGGCATGGTCGCGCACATCGCGCGGCCGCTCGAAACTTCCGGCCCACATCCCCGCCTTCGCAATCCTCGCTTCGGCCTCCTCCTTGCCGTAACCGCCATAGGAGATGGCCATGCCCCGCCGCACCATGGCGGCATTGACGTCTCCGCCTGCCCCATTGCGGCAGACGACGAGCAGCCTGTCGTAGCGGTCGCGCCGGTTGCCCTGGCAAAGCGTTCCCGATGCCAGCACCATCTCCTGCAGCGCCTGGCGCGCGGCGCGCCCGCAAGCCCAGACCGCTCCCGCCCGCTCGCAGCTCTGATTAAGCTCCGGGGCGTCGATGCCTTCGAGGCGGAAGCGTTCCCGCCCCAAAGACAGACTGTCGCCATCGGCGGCATGAAAGGCGCCCTTATGCCTGATGGCTGCAGTATCGTTGACCTTGGCGGCGATCAGCGCCAGGAGCGCCAGCAGGGCAAAAGCGGTCACGCCGTCGCGAATCAGGCGCAGGCCCCGTGTCACGCTTTCGCCTCCTTAAAAAACAAATCCTTGGCAAAGATGGCAAACATCTTCTTAAGAATTGCCGGTTAAGCTCTTATCCACCCTGGGATGAAGTTTCAACGTGCACATGAGTACCGGCGTAAGCACATCGACCGACAAGATTATCGTCGACAGGTCGCGCAGCCACCGCAACAAGGCCGTTTCCAAGGCCGTGCGGCAGACGCGCGAACGTCTTCAGTCCGGCCATGCGTCCAATTCCTCCTTCGACCGTGATGTACTCAAGATGTACATCGCGTCGATGCTGCAGGGCGCGACGATCATGCCGCTCTTTGTCGTCATCATTACCGGTCTCGGCGTTTATTTCACCCAAGATACCCGATTGCTCTTCTGGGCGCTGCTAACGCTCACCTGCCACACCGGCAACATCCTGCTCGCGCGGCGCGCGCGCCGCCAGGAAATTACCGCCGAGAGCGCCCGCAAATGGCGCCGCCTGCTGCTCTCCGGCCAATTCCTGGTCGGCTGCTGCTGGGCCGTCTTCGCGCTGCAGAGCTGCGACACCTGCGAGCCGTCGAGCTTCATTCTCTATAAGGGCGCAACATTGCTGATTGCGCTCTCCGTCACGGCGATGTCGAATTTCATGCTGACGCCTGCCGTGCTGGTCGCCTTCGCACCGGCGGTCCTGGCGCTCGGCGCCAAGAGCGGCCTGTCGCGCGACCTCCTCGAAATCAGCCTGACCGGGCTGTTCACGACCACCCTGGTCTTCTTCAACTATATCAGCGACCGGCTATTCAAATCGAACCTCAGGATCCTCTCCTATCAGTCGGAGAAAGACGACCTGATCGCCGAGCTGGAAGTGGCGAAATCGATGTCTGACGAGGCGCGTCGCCGGGCCGAAGAGGCAAACCTCGCCAAGTCCCGCTTCCTTGCCTCCATGTCGCACGAACTCAGGACCCCGCTCAACGCCATTCTCGGCTTTTCCGAGGTGATGTCGGCCGAAGTCATGGGGCCGCTCGCCAATCCGACCTACAAGGAATATGCCGGCGATATTCATCGCTCCGGGCAGCATCTGCTCGATCTCATCAACGAAATCCTCGACCTGTCGCGCATCGAGGCCGGCAAATACGAACTGAGCGAAGAAGCGATCTCGCTGCTCGATATCACCGAGGATTGCATCGGCATGGTGCAGCTGCGCGCCCGCGCCAAGAACATCGCCATTTCGGATCAGTTCGAGCGGCAGTTGCCGGCCATCTGGGCCGACGAGAAGTCGATGCGGCAGGTGGTGCTCAATCTTCTCTCCAATGCCGTCAAATTCACGCCGCAGGGCGGCGAAATCCACGTCAAGGTCGGCTGGACGGCCGGCGGCGGCCAGTACATCTCGATCAAGGATAACGGCCCCGGCATTCCGGAAGAAGAGATTCCCGTTGTCCTGTCGGCCTTCGGCCAGGGCTCGATCGCCATCAAGAGCGCCGAGCAGGGCACCGGCCTCGGCCTGCCGATCGTCCAGGCGATCCTTGCCAAGCATGACGGACAGTTCCTGCTGAAATCGAAGCTGCGCGAGGGCACGGAGGTCATCGCCATCCTGCCCGCCAAACGCGTGCTCCAGAGCCTGCCGGCTGTCGAAGAGGCTCAGGCCGTCGCGCGCAAGCGCAAGAGCTTTGCCTGATTCAACCAAAAAATAGGTGTTTGCCGAGAACGAAGCCGAGATAAAGGCAGCAGGCGGCGATCATGCAGGTCACCGCGAAGGAACCGAGATCCTTGGCATGTTTGCCGACGATCGATATCTCCGGCGAAATCCGGTCGATCACCTCTTCGACGGCGGTATTCATCGCCTCCATCGAAAAGAGCCCGAGAAACAGCAGAACCGCCACGACGATCTCGCCGGCCGTCGCGCCCACCAGCGCCAGCGCTGCGATCGAAACGACGAAGAAACCAAGTTCCTGGCGGAAGGCTGCCTCTTTCAGCACACGCAGAAAGCCCGCCCAGGAATAGCTGGCAGCGGCGATGAAATGCCGAAATCCGGTCTCTTTCGTCACCGCAGGCTTGGTCAAGACGCCCTCTCCTCTTCCTGTTGCGCCCCAGACCGGGGAAGGACTTTGCCGTCTCCCCTTTGGTGAGCGAATACGCAGATACCCAATCCACCTCGGCGGCGCAAGCGAACCGGAGCCCGCATCACCGGTGCTGCCATGGCCTCAATGCTTGCCGCTCACGCCGGCCTGGGCAAAGGTTGCCATGCCGGAATGACAGGCGGCGGCGGCCTTGACGATGCCGGCGGCCAGCGCCGCACCGGTGCCTTCGCCGAGCCGCATGCCGAGCGCCAGAAGCGGCGTCTTGCCAAGCATCTCGATCGAGCGCAGATGCCCGGGTTCGGCCGAGACGTGGCCGATCAGGCAATGATCGAGCGCGGTAGGGTTTGCGGCTTTGAGGATCGCCGCCGCGGCAGTCGCGACATAACCGTCGATCAGCACCGGAATGCGCTCCACGCGGGCGGCAAGAATGGCGCCGGCCATCGCCGCAATCTCGCGCCCGCCGAGGCGCCGCATGATCTCGAGCGGATCGTCGAGATGGTCGCTATGCAGCGCCACTGCCTTTTCGACCGCCGCAATCTTGCGCTCCAGCATCTCGCCTTCAGAGCCGGTACCGGGTCCCACCCAGTCCCGCGCCGAACCGCCATAGAGGGCATAGTTGATCGCAGCCGCGATCGTCGTATTGCCGATGCCCATCTCGCCGATGCAGAGTAGATCGGTGCCGCCGGCGATCGCTTCCATGCCGAAAGCCATGGTCGCGGCACAGTCACGCTCGGAAAGCGCCGCCTCCTCGGTAATGTCGCCTGTGGGATAATCGAGTGCCAGGTCGAAGACTTTCAGGCCGAGATCATAAGCCACGCAAATCTGGTTGATTGCCGCGCCGCCGGCTGCGAAATTCTCGACCATCTGCTGCGTCACGGCCGGCGGAAAAGGCGTGATGCCGTGCCTAGTGACGCCGTGATTGCCGGCGAAGATTGCCACCAGCGGCCGGTTGACGGCGGGTGGGCGACCGGTCCAGGCGGCGAGCCAGAAGGCGATTTCTTCGAGCCGTCCGAGCGCACCCGGCGGCTTGGTCAGCTGCGCGTCGCGTTCGCGTGCGGCCACCAGCGCGCGGGCATCCGGCCCCGGCAGGTCGCGGAGCAGGGTACGGAAATCGTCGAACGGCAGGCCTGAAACGCTCATCTGTGCGGTGTTCCTATGAATCGGCTATTCTTGTTTTCACGCAAACCACTTGTTTGCGTCGAGCAAATCAGCTTCTTTGCGGTGGCTCTCTCTTAAAGCCGGCGAACGAAGCGAACAACACCAAAAGCGCCGCCGCGACCATAAGCCGGGCCTCCGGCAGAACGAAACAGAATGAAGATCAAGGATTATGCGGTCGATACCGCCCGCGCCGTCGCCTTCCTCAGCCGCCTTCCCATGCCGCCAGCGCTGTTCAACGGCTATGACGGCAGGCTCGGCCGCCTGGTGCGCGCCTTTCCCTTCGCCGGCCTTCTCATCGGCTTTGTCCCAGCCCTCGCCCTCCTCCTTCTTCTAGGCCTGCGCGCCGATCCACTGGTAGCCGCACTGGTCGCACTTGCCGTCCAGGCTCTTGTCACCGGCGCGCTGCACGAAGATGGTTTGGCCGATACCGCCGACGGCATCGGCGGCGGCAAGAGCCGCGAACAGAGCCTCAGCATCATGAAGGACAGCCGGATCGGCACCTATGGCGCCATCGTACTCATTCTCTCCTTCGCGATCCGCGCAGCAGCGCTTGCCGCCATTGTCCGCCATTCCTCGCTGCTCGCAGCAGTCCTTGCCATTCCCGCCGTCGCGGCGCTGAGCCGCGGCGCGATCGTCTGGCATTGGCAGCGGCTGCCGCCGGCAAAGGCCGATGGCGTGGCCGCCTCCAACGGTCAGCCGGATGAGGCGGCGATGCATTTTGCACTCGTCTCGGCCGGTTTCCTCGCAACGCTTCTGATCTGGCCGGCATTCGGCCTGCAGCCGCTCGTCGCCAGCCTGCTCGCCACCGGCGCCGCAGGATTTGCTTTCACCGTCTTCATCCGCCGCCGGCTTGCCGGCCACACCGGCGACACGCTGGGGGCAACGCAGCAGATTTGCGAAATCGCCACTTTTTGCGCCCTTGCCACAGCTCTTTGAAACTCCGATATATCCTCCATGCAAACACCCTGCATTCACGTCTGTTCCATGGTTTCAGCCACCGGTTTTTGCGCCGGATGCGGCCGCACTCTTGAGGAAATCGGTGGCTGGATGACCTATACTGATGCCGAGCGCGGAGGGATCATGGCGCTGCTGCCGGCGAGGCTCGCAGCCGCGGCCACGAGGAGCCGCATGAAAACAAGCCTCGCCGCGCGGCCGGAGCAGCCCTGATGATCCGTTTGACTGTCCTCCTCGTCGTGATCGGCATCGGCCTTGCCGTGCTGATCCTCAACAATGACGGCAGCCGCATCCTCGGCCTGCAAAGCGACGATTTCGGCCGCTTCGTTTACCTGCTGCCGATCGCGCTGATGCTGTCGGCCGGCATCTGGGGAAGCCGGCGCAGCGTCGGTGAAACCATGCGCCAGATGATGATCTGGCTGGTGATCATCCTGGCGCTCATCACCGTCTATCTCTATCGCCAGGAAGCACTTGGAGTCGGCAACCGCCTGCTCGCCGGCCTCGTTCCCGGCCGTGCCGTCGTCGTCACGACGAGCGAGGGTGGCGAGGAAATCATCCTGCACAAGCTGTTGAACGGCCATTTTGAAGCCGACGTCAATGTCAATGGCCGAACGGTCGAGATGCTTGTCGACACCGGTTCCAGCATGGTGGCGCTCTCGCACGAGGATGCCGAACGCATCGGCATCGACCTCACCGGCCTCACCTACTCGATGACGGTCATGACCGCCAACGGCCGCAGCCGCGCAGCCCCGATCACGCTCGACCAGGTGGCGATCGGTCCGATCGTCCGCAACAACGTCGCCGCCAGCGTCGCCGAGGACGGCCGACTCGACCAGAGCCTGCTCGGCATGAGCTTCCTGGAAACGCTGGGCTCCATGCAGATGCAGACCGACGAATTGCGCCTGCGGGATTGAACCGGCGGATTAATTTATCCCCGATCCGCGTTCTGCGGCCTCTCGATCAGGAACGTCGACCAAACCTGCGAAAAGCGCTGCCGACAAAGCAAGCGACGCCGATGTCAACAACATCGCGAACAACGTCGGAATCGCGCCGGCCTCCCGGAGAGACAGTCCGGCGATCGAAGCGATCAGCGCTCCGCCGGCGATCGACATGGCAGCGGCAAGGCCGGCAGCGGTGCCGGCGAGATTGGCACGAACCGACATCACCCCCAGATTGGCGGCGGGAAAGGTCAAGCCATTGCCGATGCCGATGAACATGCAGGGTCCGAAAAACGCCAGGATATGTGTGACGCCCGACATCGACAGGGTCAGCCCCAGCAGCAGACCCATGCAGGTCGTTACGCGCGCAATAACGAGCGTGATGCTAAGCGATTTTCCCGCCAATCGGGCAGCGAGATAGCTGCCCAGAATGAACCCTGCGGGAACCATTCCCATGAAGAAGCCCAGCTTCGCGCTCGATCCGCCGAGCAGTGAACCGACGGCCAAAGATGCGCCTCCGAGAAAGATATAAAGAGTGCCGGTGGAGCAGGCCATGCACAGCGTATACGCCCAGAACCGCGACGAACCCAGGAGCTGCCGATAGGAGGCAAGGTAATTGCCTCTCGGTCTCGACGCATGTCCGGCGGTTTCCTTCAACTCGCGCATGGAAATGGCAAGGATGGCAGCGCCAAGCAGCGCAAGAGCAACGAAGATCGCCCGCCACCCAAACGCCTCGTCCAGAACGCCGCCGAAACTCGGACCGAGCATTGGGGCGATTGCCCAACCCATGGCGGCGTAGCCGATCCTGTTGGCAGCCTGGCCCTCGCCCGCCGTCTCCTTGATGACGACAAGAGCGACGCAGAAACAGGCGGCGATCGACGCCTGCATCACGCGAAACAACAGGAAAACGCCGATATTGGGTGCGAGCGCGCAGCCGATCGAAGCAATGATGAAAATCGAAACGGCGATCAGCGCGACCGGCCGGCGCCCGTAGCGATCCGACATCGCGCCGGCGACAATTTCCGTCACGGCGTTGATGATGGCATAGCCCGCAATCGAAAGATTGACGAGGGCGAAATCGGCCTGAAACGTGGCTGCGATGTTCGGCAGCGCCGGCAGATATATGTTGACCGGTAATACCGAAAGCGCCGTCAGCAGCAGGAGGATCGTGCGTCGGGGTGCGGCGGTCGATGTCGTGACCGTCTTCTCGGTCAGGCGGCTGCCGAAAGTCTGAACGGAATTATCGCGTGTCATGGTCCTGCCCGTCTTGTCAGCGAGATTTCTGGAGAGTCTGACGAGGCGCAATTCAGGGCACAAAAAAAGCCCCGTCAGGAGCTTGATTTACCGCGCATGGGGCTGATCGCCGGATGGTTACACCATCCTGCCCATGCGCTTTATCACCACGACAAGAACCATTGCGATCTTCATGACCGCTATGGCTAGACGAATATTTCTACCTCGTCAACGTGAGGTTTCACCGCCCGTTGGAAATGCACGCCGGCTAACCCGTGCGGCCAATGGCGCGATGCGTGCTTTACGGAAGCGGCCGGATCTGTCACCTTCGCTCGCAAAACAACAAGACCACAAAGAGCAAAAAGAAACTCCTAGTCTGGTGGCACCCCGCATGTTCGATCGGCCTTCGCCTGAGGCGAAGGCTTGACCTATGGGTGCGACAGGAGTTTCGCGATGAATTCACTCTGGCCGATCGTCATCGGCGGCATTCTGCCCGCCATTTTCTGGGGCATCACCGCCATCTTCCAGAAGCAGAGCGCCACGTCCGCCACCGGCTCCGCCGTCTATCTGATCGCCTTCGGCGCCGCCTGTGCTCTCGCCGGCCTGATCGCCGCGCTGATCTGGCGCCCTGCCCCCTGGACCGCCGCAGGTCTTGGTTTTGCCGCCACCGCCGGCGCCTGCTTCGCTTTCGGCACCGGCCTCATCAGCTTCGCGCTCTTCGCTTACGGCGTTCCCGTCTCGAAACTCGCGCCGATCTGGAGCTGCAACGTGCTGGTGACGCTGGCAATCGCTGCCCTCCTCCTCGGCGAAGCCTCCGACTTCGATGTGGTCAGGCTCGTCGCCGGCACCCTCCTCATTCTCTCAGGCGCTCTCCTCGTCAGCAGCGCCTGAGGGGAAATGCGCAAGATAAGACAATCAATAGGAGACAAGGACTTCGCCGATTATCGGTCGCTGCCTTACTACCAGATCGATAGCGTCATGGGCGTATCCGATGACGCGCGGTCAGGGTCAGTTGCGCAGCCGATAGCCGGTCTTGAAGATCCAGCCGAGCGTGCCGAGGCAGATCGCCAGGAACACCGTGATCATCGCCAGGCTGGTCGCCGGATTGACATCGGCGATCCCGTAGAAGCTCCAGCGGAAGCCGCTGACGAGATAGAGGACCGGATTGAAGTGGCTGACTGCCTGCCAGAAGGGCGGCAGCATGTTGATCGAGTAGAAGCTGCCGCCGAGGAAGGTTAGGGGCGGCACCACTAGCATCGGAATAAGATTCAGCTGCTCGAAATTGCCGGCCCAGATGCCGATCATGAAGCCGAACAGGCTGAAGGTGACGGCCGTCAGCAGGAAGAACAGGATCATCATGAAGGGATGCTCGATCCTGACGTCGACAAAGAGATTGGCGGTCAGCAGGATAATGAAGCCGATGATCATCCCCTTGGTCGCCGCCGCCCCGACATAACCGAGCAGGATTTCCGTCATCGCCACCGGCGCCGACAGCACCTCGTAGATCGTGCCGGTGAATTTCGGGAAATAGATGCCGAAGGAGCCGTTGCTGATACACTGGCCGAGCAGCGTCAGCATGATCAGGCCGGGTGTGATGAAGGCGCCGTAGGATACACCCTCCACTTCCTGGATGCGCGAGCCGATCGCCGCGCCGAAGACGATGAAATAGAGCGATGTCGAAATCACCGGTGAGATGACGCTCTGCAGCAGGGTGCGGCGCGTGCGCGCCATCTCGAAGAAATAGATCGATTTGATTGCTTCGACGTTCATTTTGCCGCTCCCACCAGGGCCACGAAGATGTCTTCGAGCGAACTCTGCCGCGTCGAGAGATCCTTGAAATGGATATTGTTCTCGGCCAGCCGGGTGAGCAGGGTCGCGATGCTCTCCTGCTCATTATCGGCATCGAAATCATAGGTCAGCCGGCAGCCATCGGCTTCCAGCGTCAATCCGTTGCCGGCAAAACAGTCCGGCAGCCGCTCGAGTGGTTCGATGAGATCGAGGATGAGCTGCTTGCGGCCAAGCTTGGCCATCAGCGCCGCCTTGTCCTCGACGAGCAGCAATTGCCCGCCATTGATGACGCCGACCCGGTCGGCGATCTCCTCGGCCTCTTCGATGTAATGCGTCGTCAGGATGATGGTGACACCGGAAGCCCGCAACTGCTCGACGACATTCCACATATCCTTGCGCAGCGTCACGTCGACGCCGGCGGTCGGCTCGTCGAGGAAAAGAATCTCCGGCTCATGGGAGAGCGCCTTGGCAATCAGCACACGCCGCTTCATGCCGCCGGAGAGCTGGCGCAGCATGTTGTCCTTCTTGTCCCAGAGCGAGAGCGCCCGCAGCACCTTCTCGATATGGGCAGGATTGGCCTTCTTGCCATGCAGCCCACGGGAAAAGCTCACCGTATTGAACACTGTCTCGAACTGATCGGTCGTCAGTTCCTGCGGCACAAGCCCGATCATGGAACGGGTGGCGCGGAAATCCTTGACGACGTCGTGACCGGCGACCAGCACCTGCCCGCCGCTCGGATTGGCAATGCCGCAGATGATCGAGATCAGCGTCGTCTTGCCGGCGCCGTTCGGTCCAAGCAGCGCCAGGATCTCGCCCTTCTCCACGTCGAGGTTGATGCCCTTCAGGGCCTCGAACCCATTGGCATAGGTCTTGGTCAGGTTCTGAACGGAAATAATGGGGGCCATGCGGAACTCTTGAGGATTCTCGAAGTATTTCGGCCCGCTATATAGTTCGTCTGTGACGGTTTGACATCCTTCGGGAACGTGAACACTGCATTCACGCAGCGCCAACACCGTTACTGGCGACAACGGAGTCACTCACTGGCGACATGACCAAGATGCCGGCTTTTCGGCTATCACCGCAACGATCAAGCCGGTGAAAAGAAAGATAACGGCCGGTTTGGAATGTCATCATCCGGTGATCTTGATGCCCGATAAGAGGGCCGAGGCAAGCACCGGCATCCGCCCCGCCGCCCATCCCTTTGCGGAGCCGTCCTTCGGCGTTCTCGTTGCGCCCTTTACCGCTGCCTCGGCTTGTAGTGAAAGTTATTGTTCAGTCACGAAGTGTTTGGAACCGGCGAGTATCCCATGTCCAGCCGCGTTCGTCTCAGCCGGCCTCTGCGCCGGCTTTCTTTTTAGTTGTCGTTCACCGCGAGATATGAGTCTATCCCTGTATTACACGCCCTTCATTTTGCCCTTCGCTTGTGCTCCGTGCATTCGCGGCTTTGCCGCTCACCCCCTCATCTTCCCTAACGGGCATCTTCTCCCCGCTGGGGCGAAGAGGGAGCAAGCTGCGCGGGTCATCATTCCTGGAGCAAATGTCTCAGGGGGGCGAGACGTCGCCACGATTCCGCTTCTCCCCAGCGGGGAGAAGATGCCGGCAGGCAGATGAGGGGGTGAGCGGCAAAGCCGCGAATGCGCTGAGCGAAAGCGCTGCGCAAGATTACCCTCACAACTCGTCGTAATTGAACCAATCAAAATCGGCGATCTTCCCACGTCCCGACGTATCGAAGGCGAACACGCCCGTGAAGGCGCCGGTGAAGGAGCCGTGTTCGCCGCGTCCACCCTCGTCGGAGATCATCCCGGCGTCCAGCACCGGGCCGATCGGCTGCCAGGCGCCCTTGCCCTCGGTCTGCCAGAAGAACTGCAGGTCGTTCTCGCGAATTTCCATGGCGAGCTGGACGCGGCCTTCGGCGGCGATCGCCACCCCGCTTGCAGCCGGAAAGCTCAGGCGTCCGTTCGGATAGTCGCCATTGCAGGAAAGGATGGTGACGCAGCGGCCGAGTGTTTCGTGCAGCGTGACGGCGAGCGCGTGGAACTTGTGGCGGTTATAATAATGCGTCAGTCCGGCAACCTGCTGGTAGGTGTCGGGCGAGAACTCGATCACGGTCTCGGCGCGGAAGCTGTGATGCTCCTGCCGGCGGGCGACCAACGCCTGTTCGAACCAGGAACCGATGCTTTCGCGCCCGATCAACCGGAGATGGCCGGGACGGTCCGTCAGGTTGAAGATACGCTGCGGCTCGGGCGTGCGCAGCCACTGGAAGTCAGCAGGCAATGCCGTGCCATCGAAGCTGTATTCACTGCGCATCGGCTTTTCCACCGGCGCAGCACCAAAGAGACCCGGCACATCGACATCGGGCACGCAAGTCCCGTTTTCGAGATAGAGCCAGTCATCGTCGCGCCAGACGCATTTCTGCAGGCTCGTCTCCCGCCCCAGCGTGCAACGCCGCTTCGGCGGCAGCGGTCGGCCGCAGAGATGGGTGTGGTAGGCCTCGCCCTCCGGCGTCTCGACATATTGGCCGTGCCCGGCCCGTTGCAGCACCGCGCCGGGATGATCCTTCGAGGTGATGAGATGCATGTTCGGGTGCATCTCATAAGGTCCGTCGATGCGGCGCGAGCGCGCCATGGTGACGGCGTGGTCATAGCCGGTACCGCCCTCGGCGGTCGTCAGATAATACCAGCCGTTCTTCTTGAAGAGATGCGGGCCTTCGACGAGTCCGAGCGGACTGCCGGCAAAGATATTCTTGATCGGCCCCTTCAGCGCCTTCGCTACCGGATCCCATTCCTGCAGCAGGATGCCGTCGAAGGCAGGCGATTTCGGCGAGCCGCCATAACTTTCGGTGCGGTGGTTCCATTGCATGTTGACGAACCACTTGCGGCCGTCTTCGTCATGGAAGAGCGAGGGATCGAAGCCGGAGGAATTGACATAGACCGGATCGGACCATTCCGCCTCGATCGAGGGCGCGGTGACGATATAGTTCGGTGCATCCTTGAAACTACCGTCGAAGCGCTTGACGTCGGTATAAACAAGCCAGAATTGCCCGTCCGCATAGGAGAGGCATGGCGCCCAGATGCCGCAACTGTCAGGGTTCCCCCGCATGTCCAGTTGCGAGGCGCGCTCCAGTGGCCGGCGCACCAGCGTCCAGTTTACCAGATCGCGCGAATGGTGGATCTGCACGCCCGGATACCATTCGAAGGTGGAGGTGGCGATATAATAATCCGCGCCGACGCGGCAGATCGACGGATCGGGGTTGAACCCGGGCAGGATGGGATTGCGGATCATGGGCGGCCTCCTCCTAGATTTATCGTTGTGGTACGTACGTCAGACGAAGGCGGGAAAACCTCTCCTCCCTCATCTCTGTCCTCGGGCTTGACCCGAGGGGTGTCACAGAGATCCAGCCAGCCCAACTCCTTGGGCTGAAAGAACTCTTCTCGCCGCGCAGACGCGCGGCAGCTGGATTCCTGTGGCATCCCTCGGGCAAAGCCTGAGGTCACAGGAATGAGGGAGTCTAGGGCGACTATGCTGCCACAAAACTCCCACTGCCCATACTATTCCCGCTCCGCCGACTTCGCCCACAAATTGATATCGGCCTCACGGGCGTAGACGTCAATTTCGGCAAGCTCTTCGACCGTAAATTCGAGATTATCCAGCGCCTTGACGCAATCGACGATCTGGGACGAGCGGCTGGCGCCGATCAGCGCCGAGGTCACGCGTCCACCACGCAGCACCCAGGCGATCGCCATCTGCGCCAGCGTCTGGCCGCGCTTTTCGGCAATCCCGTTGAGCTTGCCGATATTGTCGATGATCGAGGGACGGATGAAGTCGCGCTTCAGGAAATGGTTCTGGGCTGCGCGGCTGTCGGCCGGAATGCCGCCGAGATACTTCGTGGTCAGCATACCCTGGGCCAGCGGCGAGAACACGATCGAGCCCATGCCGACCTCGTCAAGCGTATCGAGCAGTCTGTCGTCCTCGACCCAGCGGTTGAGCATCGAATAGCTCGGCTGGTGGATCAGGCACGGCGTGCCGAGATCCTTGAGAATCGCGGCCGCTTCGCGTGTGCGCTGCGAATTGTAGGAGGAGATGCCGACATACAGTGCCCGGCCGGAGCGGACGATATGGTCGAGCGCACCGCAGGTCTCTTCCAGCGGCGTGTCCGGGTCGAAGCGATGCGAGTAGAAGATATCGACATAATCGAGGCCCATGCGCTTCAGGCTCTGGTCGCAGGAGGCGATCAGGTACTTGCGGCTGCCCCACTCGCCGTAAGGTCCCGGCCACATGTCGTAGCCGGCCTTCGAGGAGATGATCAGCTCGTCGCGAAGCCCGGAAAATTCGGTGCGCAGGATCTCGCCGAAAGCGGTCTCGGCACTGCCGGGGGGCGGGCCGTAATTGTTGGCGAGGTCGAAATGGGTGATGCCGAGGTCGAAGGCCGTGCGGCACATGTCGATCTTGCGGTCATGCGGCGTGTCGCCGCCGAAATTGTGCCAGAGGCCGAGGGAAACGGCCGGCAGCTTCAGGCCGGAACGCCCGACGCGGTTATACTTCATCTTCGAATAGCGGTCTTCGGCCGGCTGCCAGCTCATGTGAAGGTCTCCTGAACCTGTCTAAATTGCTTCCCTTTCGTATCCGTCCTGAGCGGCGGCCGAAAGCTAAAAACATCTCCACCGTCATGCTCGGCCTTGTGCCGAGCATCTGCCGTGCTCTCGGCAAGCATACCCGCCTCCTCGGCGAAAAGGCCTCCGCCGTCCAACGTCGTCATCCTCGGGCTTGTCCCGAGGATCTGCCGTCCTGTCAGTAGATCCTCGGGACAAGCCCGAGGATGACGGAAGCGGGGAGCACACGCGCCGGGCAAAGCGAACCAGCGCGGGTCCTCTATCACTTCATCAACGCCTGCGCCTCTTCAATGCCGAGCGCGGCCGGCTGGGTGCAGGTCGTGCTAAGGTCGATGAAGCGCCCCTCCTCGCCCGACTTGAGGATCGAGGTCATGACGTCGACCCCGTGCAGCGTGCGGTCGAGCGAGCAGCGTGCGTCGCGGCCTTCGATCAACGCCATCGCCATATCGGCAAGGCCGGCCGTGCGGTAATTGGCACGCGAGCCGCTGGGGCTTTCCTGGTTGATCTTGCCGAAGGGATGCTCCCAGGCCTCGAGCGGCTTGATGTCCTTGTCGCGGCCGCTTGCCTCGACCGTGCCGCCGAAGAAGTTCGGGTCCGGCACGTAGAGCGAACCGTCGGTGCCGTAGAGCTCCATGTTGGCATGGCGATGCGACCAGACATCCCAGCTTGCCGAAAGCGTCACCGTGGCGCCGTTGACGAATTCAAGCAGCGCCTGGATCGTCGTCGGTGTTTTGACCGGGATGATCTCGCCATTGCGCGGCTCACTGGTGATGGTGCGGGTCGGCGATGCCATCGAGGTCATGGCGCCGACGCGTTTGACCGGGCCGATCAGGTTGATCAGGTTGGCGATGTAATAGGGGCCGAGATCGAGGATCGGACCGCCACCTGGCAGGAAGAAAAAATCCGGGTTCGGGTGCCACATCTCCATGCCGGGGCTCATCACGTAGCAGGCCCCCGAGGTCACCCGACCGATGCCGCCATCGTCGATGAACTTGCGGGCAAGCTGATGCGCGCCGCCGAGGAAGGTGTCCGGCGCGCAGCCGACGGAGAGATTCTTCGCCTTGGCGATGCGGCGAAGCTCCTCACCCTGCTCCAGCGAAAGCACCAGCGGCTTTTCCGAATAGACATGTTTTCCGGCTTCGAGGATCGCCTTCGACACCGGAAAATGCGCATCCGGGATCGTCAGGTTGACGACGACGTCGATCTCGTCATTGGCGAGAAGCGCGTCGATCGTCTGTGCCTTCACGCCATATTCCTTGGCGCGGGCCTCGGCGGCCTGCACGTTGATATCGGCGCAGGCCAGCACCTTCAGCCCCTTGAAGAGCGGTGCGAGCGCGAAATAGGTGGTGGAGATGTTGCCGCATCCGATGATGCCGACGCCAAGTTCCCTGGTCATGATGTGCCTCAATAAGTCTTGAAGGATGCGATCGAGCGGCTGATGTTGCGGTCGATGTCATTAGGATTGTCATGTTCGACGACGAAATGCTTGGCCTTGGTGCCGCGAAGCGCCGCAATCAGCTTGGCCCACTCGACCCTGCCATGGCCGACATCGGCCCAGCCGTCCTCGTCCTTCGCTTCGCCTGCCGGCGAGATATCCTTGACGTGAACTGCGGTGATGCGGGGCCCGAGCTTTTCGATCCAGGCGAAAGGATCGGCGTCGCCGCGGATGACCCAGGCGATATCGGCTTCCCAGGAAATGTCAGGCGCGCCTTCGAAGATGCGCTCGATCGGCAGCGAGCCGTCGGCGAGCTTGACGAACTCGAAATCATGATTGTGCCAGCCGAATTCGTAGCCGGCGTCCTTGTAAGGCTTGCTCATCTCCTGCAGGCGCTTGCCGAAGGCCGTCCAGCCGGCGGCGTCGGAGGGACGCTGGTCGGCCGTCAGATGCGGCGCATAGATCGAATCCATGCCGAGAATCTTGGCGATGTTGAGCGATTTCTGAACTTCCTTTTCCAGGAAATCAGGGCTGAAATGGCCGCTCGCCATGACCAGGCCATTCTTGTCGAGCTCGGCGCGAAGGCTCTTCAAGCCGGCATCGTCGAGATCGGCATAGATGCCGCCGAAGCCCTCGACTTCCGCATAGCCCGCCTTGCCGAGCTTCTCGAAAATCGCCGAATAGGGCTGGAAATTGCGCGCGCTGTAGAGCTGGTAGCTAAGTTTCGTCATCATGTTCTCCTTGGGCCTCGTGCCCACGCTTGGGAAGGATCAATCCGCCGATTGGCAGGAATGCAGGTCGTAGAACCGGAAGTCCGGCAGCTTGCCGCGCTCGAGCGGCTCTGCCGGGGTGAAGGTGATGCGGCGGCTTTCGCCGGCCGCAAGATCGAAGGCATTGTCGGAATATTTGCCGTCCGTCGCGCTTTCGATCATCACGAAGAGCGCAAGTCCCTTAGCGGTGACGTTGATGTCGATCGCGCCGCTGGCCTCGACATATTCATGCGTGACAACAAGCCCCGCGGGCTCGAGCTCCAGCGCTTTGTAGGTGCCGTTGACAAAATGGCCCTCGCCGCCCATGCCGTTCGAGACAGTGAAACGCCAGGCTAGCAGCGTTCCCTCGCCGATCTCGGCAACGTCGATAGTCGCAGCCGTCACCGCCGCATCCGGCGAGCAGACCGCCTGCACGTCTTTCAGGTGCTTCCGCTCGCCGTTCATCGTCAGCAACGAGATCGAAAGATCGACGCTGACATCGGCGAGCGTGTCGTTGACCAGCGAGAAGCGGATCGTCTTCCCGTCCTCGGAAGGAATGGCGGCGACCGCCACCGGCTGGAAGAAGCGCTTGACGAGATAATGCATCGCCTTCCAGCGCCCGCCGTAATCGAGGCTCGACCAGGAAGCGACCGGCCAGGTATCGTTGAGCTGCCAGTAGATCGTGCCCATGCAATGGGGTTTCAGCGAACGCCAATATTCCACCGCCGTCTTGATCGCCAGGCCCTGCTGAATCTGCGAGAGATAGACGAAGTTCGGGAAATCCTTGGGGAAGCGGAAATAGCGGAACATCGTGCCGGCGATGCGCTCGTTGCCGCCGGCATTCTTCTGATGCAGTTCCATGACGGGAGAAGCGATATTCATATCCTTCTCCTCGGCATAGGTCCTGATGACAGGCAGCGAGGTATAGGACTGGAAGCCGAATTCCGAGCAGAAGCGCGGCCGCACCGAACGGTAATTGTCGAATGACTTGTTCTCGTGCCAGACCGACCAATAGTGCATGTCGCCGGAGCCATCGGCATGCCAGGCATCGCCGAAATCGAGATAGCCGGAAGCCGGGCTCGACGGCCACCAGAGCGCGCCGGGCAGCGCCTTCTTCACCGCCTGCTCGATCGTCCGGTTGAGCCGATCATAGGAGACGAGATAGCGATCGCGATCCTTCCTCGATTCCTCGAACCAGGTCAGCGCGCCGACCAGTTCGTTGTCGCCGCACCAGAGCGCGATCGAGGGATGCGAGGAAAGCCGGCGCACCTGGTAATGCACCTCGATCGCCACATTCTCGAGGAAGTCTTCGGTCGAGGGATAGAGGTTGCAGGCGAACATGAAATCCTGCCAGACCATCAGGCCCAGCCGGTCGCAGAGATCGTAGAAATGATCCTGCTCGTAGAAACCGCCCCCCCAGACCCGGATCATGTTCATGTTGGCGGCTTTCGCCGATTGCAGCAGGTCTTCCGTCTTCTCCGGCGAGGAGAGCGAATAGAGCGCATCGGCGGGGATCCAGTTGGCGCCGCGGCAGAAGATCTCGCGGCCATTGACCTTGAAGGCAAAACGGGCGCCCGATGCATCCGGGGTGGTGATCAGCTCGATGGTGCGAAGGCCGATCTGCCTCGTCACTGCCTCGTCGGACAGCTCGACGGAAAGCGTGTAGAGCGCCTGCTCGCCGCTGCCGGACGGCCACCAGAGGCGCGGCTTGTCGATGTGGAAGAGATGGTTGACGTGGGTCTCGCCATGGACGCCGACATCGAGGCGCACCCGCTCGCCATCGAGATCGAAATAGACCTGGGCAATACTTGGCCCCTTGGAATACAGCGTTGCCGTGACCGTCAGATCGACCGAACCGTCGAGATTATGCGTCTGGCGGGTGACGACATGTTCGATGCGGGCGCTCTCAAGCTTTTTGAGCGCGATCGTGCCGTAAAGGCCGAGCGGCGCAATGGCGATATTCCAGTCCCAGCCGAAATGGCATTGCGGCTTGCGCAGCATGTTGCCGTCCGGGATCGGCGAATTGCCGGTGCTGTAAGGAATATAGAAGGGCTGCTGCTTCTGCCGCTCGGCGCCGACGGCGGGGTTGGAGGCAAACATGATACGGATGACGTTGTCGCCGGATCTCAGCATGCTCGACACGTCGGGGCGATAGCGGCGGAAGCTGTTGTCGGCTTCGAGCGCCAGGAAGCCGTTGACATAAACGGAGGCGACCGTGTCGAGATAGTCGATATCGAGATACCAGTCGCCCTCGGCCTCCTGCAGCGTGAAGCTGCGCTCGACCGCCCATCCGCGCTCGGCGACCCACTGCACTTTCTCCTCGTTGCGGCCGAAATAGGGATCGGGGATCAGGCCGGCCCGGTGGAGCGCGGTGTGCACGTCGCCCGGCAACGTGATCACACTCTTGATCTCGCCATCGACGGAAGTCAGCTGCCACGAACCGGAAAGGTCGATGCTGGAGGGGGGCGGTAGTTGCGTCACGATTTCATGTCCGATTTTGAAAAGGATTGTGGTCTTGAAGGAAGGCCAAATGTCACTGTTCGGTGGCCCTCACCTAGTCGATCGTCAGAGACGTGTCGTTTTTGTCCTCATCTGCCCACTCCGCTCTCCGTCATCCTCGGGCTTGACCCGAGGATCTACACCACATCCACCTGCCGCAACGGGCATGGATCCTCGGGTCAAGCCCGAGGATGACGGAGGGCGGGGTTGGCCTTTTCGCGCCAGCTAGTGGCCTCCAACCGCAGAACCCTCTAAAGCCGCAACTCGCTCTCGGCATCGAACACCGAGGCGACCGTCATGTCGAAGCTGAGCTTCACCTTGGCGCCGACATCGAAGCGGCGGGCGCCGTTGACGCGGACCGACATCGTGTGACCGGCATGTTTCAGCCACAGGAGATTGTCCGCGCCCATCGGCTCCTCGATATCGACGGTCGCGTCGTGCTCCTCGCCGCCGGCGTTCTCGTTGACCTTGATGTGTTCGGGGCGAACGCCGAGCACCACCTTGCGGCCGGGCTGCAGTGCCTCGTTGGCGTCATAGGCAGCCAGCGAGAAGTTGACGCCGTTGGCGGTAAAGGCGATCCCCTCGCCCGTCTTGACCAGCTCGCCACGCAGAAAATTCATCGACGGCGAGCCGATGAAGCCGGCGACGAAGAGGTTGCGCGGCCGGTTATAGATCGTCGTCGGATCGTCGAGCTGCTGGATGATGCCACTCTTCATGATGGCGATACGGTCGGCGAGCGTCAGCGCCTCGATCTGGTCGTGGGTGACGTAGATCATCGTATTCTGCAGCGACTGGTGCAGGCGCTTGATTTCGACGCGCAGCTCCGAGCGGAGTTTGGCGTCGAGGTTGGACAGCGGCTCGTCGAACAGGAACACGTCGACATCACGCACCAGCGCCCGGCCAATGGCGACGCGCTGGCGCTGGCCGCCGGAAAGTTCGGCCGGCTTGCGCTTCAAGAGCGGCTGGATCTGCAGGATCTCGGCGGCGCGCGCCACGCGCTTGTCGATCTCGGCCTGCGGCACCTTGGCGACGCGCAGACCGAAGGAGAGGTTCTTCTCCACCGTCATCTGGGGATAGAGCGCATAGGACTGGAACACCATGCCGATGCCGCGGTCCTTCGGCTCCTCCCAGGTGACGTTCTTGCCCTTGATGAAGATCTGTCCTTCCGAAGCGTCGAGCAGGCCGGCAATGCAATTGAGCAAGGTCGACTTGCCGCAGCCGGACGAACCGAGCAGCACCAGGAACTCCCCGTCATTGATGTCGAGGTTCAGATCCTTCAGCACACTGACCGCGCCGAAGTTCAGCGACAGATCCTTGATGGAAACACTTGAATTGGAGACACTCGAATTCATGTTCATGAGATCAACCCTTCACTGCGCCGGCGGCGATGCCGCGGACGAAAAGCCGTCCCGACACGAAATAGACGATCAGCGGCACGAGACCCGTCAGGATCGTTGCCGCCATGTTGACGTTATATTCCTTCACGCCCTGGACTGAATTGACGATGTTGTTGAGCTGCACGGTCATCGGATAGGTATCCGGCCGGGTGAACACCACGCCGAACAGGAAGTCGTTCCAGATACCGGTCACCTGCAGGATCATCGCCACGACGAAGATCGGCAGCGACATGGGCAGCATGATCTGCAGGAAAATCTGCCAGAAGCCCGCCCCGTCGACACGCGCCGCCTTGAACAGCTCTTCCGGCAGCGACACGAAGTAGTTGCGGAAGAGCAGCGTCAGGATCGGCATGCCGAAGATCGAATGCACGATGATGAGGCCGGTCAGCGTGCCGTAGATGCCGATTTCGCGCAGGATGATGACGATCGGATAGATCATCACCTGATAGGGAATGAAGGCGCCGATGATGAGGACCGAGAAGAAGAATTCCGATCCCTTGAAGCGCCAGTTCGCCAGCGCATAGCCGTTGACCGAGGCAATTGCGATCGAAACGATGACCGACGGCACCGTAATGCGCACCGAGTTCCAGAAACCGCGCGAAAGACCGTCGCAGTTCAGACCGGTGCAGGCCGTCGCCCAGGCCTTCACCCAGGGTTCGAAGGTGATTTCCATCGGCGGCGAGAAGATGTTGCCGAGCCGGATTTCCGGCATTCCCTTGAGCGAGGTGACGACCATCACGTAAAGCGGGATCAGGTAATAGACGGCGGCCACGAAAAGCGTGCCGTAGATGATGATGTTGCGCGGCGAAATCACCGGCCGCGGCTTCGGTCCGGCCGGACCGGAAACCGCCTTGCCTTCGAAGGGGACGCCGCCGCCATCGACCGATTTGAGAGCGATATTGTCAGACACGCTTGCGCCCTCCGCTGAATTCCAGATACGCCCAGGGAATGATGATGATGGCGACCGTGACGAGCATCATGGTCGAGGCGGCAAAGCCCTGGCCGAGATTCTGCGCCTGGAACATGTAGTCGTAGACATATTTCGCCGGCACTTCCGACGAGATGCCCGGACCGCCCGAAGTCTGCGCCACGACGAGGTCGTAGACCTTCACGATGCCGGAGGCGATGATGACGATCGTGGTGATGAAGACCGGCCGCATCATCGGAATGATGACCAGCAGATAGGTCTTCCACATCGGAATGCCGTCGACGCGCGCAGCCTTCCAGATGTCCTCGTCGATGCCGCGCAGGCCGGCAAGCATCAGGCACATGACGAGACCGGTGCCCTGCCAGAGAGCCGCGATCAGAATGCCGTAGATGACGATTTCGGGCGTATAGAGCGGGTTGAAGGTGAAGCTCGTCCAGCCGAGCGATCGCACCACGGATTGCACGCCGAAGTCAGGATTGAGAATCCACTGCCAGACGAGACCGGTGACGATGAAGGACAGCGCGAAAGGATAGAGGAAGATCGTGCGGAAGGTGTTCTCGAAACGGATCTTCTGATCCATGAGAGCCGCCAGCAGGAACCCGATGACCAGGCTGAAGATCAGCGACAGGATGCCGTAGATCGCCAGGTTTTGGATGGACACCACCCAGCGCGGTGCGGCCCAGAGACGCTCATATTGCTCGATGCCTGCGAAGGTTAGTCGCGGCAGAAGCTTGGAATTGGTGAAGGAATAGAACACGGTCCAGATCGTGCCGCCGACGAAGATGACCATGGCGGTGAGGATCATGGGAATGGAGGCAATCTTCGAATTCAGATTGCGCAGCAATTTAAACGGCCGGCCGGCTTTCGCTTGACCTGTCATTGGTTTCCTCCTGAAGCGCGCTCGCTTCGGTGATCGGGACGCCGTCTGAACGGCTGCCCTTCCCGTCCCTATCCGAAGCCGTCACGCACTCCACGCATAAGCGCGCTTGCGGCCGGCTGCGGAAGCTCTCGCCGGGATCAGAGATCCGGCGGCGCAATCCGGCCCTGCCAAGAGCAGGACCGGATCCGATGAGCTTGAGAACCGAGGATCAGTCGGCCGAAGCGATGATATCGGCGAAACGCTTCTGGGCGTCTTCCGGTGTCATCGACGGATTGGCGAAGAATTCGGAGAACAGGTCTTCCTTCTGCTTCTGGCTGTCGGCCGAAAGCAGCTGGTCGGTCCCCTGGATCACGTTGCCCTTCGAAAGGATATCGAGACCTTTCTTCATGCAGTCGTTGGCAGCGGCGAGATCGACGTCGCCGCGAACCGGCAGAGAGCCCTTCTTCAGGTTGAAGGCAACCTGAGTCTTCGGATCGAGCAAGGTCTTGGCGAGCACGGCCTGCGCCTTGGATTTTTCCTCATCCTTCAGCAGCGGGAAGTAGAAGGCATCGCCGCCGGTCGAGATGATCTCGTTGACGCCGAGGCCCGGCAGGCAGGTATAGTCGGTACCAGCCTTCTGACCGGCGAGCGCGAATTCGCCCTGCGCCCAGTCACCCATGATCTGGCCGCCGGCCTTGCCCGTGATGACGAGGTTGGTGGCCTGGTTCCAATCCTGGACGTTGGTGCCCTTGGACATACGGCGCGCATCGTCGGCGGCCTTGAAGACCTTAGCGATTTCAGGGCCGGCCGCAGCTTCCGCATCCTTGTCCTTGAAGACCTTGTTGAAGGTGTCCTTGCCGGCAATCGCCACCATCAGCACGTCGAAGGCGCCTGCAGCCTGCCACGGCTGACCGCCGACGGCGAGCGGAAGGATGCCGGCCTTTTCCAGAGCCGGAGCGGCGGCAACGAATTCGTCCCAGTTCTTCGGAACCTCGACGCCGGCCTTCTTGAATGCGGCGTTCGAAAGCCACAGCCACTGCCAGGAGTGGATGTTGACGGGAGCGCAATAGATTTTGCCGTCGATGGTGCAGGAATCGAGCAGGCTCGACGGACGAATGATGTCCTTCCACTTCTCGGCGGTGGCGACGTCGGTCAGGTCGCGCATCAGGCCGGCCTGGACGAGCTCCTCAGCCTGACGGCCGTGATTGAACTGGGTGGCGCCCATCGGGTCGCCGCCGGTAATGCGGCTGATCATGATCGGACGGGCGGTGCCGCCGGAACCGGCGATCGCGCCGTCGACCCAGTGGTTGCCGGTGGCGTCGAAAGCCTTTGCCAGCTCGGCGACGGCGGCGGATTCGCCGCCTGAGGTCCACCAATGCGTAACTTCAAGATCGGTAGCACTGGCGGCGCCGAGCGGAAGCGCGACTGAGGCGGCAAGCACGGCCGCCATCATACGGATTTTCATGAGTTCTCCTCCCTCACTGAAACGTTGCCGGAAAAACTTAGATCAATCGATTTCAGCACGCAACTGCCCGCCTCCAAATTTTTCGATGAAGGCCGGAATTGCTATTTCTAGCTGTTCTCGGCTACATCACTACCCTCCTCATATCGCCATTTTATTAAGCGATATCGCATATGCACAATCAATGTATCAAATTGAAATAACAGGATAATTTAAGGCAAACCGGTCTACGGCTCGCTTTACTTTTTTCGCTACTGCGGAAAAACGGGGCACAGATGACGGATTCAACCTGCGGGGATATTGCCGCAATGCACACAAGAAAAAGCCCTCGACATTTCTACTGTATCGTTACAGATTGCATTCCTAAGGGAGGCGCGATTTTGGCAGGCGGCGGGCTTACGGCGCTTGAAAAAGCCTCTATAAGCGACACCAATTCGCGCGAGGCAGGCCTACAGGGATGGAAAACAAGGGAAATTTCGGGCAAGCAGCATCGGTGCCGGCGGCGCGCGAGCGCCCGACATTGAAAACGATCGCCTTCATGACCGGCCTTGGCGTGACAACGGTGTCGCGTGCGCTGAAAGACGCGCCTGACATCGGGGCCGAAACCAAAGAGCGAGTGCGCATGGTCGCCCGCCAGCTCGGCTACCAGCCGAACAGGGCGGGCGTGCGCCTGCGCACCGGCAAGACCAACGTCATCGCCCTCGTCCTCAGCATCGACGAGGAGATCATGGGCTTCTCGAGCCAGATGGTCTTCGGCATCTCCGAGGTCCTGTCCGGCACGCCCTATCATATCGTCGTCACGCCGCACTCCCACAGCAAGGACCCGATGCTGCCGGTGCGCTATATCCTCGAGACCGGCTCGGCCGACGGGGTCATCATCTCGCGCATCGAGCCGGACGATCCGCGCGTGCGGTTGCTGACCGAGCGCGGCATGCCCTTCGCCACGCATGGGCGCACCGACGCCGGCCTGACGCACCCCTTCCACGATTTCGACAACGAAGCCTTCGCCCATCAGGCGGTGGAGCGGCTGGTCAAACGCGGTCGCCGGCGCATTGCCCTGCTACAGCCGCCGAGCAAGCTCACCTATTACGCCCATATCAGGATCGGCTTTCAGACCGGCCTGCACGATTACGGCGCCGAGGAAGTGCCCCTGCGGGTCAACACCGACGCGCCGCTAGCCGATATCCGCGACGTCGTCGAGGTGATGATGCGCGCGGCGAACGCCCCTGACGGCATCGTCTGTTCGGCCGGCAGCGCGGCGATCGCCGTCAATGCCGGCATCGAGGCCGCCGGCAAGGCGCTGGGGCGTGATCTCGACATGGTGTCCAAGCAGTCGGTGCCGATCCTGAACTGGATCCGTCCCGAGATCATCACCGCCCAGGAGGATGTGCGCCAAGCCGGCCGCGAAATGGCCAAAGCCGTCATTGCTCGCATCGACGGCGTCGAACCAGAACTGCTGCAAAGCATCAGCCAGCCGATCTGGCCGGAGAACGGCCGATAGGCGGGAGAACGAACCCTCCCCCAGGATTCGCAAGCAGGCATCGGCTCGAAAAAGCCAAGATTGCCCGTCATCTCACAGCGAGTCACGGGGATATCGACAGAATGCAGCAGAGCGGCGTGCCCTATTTCAGCCAATGGGAAACACCCGGCATGACGCTGCCGGTACTTGCCGAGGGCTCGCAAGCCCTGCTCAGCGATCCGCTCTGGCGTCATTCGGGAGCCGGCACCATTGAGGAATATGCGCGCTGGGCCGTCAATGTCTGCGGCATGGCCTGTCTGAAGATGATCCTTGCCGCCCGTGGCGAAATCCGTCCGACCCTCGAACTTGCCCGTGCCTGCACCGCCTACGGCGGTTATGTCGTCAACGAGGTCGACGCCTCGATCAAGGGGCTGATCTACGCGCCCTTTGTGCGCTTCGCAACCGAGCGTTTCGGGCTCGACGCCGAGACGATAACCGGCATCGAAACCTCGGCCTTTCCTGATCTTCTGTCGAAGCGCCGGTTCTTCATTGCCTCGGTGCATTCGGCCATTCGCTGGCCGGAGCGCGAACCGCCATCGAAGGGCGGCCATCTGGTGCTTGTGACGGCAGCCTCGCAGGAAACGGTCCGCTTCCACAATCCATCCGGTCACGACGAGGCGAGCCAGGCCGACGTGACGCTGCCGCTTGCCGTCTTCGGCCGCTTCTTCGCCAACCGCGGCATATCTGTCGACGCCTGACCCTTCACCCGATCCTTCCGGAGGCTTGCATGACCCCTTCCCCCAACAGGCTGCGCATCGCCGTGCTTTTCGGCGGCCGCTCGGCAGAGCACGAGGTGTCCGTGCTCTCGGCAACCAACGTCATGGGTGCGCTCAAGCCTGAAAAGTATGACGCCTTTCCGATTTTCATCACCCGCGAGGGTCGGTGGCTCACGAGCAGCTTCGTGGACGGCGCCTTGGCGACACCTTCATCGGGCACGGAAATCTGCCTCGTGCCGGGCGGCTGCGGCCGGGTGATGGCAATCCCCGCCAATGGCGCACCGCATGAGTTGGCGGCGATCGACATGCTGTTTCCCGTGCTGCACGGCCTCCATGGCGAAGACGGATCGGTACAGGGTGTGGCGCAGGTGGCGCGTGTGCCGCTTGCAGGCTGCGGCATCCTCGGTTCTGCCGCAGCGCTCGATAAAGAGATCGCCAAGCGGCTGCTCAGGGCGGCCGGCCTGCCGGTCGCCCGCGCCGTAACGATCCATGAAGGGACGACCCCGTCGCTCGCAGCGCTCGAGGGCGAACTCGGCCTGCCGCTGTTCATCAAGCCGGTGCGCCAGGGATCGTCGGTCGGCGTCGCCAAGGTCCATGCCAGCCAGGAATTCGCAGGCGCTCTTGCAGAAGCCTTCCGCCACGATCGCACCCTGCTCGCCGAGGAATTCATTGCCGGCCGCGAGATCGAATTCAGCGTGCTGGAGGATGCGGCCGGAAAGCTTTTCGTTTCACGCCCCGGCGAAATCGTCCCGGCGGAAAGCCACGGCTTCTACAGTTACGACGCGAAATACATCGACGAGACGGGCGCGGCGCTGAAGGTGCCGGCCGAGCTGCCGTCCGAGGTCGAGGCCGCCATGCGCGACGCAGCGGCAGAAGCCTTCCGGGCCGTCGGCTGCGATGGGATGGCGCGCGTCGATTTCTTCCTGACCTCGGACATGCGCTTCGTCATCAATGAGCTCAACACCATCCCCGGCTTCACCGATATCAGCATGTATTCCAAGGCGATGGCGGCAAGCGGCGTCAGCTATGCCGAAGTCATCGACCGGCTGGTGGAGCATGGCATGGCGCGCGCCGGCCGGGCTGCCTGAGGCAATGTCGGACAGCGGATGTCGGCGAGGTAAACCTTACCGTCGGCGAAAGACGCACCACTGAAAGGACTGCCGGCCGCCGCCGGGTGTCGTGTGCGCCTCGCGCCAGTCGCGTTCGAGCGCGAAGGCGGAGGAAAATTCGGTCGCAAGCGCTGCCGCGTCGTAACGATGGACCGGCAGGCCACTGCACCGTTCCGGCCCGTCCGGCGCGAAGGTCGCGATGATCACGACGCTGCCCGGCGCCGTGCCGGCTTCGAGCGCATGGCGATAGGCGAGCCGCTGCCCGGGCTCGGTCAAGAAGTGAAAAACGGCCCGGTCGTGCCATACATCGTACCGGCGGTCAGGTTTCCATGCGGTGACGTCGGCAACCAACCAGGTGATTCGAACGGCTTCGCCCCCGAGCCGCGCCTTGGCGACGTCGAGCGCCGGCGCGGCGATATCGAGCACGGTGAGATCGGACCAGCCGCGCTCGACGAGACGGTCGACAAGGCTCGATGCCCCGCCCCCCACATCGATCAGCGAAGCTGTGGCCGGCAGTTGCAGCTCATCGAGCACATGTAACGAAGGCCCCGGCGTCGGCTGATACCAGCTGACGCTGTCGGCCGCTTTCGTGCGATAGACCTCGTCCCAATGTTCCCGTTTCGCGTCTGTCATCCGGCACCCCATCTCTTGCAGAGCCCGATCCTGACCTATCAAGATGTAAGGATTGAGACGTCTGTCAACCGTCTTACGCCTGCGAAACTGATCTCACGAAGCCGAGTGACGATAGACGAGATCGGCAGGATCGGTTCGGGGCGCCGTGGGGTCGAGACGTGCCCCCAGCCGTTCGGCAACGGCAACGGATGCGGCATTGCCGGGAGCGATATAGCTGACGAGCGACGGCAGCTTAAGCGTCGAAAAGGCCCAGTTCCTGAGAGCCAGGGCCGCCTCGGTCGCATAACCCCTGCCCTCATGGCCCTCATAGACGAACCACCCCAGTTCCTTCTCAGGAAAGAGCGGCCCATGATTGATCCCCACCTGACCGACGCACTCGCCGCCCTCGGCAAGGTCGATCATCAAAGCCCCATGCCCGAAAAGCTGCCAGAGCGCCACGTCGTGGCAGAACATCCCCCAGGCGGCCCTGAGATCGAACGAGCCGCCCATTCCGGCGGACCGCGGCGAAGCCATCAGCCGCGCATAGGCTTCGAAATCGTCGATCTCGGGCTTCCGGAGAATCAGCCGCTCGGTTCGGAGAGTGATCGCGCCGGTTCCGGACATGTCATCGCCTTTCTGCTGAACATCTAGCTTTCGAACGCCGGAGCGAACCGCAGCATACCGCTCGGCGCCGGCCCGTGGAGGACAATGTGCTGGACGAGCCGCGTATCGAGATCGTGATAGCTGAGTCTCCCGTCGCTGCTGAAGCCCGCGCCGCGATAGACGTCGGGATTGCCGATCAGCGCGCATCCGCTCGCGCCCATCTCCTCCAGCAATTCCAGCCCCCTGGCGATCAGCGCCTTGCCGATACCCTGCCGCTGCCTGTCCGGCTTGACCGATATCGGACCCAGCCCGAACCAACCCGCATGGACGCCGTCGATCGTTACCGGCGAAAACGCCACATGCCCGAGAATCTCGCCGTCCTCTTCGGCAACCAGCGACACCGTCAGATCGCCGCTGGCGCGAAGCCTTCGAATGATCGCCGCTTCCGTGCCGTCGCTGTAAGCCATCGGCTCAAAAGCAATCGATGTCAGATCATGGATCGCGTCGATATCATCAGGCGTCTCGATTCGGATGAGCATCTTTGTCAATTCCCAGGCGTGTTGTCTCGCGCAAGCAGTGTCTTATCCCATTGAAACGAAATGTCGTAGATCCGAGAGAATCCTGCGGGAATCCGTTGCCCTCTTCCGCCGGAGATTTTCCGAGGATATAGACTGAGGCCCGTGGGCACCGTCCTGCTGATCGAAACATCGGAGCGTAACATCTCCGCCGGCACCGTCCGGAGGCTGTGTGCGTCTTCGCAATCAGAGGTTCTGCGATGAATGATATCGCCGATCACGGTGTTCGTTTCGGACGAATTGCCGCCATGCTGCCGGTCAAGGACATGACCAAGGCCTACGACTTTTACGCCAATGTCCTCGGCTTCAAGAAAATATTCGAGAACGGAAATCCTGTCGGCTTCATGATCCTGAAGCGCGATCAGGGCGAGCTGCATCTCACCTTGCAGCCGAACCACAAGGCTGCGGACTTCAATGTCGCGCATTTGATGGTCGACGATGTCGACGCCCTGCATGCGCTTTGCCGACAATATGGGCTGAGGATCATCAAAAGCCTTCAGCACAAGGACTACGGATTGCGGGCCTTTGTGTTTGAAGACCCCGACGGCAACCGCATCGACGTCGGTCAACCGATCTAAGCCAGCCATGGGAAATGGGTGGGGATACCGTCCCCATCCAACTTTCGCAAATTCCCGAATTCCGCAGTGTTCGTCATTTGGGTCGAGCACCTGCCTCTTGTCCACCGCAGGGAAAGTCGAAGACCAGTAAGCCGGGCTCCTCCAGCGGGAGCTGCGCCACGACCTGCCCTTGCCGGTTCAGCACGGCCGTCGGTCCCCATGCGATGCGCCCGTCGCGCTCGCCCGTTACGTCGGACGATATCAGCCACAGGCCTGTCTCGCGGCATCTTTCACCGCGAACGGCATTATGCAGCTGCTTGAATATATCCGCCTTCTCGCGTGGCATCATGTTGTTGGACAGGCATAAGATCAACGACGCGCCGGACGCCGCGATCTTTTGCGCCGCTTCTGGAAAGTTGGTGTCGTAGCAGATGTTTATCCCGTAGCGCAGGTCGCCGATCGCAAAATGCGGACTTTCTTTTCCTGCCTCGAAGGCCTGTTCACCGCTCAGCAGGTGCGCCTTCCGATAGCGACCGATGAGAACGCCCTGCTCGACTACGACCGCTGTATTGAACAGTCGCCCCTCCTCGATCTCGATCAGCCCCATGACCAACACAGGTCCCGACTTCGGAAACCGATCGAGAACCGCAGCGAACTCAGCGGACGCAAGGTCGAAGGCAACACGACGCGCCGATGCTTCATCGGTCAGATAGCCCTGCAAGAACCCTTCAGGAAAGAGCAGCAAGGCCGCGCCGTCGGCCTCAGCACGCGCCGCAACCCCGATGGCATGATCGAGAGCGGCCTCGACATCCTCCCGAAATTCAGGCGTCTGCGCGGCGGCTATCCGAACGCTCCTCACTTTGATCTCCGTGTATTACGCCGCGAACCACGAAAAAGCCCGACGCAACGGCCGGGCTCTTCCTCGATCTCTTCTCGGCAAACCTCAGAAGGTCGCCGCACCGCTGCCCCAGGGGCCGTGGTGGAAATCCTTGCCGTCCAGGCGGTCGAAGCCGTGGGCGCCGAAGAAATCGCGCTGGGCCTGGATGAGGTTGGCCGTTCCCCTGCCCTGGCGGTAGGCGTCGAAATAGGTGAGTGCCGAGGTCAGCGCCGGCACCGGCAGGCCGGCGGAGATGGCGGCAGCGACAACACGACGCAGCGCCGGGATCGATTCCTTGACCATCTCGGAGAAGGCAGGCGTGACGATGAGGTTCGCAGCATCCGGCGCCTTGGTGAAGGCCGAAGTGATCTCGTCGAGGAACTGCGAACGGATGATGCAGCCGGCGCGCCAGATCCGGGCAATGGTCGGCATCGGCAGCGACCAGTTGAACTCGCGCGAGGCTTCCGCCATCACCGCGAAGCCCTGGGCATAGGCGCCGATCTTGGCGGCAAAGAGCGCCAGTTCCAGATCCTTGTTGAGTTCGGGGCCATAAGCGATCGGGAAAGAAACGGCCTGTGTGCCGAAGATCTTTTCCGCCGCTTCGCGCTGCGACTTCATCGAGGAGAGGCTGCGGGCGGCTACAGCGGCTTCGATCGCCGTTGCCGGAATGCCCATGTTCTGCGCTTCGATCGCCGACCATTTGCCCGTACCCTTCTGGCCGGCCTTGTCGAGGATCATATCGACCATCGGGCCGCCGGAAACCGGATCGGTCGCCGCAAGCACCTTCTCGGAAATCTCGATCAGGTAGGAGTTCAGCCGGCCCTTGTTCCATTCCCCGAAGATGCCGGAGATGTCGGAGGCACTCTTGCCGAGGCCGTCCCGCAGGATGCCGTAGATTTCGGCGATCATCTGCATGTCGGCATATTCGATGCCGTTATGAATGGTTTTGACGAAATGGCCGGCGCCGTCATTGCCGAGCCAGGCGACGCAGGGCTCGTCATTGTAGCGGGCGGCAATCGAGGTCAGCACCTTCTCGACGCGCTTCCAGGATTCCTCGGTGCCGCCGACCATGATCGACGGACCATGACGCGCACCTTCCTCGCCGCCGGAAACACCCATGCCGATGAAGGTGAGTTCGGTATCCTTGAGGCGGTCGAAGCGGGCGACGGTGTCGCGGAAATTGGCGTTGCCGGCATCGATCATGATGTCGCCCTTGGAGAGGTGCGGGCGCAGCGCCTCCATCTGCTGGTCGACGGCATCACCTGCCTTGATCATGATGATGATCGGCCGCGGCGGCCGGATCGCGTCAACGAACTCTTCGATGGTCTTGCAGGGAATGATCTGCTTTTTCAGATCGCCGGCGCTTTCGTAGAATTCGTCGGTTTTCTCAGGCGTGCGGTTGAACACCGCAATTTTATTGCCTTTCTCCGCGATGTTGAGCGCCAGGTTGGAGCCCATGACCGCAAGGCCGATCAGTCCGATTTCTGCCTTTTCCACGACAAACCTCCGATGTGTCATTTGGACCGGTGTTGTGGCACTGTCTCGCTCAAACGGCAAGTCTGCCAAGGGTCTAATCGGTTCGCAAAAGCCAATGAAATGAAGCTCGCCGTGCCCGCTTGTCCGACAACCTGCCATCTGATCGGCAAGCAGCGATGTGGCGTGACCCGCCCGTAGCGCATCCGCAATGCCCTATCTCATGCTATCATAGGTCTTTCGGGAGATAGTGCGTGGCATCGGAAAAACGAAACGGTGGAATTCTCCTGGCGGCCCGCGCCGGCCGCTATCGCGAATATGCGCCGCCGCCGCCGTTGCGGCGCCATTTCAGTCGGCTCTGGTCGAATTCGCTTCACGACGGTCCACCGGCAACGGTGGCGATCGTGCCGGACGGCTATTGCGATCTGCTCTGGATCGGCGGCCGACTGGTCGTTGCCGGGCCTGACAGAACGGCGGCTTTTCCCCCTATCCGACCGGGCACAACCGTCATTGGTGCGCGGTTTGCACCCGGCGCCGCCGCACCCTGGCTGAAGACGCCGCTCTCGGCGCTGGTCGGCTGCTCGGTGCGGCTCAGCGACATCGGCCGGAAGGACACGGCCGAGTTTGAGGCGCGGCTGGAAGATTGTCGCGACGCTGCGGACGCGATGGCGTTGTTCGCCCGACTGCTCGAAGAAGCCGCGCGCGAAGAGGAGGAGCCCGCCCCCGACGCCGCGGTGATTTTTGCCGCCGCCGAAAGCGGCTGCTCCCCGTCCAGCCTGCCCCACCGGCTCGACATCAGCGAAAGACAGCTGCGCCGCCGCTGCCACCAGCATTTCGGCTACGGCGCCAAGACGCTGGAACGCATCCGCCGGTTCCAGCGTTTCCTCGATCTCTGCCGCAGATCGCACGCGATGCCGCTGGCCCATCTTGCGCTCGAAGCGGGTTTTGCCGATCAGGCCCACATGACGCGCGAGGTCGGCGAACTCTCATGCCTGACGCCCGCGGTCATTTGCGATCAGCTCGACGCGCGGGAACTGCCGGGCTGACCGTTTTGTTCAAGACGCCTCGGGTTGGGCTGTTACTCTCGCTCGACCACTATCAAGGACCTGCAAGCCATGTCGACTATGCCCGCAAAAATCATCCACCAATCGATCGAGCGTGACTGGCGCGACGTCTACGACTTCGCCGGCAAGCCGGAAAATATGCCGCTCTGGGCCTCCGGCCTTGCGACCGGTCTCGAGCCCAACGGCGCCGACTGGGTCGCCCATGGCCCTCTCGGCGCCATCAAGGTGAGCTTCGTGCCGGCCAATGAATTCGGCGTGATCGACCATACGGTGACGATCGAATCCGGTCTCAGGGTCTATAATGCGTTGCGCATCGTGCCGAACGGCGATGGTTGCGAGATCATGTTTACGCTGCTGCGTCTGCCCGGCATGACCGACGCACAGTTTTCCGCCGATGCCGCCCATGTCGAGAAGGACCTCGCCATGCTGAAAGCCCTGATGGAGAGATAGATGGCCGATAAGTCAGAAAACCACGATCGCCGCATCGATTATGTCGAGTTCAACGTCGCCGACATTGCCGCCGCAAAAGCCTTTTACGGCTCGGCCTTCGGCTGGCGTTTCACCGATTACGGGCCAAACTATTGCGAATTCGACGACGGCCGTCTAAAGGGCGGCTTCACCGATTTCGGACCCGTGCGCCCGGGCGGCCCGCTTGTTGTCGTCTATGCCAATGACCTGGAGGAGGTGTTGACGTCGGTGGAAAGGGCCGGCGGCACGATCTGCCGGCCGATCACCGACTTTCCCGGCGGCCGCCGCTTCCATTTCCTTGATCGAGACGGTTATGAGCTCGCCGTCTGGGCGACTGCCTGATCGGATTAGAGCCTTTCCTGGTTAGATTGAAGCATTCTGTTGGCTCAAACGGAGTCGGATGGTCGACCGGCCGGCGCACGTCGTAGCCCAGTTCTACGGCCAAGCCGGCCGGTCGATCAGGCGGCCCGTTTCAGCCAACCTTCCCGCAGATTTGCCAGGCAAATCTGCAAGACTGAAAATCGCCGGACGCACTGATCGCTTCGCCATGGCGAAGCGGTGCGGCCGGTGGGCCGGGCATCTTTCCGTCAGGGCAGAATGCTTCAATCTAACCAGGAAAGGCTCTACTGATCCATCACGATCAGAGCGCCGATCACCGTGCCGCCTGCATCGCGCAGCGGCGACATGCGACAGTGCACCTGCCGCGATGCGCCGCCGGTCGCCCGCTCATAAGTATAGTCGATTTGCTCGCCGGCAAAGCAGGCATCCAGCTTATGTTTAGCGCATCCGGCAAAGCGTTGTTCGCCGATGAATTCGGAAATATGGCGGCCGATAAGGTCCATCGGCTTTCTGTTGAGATGGGCGCTGTTGGCCGCATTGGAATAGAGATAGCGATAATCCCTGGTCAGCACCGCTACCCGATCCGGCAGGCTTTCGAGGATCGCCGCATTGAGAAACTGGCCGTTGTCGGTGTCGGGCACATAGGCTGCCGGCGGCTCAATGCGCACATCCTGCGGTGAAGGCACGCGCCAGTCCGGCCCATGAGTGCCGAAATACCGGTCAAGCAGGTAGGACAGCACCGTCGCGTGTTCTCGGACGCTGGCGCTGTCGTCGGCATCCCGGGCGATGAGATGGCTGACGAACTGCAGTTGCATATACACTTCCAGCAGATTGGCTGCCTTGCATGCCAGGATCGCCTCGACCAGCGGCTCGACATGCCGGTCGAGCGACATGACGCGCTGATCGTCGCCGAGGCGTATGGCTTCCTCTATTTGCGCGTAACGCAAGGAAAAGGCTCTAAATAGCTCCAGCAAGACGCCTCTCACTCCCATTGTCCCAAGCGGCGTGTCCATAACCGATATGGCTGCATCTGCGAAAATGCGCCTTACGGTAGATTTTACTCGCGCCCTAGTGGTGACGGGTAACATGAAGTGTACTCGGTTTCAATCCGAGAGCACCTGCCGCTTTTCACCGCTGATAAATGGGGGGTGGGACCTTCTTACGCGAGCGTCTTCTTGATCTGCCAGCGGTCGTGATACCAGAGCCACTGTTCCGGATATTCCCTCACCCAGCTCTCCACCTTGTCGTTGAGCAGCTGGGCCGCCGCCGGCAGGTCGAGATTGCCTTTTTCGTCGCGCGGCATATCGAGTCGCGGTTCGATTTCCAGGCGGTAGCGGTTTCCCGGCAGACGAATGCAGCGCGCCGGATAGACCTCGCAATCGAACTGGCGCACCAGCTTCGGCAGCAGCGGATTGGTCTTCACCTCGCGGCCGAAGAACGTGCCCTTCAGCCCCTTGCCGAATTTCTGGTCGACGAGCACGCCCACACCCTGGCCCGCCTCCAGCTGGCGCGCGAGCGCGAAGGAGGAACCGGCATGAGACGGCACCAGCTTGCCCATGCGGGCGCTGCGGAAGTCGAACACCTTCTTGGCGACGTAAGGGTTGTTCGGCGGCCGGAAAAGCACGGTCACCGTCAGCCCGAAGGCCGCACCCGCCACCGGCAGCAGCTCGAAATTGGCGGTATGGCCCGTGAACACGATGAAGGGGCGGGGATTGTCGCGCAGGTCGAGGAAGATCGGAATGCCCGACACCTCCACCCTGCCCGGCTCCGACTTTTCGGGATCATAGTCGAACAGCTGATCGAGGAAGACGTATTCGGCCGCAAGCCTTCCCATATTGCCCCAGCTGGCGAGCGCGATCTCCTCGATCTCGGCCTCGCTCTTCTCGGGAAAGGCGTTGCGCAGATTGGTCAGCATCAGCCTGTGGCGGCGGGTCCGCCGGCCGAGGCGGCGCATCATCCGGTCGGCGAAGCGGATCGCGCCATCGGCCGGAAACAGCTTCAGGAAATTCAGGAAGCCGAACATCACCTGCGCCACCAGCCATTGCTGGAAGTGCCTGAGCGCCAGAACAATCCGGGTGATGAACAGCTTCACTTGCGGCTCAATCCATCTTCAGGATGATCTTGCCGAAGATTTGGCGCGATTCCATCCGCTCCAGCGCCCGGTCGATATCGCTGAAGCTGACCTCGGTGTCGATGACCGGATGCACGAGCCCGCGGCCCATCTTCTGCATCGCATCGGCCATGTTCTCCATGCGGCAACCGAACGAGCCGAAGAGCTTCAATTGCTGCTGGAACAGCATCATCAGGTTCATCTCGGTGGAAACGCCGGAGGTCGAGCCGCAGGTGACGAGACGCCCGCCGCGCTTCATGCAGAGCATCGAACCGGCCCAGGTATCCTTGCCCACATGTTCGAAGACGACGTCGACGCCCTTCTTCTTGGTGAGCTTGCGCACGACGCCTTCGAAGCGGTCGGTGCGGTAGTTGATGACATGATCGGCGCCGAGTGCCTTGGCCTTCTCGATCTTATCGTCGGAGCCGACGGTGGTGATGACGGTGCAGCCGATCTTCTTGGCCAGCTGGATCGCCGCCGTGCCGATGCCGGAGCCGCCGGCATGGACGAGGATCGTTTCGCCGGGCTCGAGCTTGGCATTGTCGAACAACATGTGCTCGACCGTGCCGAAGGTGACGGGCGCAAGCGCCGCACCAATGGCGTCGACGCCGGGAGGAGCCGGAACGAGCAGGCGCGCCGGCAGATTGACCTTCTCCTGCGCGAAACCGTCGAGATGGAAACCGTGCACGCCGGAAACATGTTCGCAGAGATTATCGCGGCCTTCGCGGCACGGGCGGCAGAGGCCGCACGTACGCGCGCCATAGATCGAGACCAGCTGCCCCGGCAGCACGTTGGCGACGCCAGGGCCGATGGCTTCGACGACGCCGGAGGCTTCTGCGCCGATGACGAGCGGCATCTTGCGCTTGGCGAATGCCATGCCGCGCCAGCCCCAGACATCGATGTGATTGAGCGCCACCGCCTTGACGCGCAGCGTCACTTCGCCGGCTGCCGGTGCACCCGGTTCCGGCAGGTCGGTGATCTCAAGCTTGCGGTCATCGATCAGTTGCAGCGCGCGCATGATATATAGTTCTTTCTTCTACGTGGATCGTCGTCATGCTCGGGCTTGTCCCGAGCATCTGCCAGCGGTCATTGAGTGACGCAAGTAGATCCTCGGGACAAGCCCGAGGATGACGTCAAAAACCACTTCGTCCCAAAATCAAGGAGGGTCTCTAAGCCGGTTCGAGCGCCATGACAAGGCTGGCATTCTGCCCGCCGAAGCCGAAGGAGTTGGAAAGCACGGCCGAAACCTGGGCTTCCCGCTTCTTGTTCGGCACGACATCGAGCACGATCGACGGATCCGGATTGTTGTAGTTGATCGTCGGCGGCAGCGTGCCGGTCAGCATCGTCTGCAGCGAGAACACGGCCTCGACCGCACCCGCCGCCGTCAGCGTATGGCCGATCATCGATTTGTTGGACGACACCGGAATGCCGATCAGCTTCTCGCCGAAGACGGCCGACATCGAGCCATATTCCATCTTGTCGTTTTCAGGCGTCGATGTGCCGTGCGCGTTGATATAGCCGATATCGGCCTCGCTCATGCCGGCATCGGCAAGGGCCGCGCGGATCGTCGCGATCGCCGGGCCGCCGTCGGGCGACGACCGCGTGCGGTGAAAGCTGTCGGCCTTGTCGCCGGCGCCCTTCATGATGCCGAGCACCTTGGCGCCGCGGGCAACCGCCGATTCCAGCGATTCCAGCACCAGCGTCGCCGCACCCTCGGCGATGACGAAGCCGTCGCGATCCTTGCTGAACGGCTTGGAGGCCTTGGTCGGCGGATCGTTCTGCGTCGAAAGGGCCGACAGCAGCGAGAAGCGGATCAGCGCTTCGGCGCTGAGCGATCCATCCGTCGCGACGGTCAGCGCGCGGTCGGTCCGGCCCTGGCGGATCGCCTCGATGCCGAGCTGGATCGCGGTCACACCGGAAGCACAGGCCGTCGACAAGGTCACCGGCAGGCCGCGCGTGCCGAACCGGTCGGCGAGGCGCTCGGAAATCGCGCCGAAGAGTGCCGCCTCGTGGAACGCCGGGTCGGGCCGTTGGCGCAGCGCCGTCAGGAAGCGCTCATAGGCATCACCGGGATGGTCGGCAGCCGGCGAACGGTCGGCAAGTTCGAAACGGGCGCTCCATTCGGGCTCGATCGGCGGCGCGGCAAGAAACAGCGGGCCGTTGAAATCGCCTGAAATACCGGCATCGGCCAGCGCCTCGATGGTCGTCTCGCGCGCAAAGGCATAGGAGCGCTCGACGGCGTTCGGCACCGGAATTTCTATGAAATCGACCGTGCCGGCGATCCGTGTCGACAGGCCTTCGGTCGGAAAGCGGTTGATCGCGTGGATACCCGAGGTGCCGGAAGAAAGGGCCGCCCAGTTGTCCTTCAGGCCCTGGCCCAGCGACGTGATGATGCCCATGCCCGTCACTGCGACGATCGGCCGGCCGAGATGATCCTTGTAAGCGGAAGCTGTCATATCTCTCTCCTCACGCCTCTGCGGAAAGAACGGCGACGCCCTCGCCGCGCTGGTGTCCGACTGTCGTTACGACGGCGGCTTTCGTGCCCGCCTTCATCTGCGCTTCATGAGCAGCGTCGAAGGGCGGAACCTTGGCCTTGGTATCGATGGCAAGGGCTGCGAGCGCCAGTCCCAGCGGGAAATGCGCCTCGATCGTGTGACCGGAAACGCCGCCGAAACCGCGGATCGCAGCGCCGGGAAGCTGATGTTCCAGCACCGCCTTTTCGCGGGCGGCGATTTCATGCATGCCGGTCGAGCCGGAGAAGATCGCCGTCGCCTCTGGCGGCAGCTCGGCGGCAGGCTTCAGCAGCCGCTCCATGCGCACTTCGAAATTGCCGCCGCTACGGCTGCCGCGGTCGCCTTCGACAGCGCTGATCGTCGCATAGATATGCGCGCCGCGCTCTTCCGCATGCTTGCGCGATTCCAGCACCAGGAAGGCGCCGGCCGAACCAGTGATCATACCGCCGCCTTCGAGGCCGGAGCGCGACCAGAGCGGCGCCCATTCGTCGCGCGTATGCGCGCCGATCGCTTCGGTGAGCAGGATCATGTCGGGACGTTCGGCAGCAAAGGCGCCGCCGACAAGCGCATGGGTGGATTCACCCGAACGAATGCGCCAAAAGGCCGTCTCGACGGCGGAAACGCCTGAGGCTTCCTCGCCCATGAAGGTGCGCGAGGAGCCGGTCACCTTGTGAACGATGGAAATGTTGCCTGCCAGCAGGTTGGAAAGCTGCGCCAGGAACAGCGTCGGCCTGAGCTCCGTCGTCAGCTTTTCGTTGAGCAGCAGCTCGCGGTCGTTGCGCTTCAGGCCCTCGTCGACGATCAGCGTATCGACATTGATGTCGCGCTCGCCGCCGCCGGCCGCCACGATCATGTCCATCGTGCCGCAGGCCTCGATATTGTCCTTGAAGCCGGCATCGTCGAGCGCAAGCCCTGCGGCGAAGACGCCGATGCGCTGCCAGTTTTCCATCTGGCGCTGGTCGCCGCGCTTGGCGATCTGCTGCGACCAGTCGATCTCGGGCAGCGGATGCACCGGATAGGGTTTGAACTTCTCGGTCTCGACCACCGTATTCGGCGCACCTTCGGCCGAAAGCAGCGCGATATGCGCCTCCTTGCCGACGCCCTGACAGGTAACGATGCCGACGCCCGAAATAACGACGTCGTTTGCAGCCTTGCTCATCCAATCACTCCCTGCGCTGCGATCGCTTCGAGAAGCCCGACTTCGCCGGCGCGTTTTTTCACGATATCGCCGAGCGGCACCTCGCTGAAGGGCATAGTGCGCAGTTTCAGCTGCGCATCGCAGACCTTCTTGCCGCCGCTGGTAATCTTGGCCTTGGTGACCGCGAAACCGGAACCGTCGTGCTCCAGCACCGCCTCGATATCGAGCACGGCTTCCGGCTCGACGAAGGTGCGCATCTTGGCGCCGTCAACCGACATCAGGAAGGGCATGGCGGCGAAATTGGTGGCTGCAAGCACCAGCATGCCGGAGGCCTGCGCCATGGTCTCGATCAAAAGCACGCCGGGAACGAGCGGCATGCCGGGAAAATGGCCTTCGAAAACGGGGCTTTTGGCCGGCACGACGGATCGCGCCGCAAGCGTGCCCTTCTTCAGGTCCACCGCTTCGACGCGGTCAATCATCTGGAAATATTCCAGCAGCATTCGGATCCTCCGGCCCGACGAGCAAAATCCGCCCGCCGGTGACGCCTACTTAGGAACGAAACCGCCCGGCCGCCATATCAAGGGCGGCAGGGCGTTCAAAAAAGACTGATATGTGCTCAGGCCTTGGCTGCTTTGAGCTCGTCAATCTTGGCACAGAGGTTCTTCAGCACGAAATATTCTTCGGTGGAAACCTTGCCTTCGTTGACTTCCTGCGTCCACTTTTCGAGCGGGATCTTGATGCCGAATTCCTTGTCGATCGCAAAGACGATGTCGAGGAAATCGAGGCTGTCGATACCGAGGTCGTCGATCGTATGGCTCTCCGGCGTGATCGTGGCACGATCGATCTCGCTGGTTTCTGCAATAATGTCGGCAACTTTATCGAATGTAGCGGTCACGCGCTGTACCTCATGAAATGACGATTTAAACCCCCTCATAGGCAAATCCATTTCAAAAGCCAATGCTTTCGTCCGGGCGTTGCGGCAATTTGGCAATCGGGTGTTGCCTAAACAGCAATGGAGTGCCGGACGCTCCAGCGTGTTGCGCGAATCCCGAAAGGCGATGCAGGGCCCTCCCGGCGCGAGATGGGAGGCTGTCCGAATCAAATAGGTGACGCGCTCGATGCGACCAACATCCGCATCTGAGTTTGATCTGGATCAAATCGCGACGCCGGTCATTTGATAATCATCAAACCGCGCTGGAAGAAATGGAGATCGCGGTCCGGGCATGTCTCGCCATGCGCCGGATTTTCGAAGGGATCAGGACATGGACATCGCACGCAGTGAGGTTTTCGAGGCCGGCACGCCCATCGCGTGCCGCTCCTGCCAGGCGCGGCACGGCGTCGTCTGCGGCGCCTTGTCGAACGCCCAGCTGAAGGAGCTAAACCGCCACTCCCTGCGCCGCAAGGTCGAAGCCGGGTCGGAGATCATTGCCCAAGGCTCGGAGAGCTCATTCTACTCGAACATCATGCGCGGCGTGGTCAAGCTCTGCAAGATGATGCCGGATGGGCGCCAGCAGATCGTCGGCCTGCAGTTCGCTCCCGATTTCGTCGGCAGGCCCTTCGTGCGTGAAAGCACGCTGTCGGCCGAAGCGGCCACGGATGCCGAAATCTGTGTCTTCCCGCGCAACCTGCTCGACCGCATGATAGCGGAGACGCCGGAGCTGCAGCGCAGCCTGCACGATCAGGCGCTCAACGAGCTGGATGCGGCGCGCGAATGGATGCTGACGCTCGGCCGCCGCACGGCGGAGGAGAAGGTCGCAAGTCTGCTCCATCTCATCGCCACCCATGCCGAGCCGCAGACCGCCATCAGCGCCGCCTTCGACCTGCCGCTGTCGCGCGCCGAAATCGCCGATTTTCTCGGGCTGACGATCGAAACCGTGAGCCGGCAGATGACCAGACTGCGCAAGCGGGGTGTCATCCTGATCGAGAACTCCAGACATATCGTCGTTCCGGATATGGATGAGCTGGAGAAGATCAGCGCGTAAGGCGATCAGACGCCGAATTCGGGTTCAGGCGCTGATCCGGGATCAGCGCGTAACGGGATCGCGCGCCGAATTCGAGGTCAGGCGCTGATCCGGGATCGGCGCGTAACGAGATCGGACGCCGAATTCAGGTTCAGATCAGCGCGTGATGACCACCCGGGTATTGGCGAGACCTGCCTGCCGCGCCAGCGAAAAGAACTCCGCCGCATTGTCGGGATGCAGGCGAACGCAGCCATGCGAGGCCGGCCTGCCGAGACGCTTCAGATCGAAGGTGGCGTGAACGGCGTAACCACCGTTGAAAAATACGGCGTAAGGCATCGACGCGTTGTCGTATTTGCGGGAGCGGTGATCGCGTGACAGCCATTTGGCGCTCCACGAGCCGGTCGGCGTGACATAACCGTTGCGCGCGGTCGAAACCTTCCAGCGATACTTGACGAAACCGTTCTCGGTGACGGTCATCGTCTGCTTGCCGATGCTGATATTGGCAACCAGCGTTGCTGCCTCAGCCACAACCGGAGAAAACTGCAGCAATAAACTTGCGGCCGCGGCCGCAAAAATCGTCTTCATGATAACCCCTCTTCGCACCCGCGCGTTTGATTGCGCCCTCACGACAGAGAGACTACGACGATACTTATTATATAGCTTTAACCCGAATGGTAATCACAATTCTAACGAGCGAAAGCGTGACCGAGACGCCGCAAGGGGGCGGCGCTTGTTCACTGAAGCTTACGCGCCGCCGACGGCCGCTTGAGCTGCTGATAGGCCTTGTTCATCTTCTCGCGGATCGAGGCCATCGTCCCGAGATTATGGCCGCACGCCGCGCAGCTGATGATGTCGGTCTCCCGGATCTCGGGGCGCTCGAATTTCATCTTGGTGCTCTTGCACTTCGGGCACGGCAATTCAACCTGGACTGTCATTGCTCTTTTCCGGTTTGATGGAGATAGGAGGCGCTTCGCATAAACCTTTGCGGCGGGAGTGTCCACTGCGGTGCCTCACGGCACATCCTACAAGAAACATAAAAACAATCCGAAGATCAGACCGGTAAGCACCATGCAGCTGGCATAGAACACCGACACACCGTCCTCGATATCGCCGGCGGTGGCAACGTCCCGGCCGGCGTTGTTGATCATCGGCTCAGTCACGATGACACCGCCATAGATGCGCGGACCGGCGAGCTGGACGTTGAGAGCGCCGGCCATTGCCGCCTCCGGCCGGCCGGAATTCGGCGAGCGGTGCAGGCCGCCGTCGCGCATCGCCACCCGGATCGCCTCGCGGCAAGGGCTCATGCCGCGCCGGATCCAGGCGCCGGCAGCGATCAATAGGACGGAGAGCCGGGCGGCCGGCCAGTTGGCGATATCGTCCAGCCGAGCCGCGGCCCAGCCGAAATCGATGTATTTTTCCGACCTGTGGCCGATCATCGAATCCGCCGTGTTCAGCATCTTGTAAGCGAACAGGCCTGGCAGCCCGAGCAAGGCATACCAAAGGGCCGGCGCCACGACGCCGTCGGAGAAATTTTCTGCAAGGCTTTCGATCGCCGCGCGGCAGACGGCCGGCTCGTCGAGTGTCTCGGGATCGCGCCCGACGATGCGGGAGACGGCGTTCCGGCCGCCGGCAAGCCCCTCGCCGCGCAAGGCCGTAGCGACGGCCGCGACATGATCGGCCAGGCTCTTTTGCGCCAAGAAGATCGCCACCAGCCCGGCCTCCAGCACGAGGCCGGCAAGGCCGAAGAGCGCGAAAAACCGGTCGAACACGAAGCCTGCAGCGATCGACAACACAAGCAGCGCCAGGATCGCCGCAACGCCGTTCATCCGGCGCTGAGAGCCCGTGAGGCTTGAGGGATTGAGCTGCTGATCGGCGTAAGAGATCGCCGCGCCGAAGATGACGACGGGATGCGGCACCCGCGACCACAGCCATTGCGGATCGCCGACGATCCGGTCGAGCAGCAGCGCCAGAAGCAGCACGAGGAGGTTTTCGTCGATCATCATCGCTCAAATCCTTGAAGGGCTGCGCCAAGCCGTCTGTCCGCCGCCGCATCGGGCGTCAACCCGAAACGCAGCCAATCCGGCGCATAATCGAACTTGCGGACGAGAATATGATGCCCGCAAAGATGCGTGTAAATGTCGCTCGCCCTGGGATCGGCGACAAGCGTGAACAACGCCGTTCCCCCCCTGCTCCGCAACCCGGCAGCGCTTAGTGCCGCCTGCAGCGCGCCGCTGCGTTCATCGAGAGAGCGGCGGATCGCAGCCACATCCGAACCAAGCAGCGAGGCGGCAAGCGACAGCGCCGGGCCGGAGACCGCCCAGGGGCCAAGCCAGTCCTCGAACCGCGCGAGAATATCCTCGCGCGCGATTGCAAAACCGAGCCGCAGGCCGGCAAGCCCGAAGAACTTGCCGAACGAACGGAAGATTATCAGGTTGGGAAGGTCTTGCGCGCGGGCTGCGAGGCTCAGCGCCGGATCGGCATCCCCGAAAGCCTCGTCGACAACAAGCAGCCCATTTGCCGATTTCATCCTGTCGTGCAGAGCTGCCAACGCTTCCGCCGGCCATATCCGCCCGTCGGGATTGTTCGGATTGACGACGACGGCAAGTCGATATTGGCCGCCGATCGCAGCGATATCGTCGACCGCGTCGACGGTAAAACCGGCCGAGGCGAAGGCGCGCGCATATTCGCCATAAGTCGGCGACACCACGGCAATCCTTTTGTCCGTCACGGCGATTCTATCGTCCGTCACGGCGACTTTGTCGTCCGTCACGGCGACCCTGTCGTCCGTCACGGCAATCCTATTGTCTGTCACGGCCACTTTGTCGTCCGTCGCAGCGACCCTATCATCCGTCACGCCGAACTGGCGTCCCTGTCGAAGCAGACGCGGCAGAAGCTGAATCACCGATTGTGTGCCCGGCACCGGCAGCGGCAGTATCTCGCCGCTGCCATAATAATCCCGTGCCGCCCGCCTTGCCTCATCGACCAGATAGCTATCCGGCAGACGGTGCCAGGCCCTTGTCGGGATCTCCGGCAGGGCGAGCGGGCATGGATTGATGCCGGTGGAAAGGTCGAGCCAGTCCTGCGGCCTGCCGCCAAAAGCGGCGGCCGCGGCGGTGATGCCGCCGCCATGGGCGATCGGCGCGCTCATCCGGCCGCTCTCGCAAGGTCGATCAGATGCATGTAGGAGCCCGCCACCTGGCCGCGCCGGAGCCCGACAGCACCGAGATCGGTGCCGAGCGCATCTTGCGCTGTAAACAGCCGCTTTCCCTCCCCCTCGGAGACGACTGTTGAATAGTGGAATTCATGCGCCGTCATGGTCCGCGCGAAGAAGGCGCCGTCAAGCGGAGTCACTCGGCGATAGCCGAGATGGCGCCGGCGCTTGGCATAGCTGGTGACAACAGGCAGCAGGCCGAGCATTTCGTGGCGCCTGCCCTCCGCATCGATCAGCCCATCGCCCAGCACCATATAGCCGCCGCACTCACCGTAGATCCGGATGCCGCGCGCCGCCGCATCGAGCATGCCGGCGCGAAAATTTTGCGCTTGGGAAAGCCGCCCGGCATGCAGCTCGGGATAACCGCCCGGCAGATAGATCGCATCGGCATCAGCGGCCGGCGCCTCGTCGGCAAGCGGCGAGAAAAAGGAGATATCCGCCCCGCGCCGCCGCCAGCCAAGCAGCATATGCTCATAGGAAAAGGCGAAGGCGACATCGCGCGCCACGGCAACCCGGGCGCCGATCGGCATCAGTCGGTCGATATTGGCCGCCGACGGCCGGTTGAGGCCCTGCCTTGCGATGCGCAGCAGAAATTCGAAATTGCACTCCTCGGAAACGGCGTCCGCCGCATGGTCGATGAAATTCTCGAGGGTGGCATGTTCGCCGGCCTGGACGAGGCCGAGATGACGTTCCGGCAAGGCCAGCGCCTTGTCGCTGCCGATCACCGCGATAACAGGCATGCGAATCGCTTCGAGCGCCTGACGCAGCATCGCCTCGTGCCGCTCGCTGCCGACCTTGTTGAGGATGACGCCGGCAACGCGCACATCGGCGCGGAAACCGGCAAAACCTGATACCAGCGGCGCCACGGACTGCGACATGCGCGAGGCATCGACGACGAGCACGACGGAAAGACCGAGCTGGGCGGCAAGATCGGCCGCGGTCCCCTTCCCGTCAGCCGCCCCGTCGAACAGCCCCATCATCGCCTCGACGACGAGAATGCGGTCACCGGAACGGTGCAGCGTGGCATTGGCAGAGATCAGCTCCGGGCGCATCGCCCAGGGATCGAAATTCAGGCAGGGCGTGCCGTTTGCCGCCGCATGGAAGGCGGGATCGATGTAGTCGGGCCCGGCCTTTCCCGGCGCGACCGCGACGCCGCGCCGGCGAAGCGCCCTCAGCAGCCCAAGCGTTACCGTCGTCTTGCCGGCGCCGGAGGAAGGGGCTGCGATCAGGAGGCCGCTCATGCCGTCACCTTGCCGGAGCGCCCAAAAGGATCGGGCTGCAGCCGCCTGCCTGCAAGGGCGCCGAGCCAGTCGAGCGAGGCCCTGAGCCGCACCACTTCACCGACCACGACGATCGCCGGCGGCTCGAGTCCGGAGGCTTCAGCTGCATCGGTCGCTTCGCCGAGCGTCGTCTCCAGCACCTGTTGCGCGCCGGTCGCCGCGTTGCAGACGAAAGCCACCGGCTCGGATGCCGAGCGGCCCGACGCCATCAGATTGGCGCTGATCTGGGCGATATGCTTCATCGCCATATACATGACGATGACGGGAGAACCCTTGCCGATCGCTTCCCAATTGATCGCATCGGGCACGATCCCGGAGGAATCATGGCCGGTGAGAAAGGTCACGGCATGATTGATCTCCCGATGCGTCACCGGAATGCCGGCATAGGCAAGCCCGCCGATGCCGGCGGTAATGCCCGGTACGATGCGGAAGGGGATGTTGTGCTCGACCAGCGTCAGCGCCTCTTCCCCGCCCCGCCCGAAAACGAAGGGATCGCCGCCCTTCAGCCGCAGCACCCGCTTGCCGGCGCGCGCCAGCTCCACCAGCCGGAGCGAAATATCCCGTTGTTTGGCGGAGGGCTTGCCGCCGCGTTTTCCCGCATATTCCAGTTCCGCGCCTGGCTGTGCGAGCCTCAGACAGTCCTCGTTGACCAGCGCGTCATGCACGACCACATCCGCCTCCGCCAACCCCTTGGCGGCAAGCAGCGTCAACAGCCCGGGATCGCCGGGACCGGCCCCGACGAGCCAGACGCTGCCCGGCTCCAGCGCCGGCAAATGTGAGAATGGGCTGTTCATCATTTTGTTGATCTAGGCCCACCAAGGATCAAGGTCAACGCCGCCCGTGCCACCTCACTTGAAGTTGCTGAGTTGACGATGATTCACTTTGCGAGGAGGCGGATTCGAATTCTCGGCAAATCCGGACAAGGCTATGAATGTTATAATGAATAACGCTCACCTCCCGCGCGTCGTCATCTTCGGCCTTGTGCCGAGCATCTGCTGCCCTAACAAACGGAGGCAGATGCTCGGGATAAGCCCAAGCATGATGAAAGAGGTATTGGCAGGCCTGGCCAGCAGTCTGCACCGGCCTGCCGACCGGTCAGGCCCGAAGCAGCGTATCGCGGATCAGATCGATCACCTTTTCAGACTCGATTCCCGTAGCGACGATCTGGCTCGGCAGGCCGTCCCAGTCGCCCGGCGGGAAACGGCGGTCATCCGGTTTGACTACCGTCTGGCCATCGGCGATGCCGCCGCAGACGACGCGCACCGCGCCGGTGATGGTGGTGAAAAGCTCAGGCGCCACGACGTACACGGCGGCGCAGCTGTCATGCACCATCATGCCGTCATCGACCGCATGGGTGTAGAAATCGATGTAATGCTGCGACAGCCCGTCGAGCAGCTTCACCGCGCCGTCGCCCTTGGCCGCCATTGCGGCGAGATAGCTGCGGCTCATCGTGGTGATCGAGGTGACGTCGAGGCCGATGACGACCACCTTCCACGGCGCCGTCATGACGATATCTGCCGCCTCGGGATCGCCGTGAATATTGGCTTCGGCGACCGGCGAGACATTGCCCGGCACATAGAAATTGCCGCCCATGATGACAACGTCCTTCACCAGGCCGGCAATCTCGGGGTCTTCCTTCAGCGCCATCGCCAGATTGGTCATCCGGCCGACGGCCACCAGCCTGACCTCGCCGGGATTGGCCCGTACCGTGTCGATGATGAAGCGGTGCGCCGGCCGGGGATCGAGCGGCAGGTCGATCGTGTGCGGCACCTCGATATTGCCGAGGCCGTTGTCCCCATGCACCATGGCCGGCCATTCCCGCTCGGCGCGCGCCGCATCGATGGTGACGCTCGCGCCCTTGGCGACGGGTGCCGGAATATCCCATTCCCGCTTGAGGAAAAGCGCATTGCGTGTCGTCGTCTCGACCGAGGCATTGCCGAAAACGGTGGTGATGCCGATCACATCGATCTCGGGATGACGGTGCAGGAAAAGAAGCGCCATGGCGTCGTCAACGCCCGGGTCAGTGTCATAAATGACCTTGTGCATGATTGTCCTCTAGATATGAATCGCTGAGCTGCCGGTTGGCGCCGCGAGTTGCCGCCAACATAACGACCGTCAGGGTTTCTGCAACCCGATGCGGGCAATCGCCGCTGTCGCATGCGCGGATTTGATCTTGCCGAGCACCAGTTCGGCATCCGCGCCGATCGCCGCAAGCGCCGCCGATTCCGCCACGCCATGGCAGCCGACGCGAGCAAAGACGATGGCCGAGGGATTTTTGAGCCGCGGCGTTTCCTGCCCCAGCCGCGCCGCATCGAAGAAAACGGCAGGCACGCCAAAATGCGCCGCAACGGCAAGGATCGCCGCTTCTTGCCCGCGGCTGTCGATGGAAGCGATGGCAGCAAGCTCCGTCCCGCCGATGCCGGCCGCCTTCAACGCCTCGACGGCAAGCGCCAGCACCTCCGCGGACGGCGTCCCGCGCTCGCAGCCGAGCCCGAGCACATGTCGCCTCGCGCTATCGAAAGAAATATCACTCATGGAAGCCGCCGAATGCGCCCGCGCTGTGTCCTCGCAGCCATTGCAGCTTGGAGGGGGAAATGCAACAAGCCGGCTGAAAACCCTTCTGGAATAGCCTCTTGCCTGACATCGCCCTCCATCTGCTTCTGCTGCTCTGCGCGGCTGCCTTCTTTGCCGGTTTCGTCGATGCCATCGCCGGCGGCGGCGGCCTCATCACCGTCCCCGCCATGCTGATTGCCGGCATTCCGCCGCTGCAGACGCTCGGCACCAACAAGGTGCAGTCGATCTTCGGCGCCGCCTCGGCAACGCTCGCCTATGCCCGCAAGGGCCATGTGCAGTTGCACGAACAGCTGCCGATGGCGCTGATGGCCGTGATGGGCGGGGCGATCGGCGCAGCCCTTGCCACCATCGTGCCCGGACAGGTGCTGCAGGCGATCATGCCGGTGCTGCTCCTGGCGATCGCGATCTTCTTCGCCGTCAAGCCGAACCTCAATGATCTCGACAAACACCGGATCATCACGCCTTTCGTCTTCGGCCTGACCTTGGTGCCGGCCATCGGCTTTTACGACGGCATCTTCGGCCCCGGCACCGGTTCCTTCTTCATGCTCGCCTTCGTCACGCTGGCCGGCTTCGGCGTGCTGAAGGCGACCGCCCATACCAAGCTTCTCAATCTCGGCTCCAACCTCGGCGCGCTCATCGTCTTTGCGAGCTTCGGCGCCATCCTGTGGAAAATCGGTCTATTGATGGGTATCTGCCAGTTCCTCGGCGCCCAGCTAGGCTCACGGCTTGCCATGCGCATCGGCGCCAAGCTGATCAAACCGCTGCTCGTCATCGTCTGCCTGGCCTTGGCGGTAAAGCTGCTCGCCGACCCGGCAAATCCGCTGCGTGTCTGGCTCGGCGGCTAACCGCCGAACCCTCCAAGCGCCTCAGAACTCGACGCCTGCCTGGCCCTTGATCCCCGAGCGGAAGGGATGCTTGATCAGCTCCATCTCGGTCACGAGATCGGCAATCTCGATCAGTTCATCCTTGGCGTTGCGCCCCGTCAGCACGACATGCGTCATGTGGGGCTTCTCTGTTTTCAGGAACGCCACCACCTCGCTGATATCGAGATAGTCGTAGCGCAGTGCGATGTTGATCTCGTCGAGCAACACCATGGAATGGCGCTCGTCGCGGATCAGCTCCTTGGCCTTTTCCCAGGCGGCCGAGGCGGCTGCAACATCGCGGGCTCGGTCCTGCGTTTCCCAGGTAAAACCCTCGCCCATCGTGTGGAACTGGCAGAGATCGGAGAAATGCTTCTCGATCAGATCGCGTTCGCCGGTCCACATCGCTCCCTTGATGAACTGGACAACGGCCGATGGCTTGCCGTGGGCGATATGGCGGAAGATCATGCCGAAGGCGGCCGACGACTTACCCTTGCCCTTGCCGGTATGGACGATGATTAGGCCCTTGCCGTCCGTCTTTGTCGCCATGATCTTGTCGCGTGCAGCCTTCTTCTTCGCCATCTTCTCGGCGTGGCGTGCATCATCCTTGGCCGCTTCGTTTTCCGGAGTTTCGTCGTTCATCGGTGCACCTCATTCAGTTGCGTGGCGGCCAGGTCAAACCGGGCCGAATTGCTGCGCGGCGTCCAGAGCTCGCGGTCGATCGCTTCGCGCAGCCGCTCCTTCATCTCGTCGAATGCCGCAGGGTTCTTCTCGACCATGAAATCGCGCACGGCGGGATCGGCGACGAAAGCCTGATAGACCGCTTCGAAATGGTGCGCGCCGACTGCCCCCGTCGTCGCCGCGAAGGCGAAGAGATAATCGACGGTGGCGGCGATTTCGGCCGCTCCCTTGTAGCCATGGCGCATGACGCCGGATATCCATTTCGGATTGACCACCCGCCCGCGCACCACCCGGCCGATCTCTTCCTCCAGCGAACGGATCACCGGCCGCTCGGGTCTCGAATGATCATTATGATAGATTGCGGGACGCGCGCCGCTCAGCGACTCGGCCGCAGCCGCCATGCCACCCTCGAACTGGTAATAGTCGTCGCTGTCGAGCAGGTCATGCTCGCGGTTGTCCTGGTTCTGAATGACGGCTTGCACCGAGCGCAGCCGCTCCTCGAACAGGCCGCGTTCGGCCTTGCCCTCCTCGCCGGCGCCATAGGCATAGCTGCCCCAGACGAGATAGGCCTCGGCGAGATCGGCGCGCCGCTCCCAGCCCTTTTCGTCGATCAGCGCTTGCAACCCGGCACCGTAAGCGCCGGGTTTCGAGCCGAAGACCCGGTAACCCGCCCGCCGTTTCGCCGAGGCGGCGTCGAGACCGGCGGCAGCAAGCCTTGCCGCTTCGCCGCGCATGCGCGCTGCGACCGGATTGTCGGCATCGTCCTCTTCGAGCGCGCCGACGGCGCGAACCGCCTTGTCGAACAAGGCGATCTGCTCGGGAAAAGCGTCGCGAAAGAAGCCGGAAATTCTCAGCGTCACGTCAACGCGAGGCCGCCCAAGCACCGCCGGCGGTATGATCTCATAACCGGTGACCCGCCGCGAGCTCATATCCCAGAGCGGCTTGACGCCGATCAGCGCCAGCGCCTGGGCGATATCGTCGCCGCCGGTGCGCATATTCGACGTCCCCCAGGCCGTCAGGCCGACGGTATCAGGCCATTCGCCGTGGTCCTGCACATAGCGGCGTACCAGCAGTTCTGCCGATTTCCTGCCAAGTTCGTAAGCCGCCGGCGTCGGCACCGCGCGGCTGTCGACCGAATAAAAATTGCGCCCGGTCGGCAGCACATCAGGCCGCCCACGCGTCGGCGCGCCGGAGGGACCAGGGGCCACGAAGCGGCCGTCGAGGCCGGCAAGCAGGCCGGATATCTCCGCCGGGCCGCAGGCGAGGATCGAGGGCTTAAGACGGGTCTCGATCTCGGAGAGCACCGCCTGCGTCGCCGTCCATTCCGCAGGATAGGCAATCTCGCCGGAGACGAGCTTGGCCGCCAACAGCTCGATCCGCTCGACGGTGTCTCCGCTGGTCCGCCAGGGGGCATCCATAATGTCGGCGAGAATTAGAGGACGTGGGCCGGTCCATGCAGCGGCCATGTCGCAGTCGAGAGGGTCAAAAGAAGACCCCTCCCCAACCCCTCCCCACAGGTGGGAGGGGCTTGCTGGGCGCGTTGTCTCGTCATCGACTTTGATCTCAGAGGTAACCGCGCGCTCAACGGTAAGTCCCTCCCCCTTGTGGGGAGGGGTTGGGGAGGGGTTTTCCAACACATCCCCCGCAATCGCCCGCTGCAAGCTCGCATCCCCGCCCTCACCCAGCCCGCGCGGCACTCGTGCCAGCGCCACGGTCAGATCCGTCAGCAGCCGCCCTTCCGGCGCCACCCCGAAGACATGCAGCCCGTCGCGGATCTGCATTTCCTTGAGGTCGCAGAGATAGGCGTCGAGCTTCTTCAGCGCCTCGCCCTCGCTTTCGCCGCTGATTATGCCGGCATCCCGGTCGAGGCCGATATCGGTGACAAGATCGAGAATCTGCCGGCTGAGCAGCCGGATGCGGCGCGGGTCGCCACCTGAGGCCTCGTAATATTCGTCGACCAGCGCTTCCAGATCCTTGAGCGGTCCATAGCTTTCGGCCCGCGTCAAAGGCGGCGTCAGATGATCGATGATGACGGCGGCAGCCCGCCGCTTGGCCTGTGTGCCCTCGCCCGGATCGTTGACGATAAAGGGATAAAGATGCGGCAGCGGTCCGAGGACCGCCTCGGGATAACAGCTTTCCGACAGCGCCAGCGCCTTGCCCGGCAGCCATTCGAGATTGCCGTGTTTGCCCATATGGATGACGGCGTCGGCGCCGAACTCACGGCGCAGGAAAGCGTAGAAGGCAAGATAACCGTGCGGCGGCACGAGGTCCGGCGAATGGTAGCTTTCCTTCGGATCGATATTATAGCCGCGCGCCGGCTGAATGCCGACGAGAACGCCGCCGAAGCGGGCGAAAGGCAGGGCGAAGGCGCCGTCGCGAAAATACGGATCGTTCTCTGGTTCGCCCCAGCGGGCCCTCACCTCATCCTGAATCTGATTGGGAAGAGACGCCAGGAAACTGTTGTAACGACTCAAGGATAACGTCTCGCGGATCACCCGGCCGTCATGCCCTGAATTGGTCGGCCCGTGCATCAGATGCCGGATCAGCGCGTCGCCGTCGGCCGGAATATCGGCGGCCGGATACCCCCCTGCTTCCATCGCACGCAGCACCTCGATGCTGCCGGCCGGCGTATCCAGACCGACCCCGTTGCCGAGCCGGCCGTCGCGATTTGGATAATTCGCCATGACGAGGGCGATGCGCCGGTCACGCGCCGACATGGCGCGCAGCCGCGCCCAATTGGCGGCGAGTTCCGCCGTATAGCGCACCCGGCCGGCGTCCGGTTCGCTGGCGACGATGTTCGTCTCGACCGCCGCATCGTAACGCGCCGCCGTCTTGAAGGAGACCGCCCGCGCCAGCACCCGGCCGTCGACCTCGGGCAGCGCCACGTTCATGCCGAGATCGCGCGCCGACAGGCCTTGCGAGGAGGCCGCCCACGCCTCCCGCGACGAGGCCGACAGGATCGCCTGCAGCACCACCGCGCCGTTCGCCTCCAGCACCGTCGGCTGCCGATCGGCGCCGGGTGCAGAGACGGCGAACCCGGTCGTGTTGATCACGACATCGGGTTTCAGCGCCGTAAATACGCTTTCGAGAATGCCTGTGGAGACAGTATCCTTGAGGCTATAGGCAAATACCGGCAGCGGCCGGAGACCAAGTGCCTGCAAGGCTTCGATTATCGCTTCGATGGGGCGGGTTTCGCCGCTTTGGACGAGGGCGCGGTAGAAGCTGATGGCGACGATGGGGGATGTTGTGGGTTCGAGTTCCACCTTCTCCGTCCCACGCTCGGCGGCCGAAGGTGGCGCAACATGCGAACCGGCAACCTGCCTCCACTCCTCCACGCCGATCAGCCCCCGCCCCGGCCACCAGATTCCCGCCTTCATCAGCGGCACCGCCGGTGCCGGCTTCTCTCCTCCCGAAAGCATCGCTCCGGCATAATCGAGAAAGGCGCGTGCATTGGCATCGCCGCCCTCGATCAGATAGGCCCATAGGGCATTGAGATCATCGAGCCCGATGTTGGAAAACGGTGTCAGCCCCGCATCCGGCCTGGCGTCACCCGGCAGCACGGCGATCAGCGCGCCGCTGCGGGCCGCACAGGCATGCAGGGCCTCCAGCGCATAGTGGAAATAGCTGGCGCCGCCGAGCGCGCGCACGATGATGAGCCGGGCATGCCGTGCCGTGCGCTCGACATAGGTATCGACCGACATCGGATGCTTGAGGCTCATCAGGCTGGCGAGCCTCAGCGACGGCGCCCCACCCCGCGCGCGATGGGCGGCCGCGATCGCCGCCAGCTCGCTGTCGGCGGCCGACAGGAACAGGATATCGCCCGGCGTCTGCCCGAGGTCGATTGCCTCCTCGCCGTCGCTGATCGTTCCCTGCTGGGCCAGAAGCAGATGCATCGGTTAAGCCAGCGCCTCGATCGCCGTTCTCACGGCGTCCTCATCCATCTCATGCAGGCCGATGACGACGAGGCGCGTGGCGCGCCTTTCACCGGCTGCCCAGGCACGATCGAAATAGTGATCGATGCGGCTGCCGACCGCCTGAAGCTGCAGGCGCATCGGCTTCCCGGAAACGTCGACAAAGCCCTTGAGACGCAACACGTCGTGGGCAGCGATGATCGTCTTCAGCCGCTCGACGAAGCCGGCAACATCGACGATCGGGCCGAGCTCGACGACGAAGCTGTCGAACTCGTCGTGATCGTGCGGCGTGCCGTCCTCATGCTCCAGTTCGTGGTGCGACTTGCGGTTGGCGAGATCATTCTCCGTGCCGATACCGAGGCCGAGCAGGATGCCGGCCGGCACCTCGCCGTTTCTCGCCTCGATCATCACGGGCTTGCGCTGGGTGCGGGAAGCGACCTCGTCGCGCACGCGGCCGAGACCGGCCACATCGATCAGATCGGTCTTGTTGAGCACGATCAGATCGGCGCAGGTGAGCTGATCCTCGAACAGCTCCTCGATCGGGCTTTCGTGATCGAGCGATTCATCCTCGCTGCGCGCCGCCTCGACGGCATCGTGGTCGTCGGCAAAGCGGCCGGCAGCGACAGCCGCGCTGTCGACCACGGTGATGACGCCGTCGACGGTCACCTGGGTGCGGATGTCAGGCCAGTTGAAGGCGGCGACCAGCGGCTGCGGCAAGGCGAGGCCCGAGGTTTCGATGACGATATGGTCGGGCCGCTGTTCGCGCTCGAGCAGCTTTGTCATCGTCGGAATGAAATCGTCGGCAACGGTGCAGCAGATGCAGCCATTGGTCAGCTCGATGATGTCGTCCTCGCTGCAGTTTTCGGCGCCGCAGCCCTTCAGCACGTCGCCATCGACGCCGAGATCGCCGAACTCGTTGATGATGAGCGCGATTTTGTTGCCGCCGGCATTGGTCAGCAGGTTGCGGATCATCGTCGTCTTGCCGGCACCGAGAAAGCCGGTGATGACGGTTGCGGGAATCTTCTGGTTCATGAAACTTTAACCCTTCATTTTCAGCGGCAGGCCTGCCGCGATGAAATAGACTTCGGCGGCCTTCGCCGCGATCATCTGGTGGAGACGGCCGGCATGATCGCGAAAATCCCGCGCCATGCGATTTTCCGGCACGATGCCGAGCCCGACTTCGTTGGAGACGAAGACCAGCCGCGCCTTTGCTTGCCCCACGAAATCGACGAGCCCTGCAAATTCCGCTGCCATGTCACGCTCTTCCATCATCAGGTTGGTGACCCAGAGCGTCAGGCAGTCGATGAGCACCACACGGTCCTCGCCGTCGATGGCCGCAAGCTTGCCGACAAGATCGAGCGGCTCCTCATGCGTTGTCCAGGACGGGCCGCGATCAGCCCTGTGCTGGTCGATACGCGCTTGCATCTCCTCGTCCCATGCCCGGCCGGTCGCGATGTAATGGCACCCGAGGCCGCTCGATGTGACGAGGTTTTCGGCGAAGCGGGATTTCCCAGAGCGCGCGCCACCGAGGACGAGGGTGGAATTGGCGACGAGATCGGTCATGCCGCGACACTCCCGCTACGGAGAGCGGTGCTTCGATTTGCTCCGCGTATACTATAGTTGGCCGACGAGGACGTAATACCCCCCTCTGTCCTGCCGGACATATCCCCCACAGGTGGGGAGATCGGCAAGTGGCATGACCTTCGCCCAACATCGATTGTTTGGGGAAGCCGGTGCGCCGATCCGATCTCCCCCCTTCTGGGGGAGATGTCCGGCAGGACAGAGGGGGGTGCCACATACTCGACGCAGGAGGCCGAAAGCCCGCCATCTGCCGCACCAGGCCGCGCCGAATTCAAACGTTCAGCCAAAACAACCTCCGTGCTGGCAGCGGGTCTCTTACCCAGGGTGGGCTTTTCGCCCGGCACGGAAGGCAGGTCTCCTGGCTCGCGGTTATCGGCCGCGATCGGGGCGGACCGGAAACCGGTCGCCCCTGATCGTGCCGGCGGATCCGCCTCGCCTTCCCGGCTGCATCGGTGAAAAGGTGGACGATTCGTAGAAATAGAGGCGTCCGACCCCGGTTGATCACCATGCATTTCCAGTGGCTTTTCCGGCACATCACCCGTCCCGCTTGCCTGCACGACTGCAGGCCGCCGGCCGGAAGGGCTCGATGCCGGATGGAAGACCCTGACCGCTCTACAGTCGCGGGGTCGGCTGTGATGAAGGCGCCCGGCTTGGGTCCGCCCCGTCACATTCCCTTTTCATCCGGAAGGGCAACTGCCGATCCGGAACCATCCGTTATGTCAGGATGGTCAGGCGACCATCCGTTGAGGGATGGTTAGGCAAGCCAGAGGATAGAGTCAACCGGCGTTGACGCCCGAGGCGACGGGCGGGGATAGAAAGCTTCCAACAATACGACTTACTCTACCGAAAACATCGTCTTTAATCAGAGACTTACATCATAAAAATTTGTCCCCCGCGCCGGCTTTTCGCCGCAATTGCATCGCAAGCGGACAGCACCGCCGCCCTTGACCGGGCCTCTCCCCGCCTAGTTGTCTAGCCATGCTTATGAAATTGGATCGGCGCCGTTTCCGCGCGCTGCGTGTTTTCTTCGACCCGGGACGGCTGCGCGCGCTGACCCGCCGCAGCGAAGTCGGCCTGTCGCTGGCAGGCGCCGTCGTCGGCATCGCCTCGGGGCTTGCCGTCACCGGCATGAGCTACGTTTCCAATGAGCTGCACCAGTTGGTCTTCGGCATCGCCGACACCGAAAGGCTGAGCGCGTCGGTCATCGAGGACAAGATGCTGCTGCTCACCGCGCCGGTCGTCGGCGGCGTTCTGCTCGGCATGCTGCTCCTGGTGCTCGCCAAACGGCGCAAGAAGCCGATGGTCGATCCGATCGAGGCCAATGCGCTGCATGGTGGCCGTCTCTCCCTGACCGACAGCATCATCGTCGCCGTCCAGAACCTGATCTCCAACGGCTTCGGCGCCTCCGTCGGCCTAGAGGCCGGCTATACCCAGCTTGCCGCCGGCATTGCCTCCAAGTTCGGCCTGAAGCTGCAGCTGCGCCGCTCGGACCTGCGCATTCTCGTCGGCTGCGGTGCGGCCGGCGCCATCGCCGCCGCCTTCAACGCGCCGCTGACCGGCGCGTTCTACGCCTTCGAGCTGATCATCGGCACCTATACGATCATCTCGCTGACCCCGGTCGTCGTCTCCGCCCTCGTTTCCACCCTCATCGCGAGATTGCTTGCCGAAGGCGATTTCACCATCGATATCGGCAGTTTCGGCTCCGTCGTTCCAGCCGATTATGTCCCGGCGCTGCTGCTCGGCGTCTTCTGCGCCGGCGTTGGCATTCTTCTCATGCAGGGCGTGGCCTTCGTCGAGGAGCTTGCGCGCAAAAGCTCGATCGCCCCGCCCTTTCGCCCGGCGCTCGGCGGCATCATCGTCGGACTTCTCGCGATGATCTCGCCGCAGGTGCTATCGGCCGGTCACGGCGCACTGCACCTCAACCTTTCCCGCGACGTGACGATCCCGGCCCTGATCAGCCTCTTTCTGCTGAAATCGCTGGCCTCGGCAATTTCGATCGGTTCCGGCTTCAGGGGCGGCCTGTTTTTCGCCTCGCTGTTCATGGGCGCCCTGCTCGGCAAGCTCTTTGCCTATTGCGGTCCCTATTTCGCCGATGCCACGCTGACGCCGGTCATCTATGCCGTGGTCGGGATGAGTTCGCTCGCCGTCGCTGTCATTGGCGGACCGCTGACGATGACCTTCCTGGCGCTCGAGATCACCGGCGATTTTCCGATCACGGCGCTGGTGCTTGCCGCCGTCATCACCTCCTCGCTCGTCGTGCGCTCGACCTTCGGCTATTCCTTCGCCACCTGGCGCTTCCATCTGCGCGGCGAAAGCATCCGCAGCGCCCACGACGTCGGCTGGATCCGCAACCTGACGGTGAACAAGCTGATGCGCGCCGACGTCAAGACAGCAAAGGCGAGCATCTCCTTGGAGGAGTTCAAGACGGCCTTCCCGATCGGCTCGACCCAGCGTGTCATTCTCGTCGAGGAAAACGACAAATATGCAGGGCTCGTGCTGGTGCCCGAAATCTACGCCAACCCGACCGATGTCCAGGACGAGGGCCAGACGCTTGCCGATTTCGTCCGCTACCGCAATGACTTCCTGCAGCCGCAGATGAACGCCAGGCAGGCGGCGGCGATCTTCGACAAGAGCGAAAGCGAAGCGCTTGCCGTCGTCAATAATCTGATCGAGCGCAAGGTGGTCGGCCAGCTCAGCGAAAGCCACACGCTGCGCCGCTACAGCGAAGAACTCGATCGCCGCCGCCGCGAGGTATCGGGCGAGATCTGAGCCGCTACGAGGCGGCGCCGGCAAGCTTGAAGACGTCGGCCCTCTTCGAAACGCCGCGCAGCTCGAAAGACCCGAGATAGTCACAGGGCACGGCACAGGTCGCCGCGAAGCTCTCCGACAGCAGCAGGGGCTGCTCAAGCATTCCGCACAGCTTTTCCAGCCGCGAAGCCTCGTTGACGGCTCTGCCGATCACCGTGAAGTCCAGTCTGCCGTGAGCGCCGACATTTCCGTAGAAAACCTCGCCGAGATGCAAGACGACATCGATGCCGATATCCGGACCGCCGTTGCGCGTGCGCTCACGATTGAGCTCTTCGTTTGCCTTCAGCAGACTTTGGGCCGAAGTCAGCGCCGCCCTGCAGGCCTTCTGCGGGTCATCGGCCTCCGTCGGAAAAATCGCCAGGACGCTGTCACCCATGAATTTCAGAATCTCGCCGGAATTTTCCTCGACATGCCGGTCGATCAGCTCGAAATGCTCGTTGAGAAACCCGACGATCTCCGCAGGCTGATAGATTTCGGTCAGCGCCGTGAAATTGCGCAGGTCGGCGAGCAGGATGGCGGCATCGATGGAGCCGCCCATTCCCCTGCGGGTTTCGCCTGCCAGGATACGCGCACTCGTTCTGGCGCCGGTATAGACCGCGAGGATTTCCGTCGCGGTCTTCGAAACCGCGACACGGTAGGCGGCCAACCCCAGAGCCGGCAGCAGCTCCTGGATGATCGCCAGTTGGTCGTCAGAAAATCCGCCGGGCGCATCGCTGGTGAGCGAAAAGCCCAGTCCGCGTAGCGCGACCTCCTTCGGGAATTCGAAAATGCTGATGACGTGATCCGTGCCGCCGGCAAGCGCGAATTCGTGAAGCTCGGCATACTGGAGCCCCTCGCCTTTCGCCAGGTTCCATCGCCCGGTTTTTTCGCCGCGGCTCAACAGGTGAAAGATCGGCGTCATCTCGAAGCTGCGTTCCGTCTCGCTGCCATGCTCCGCATTCTCGAGAACGATTGCACCGCCCCGCTCGAAATTGGCGGCGACGCCGCGATACATGGGATGGAGGGAAGGCATTCTGATGCTCGCACGCCAGATCGGAATGCCGGCCGCAATCAGCCGGTCGCATAGACCGGCGACGAGGTCGCCAATATGCTCACAGGTGATTCCCTGCTCGATAAGCCACTGAATATGATCGTTAATTTTTTCAATCTCCGAATGAGGGCGACAACCTGAAGGAATCTTTCGGACCGTCGAGGCTCGCAGCCTAAATCGCCGGACAGGCGATGAAAGAGCGATATCGCGCGCTTCCCATTCATTAGCCTGCTTCCTGTCGAGATGCTACTCCCGGTCGAGTGAAAGTGATGCGCAATTCGGCCGCACCGCTGCGGCTAACCGAGCAGCCCCGCCAGCCAGTGCGGATCGAGGTGACGTTCCAATTCCCCAGCGATCTCATCGAGCGCCTGCTCGACGCTGTCACGGTAATTCCGCCGCTCGCCGGATAGGCCGAAGCTCTGAAGCAGCCGGGCGCGGTAGGCGTCACTGCCGAAGAGCCCATGCAGATAGGTGCCCATGATCCGCCCGTCGGCCGACAGCGCTCCGTCGGGCACGCCGTCGACAATCGCCGAGGGCCGGACGCAATCCGGGCCGCGGGTGACGCCCAGATGGATCTGGTAGCCGGCGAGCGATACGTCGTATTCGGTCGAACGGGCCTGGCTGTTGCGCACGGTCTTCTCAGGCGCCATCTCGGTCTCGACGTCGAGCAGCGCGAGCCCCGCCGCCTCGATCGTCCCGCCTTCGATGCCGAGCGGATCGCGTACCGTGCGACCGAGCATCTGGTAGCCGCCGCAAATGCCGATCACCCGGCCGCCGCGCCGGACATGCGCCGCAAGATCGCGGTCCCAGCCCCGAACCCTGAGATCGGCGAGATCCGAAATCGTCGATTTCGAGCCGGGAAGAATGACCAGGCTCGCATCGACAGGCAGCCGCTCGCCTGATCGCACGAAGACCAGTTCGACATCCGGCTCCGCTCTCAGCGGATCGAGATCGTCGAAATTGGCAATGCGCGGCAGCATCGGCACGGCGATTTTCAGCGCCCCCGTCCCGCTCCTCACCAGCCGTTCGAGCACGACCGAATCTTCGGCCGGCAGGCGCGCGGCATCCGGCAGCCACGGCACGATGCCGAAGCAGGGCCAGCCGGTGAAGCCTTGGATGGCGCGGATGCCATCGTCAAACAGCGAAACATCGCCGCGGAACTTGTTGATGATATAGCCGGCGATCATCGCCCGGTCGGCGTCGTCGAGGATCGCATGCGTGCCGACCAGCGAGGCGATGACGCCACCGCGGTCGATATCGCCGACGAGCACGACGGGCACGCCCGCCTTCGTCGCAAAGCCCATATTGGCGATATCGCCGGCTCTGAGGTTGATTTCGGCCGGCGAGCCGGCGCCCTCGACGACGACGAGATCGGCGCCGGAAGTCACTGTTTCGAAACTCTCGAGCACTGCGCCGAGCAGTCGCGGCTTCAGCCGCTGATAATCCCGCCCCTTCGCCTGTCCGAACACGCTGCCCTGCACGATGATCTGACTGCCGTTTTCCGATTGCGGCTTGAGCAGCACCGGATTCATATGCACCGAGGACGGCGTGCGGGCGGCCAACGACTGCAGCCATTGCGCCCGGCCGATCTCGCCGCCGTCGTCGGCAACCGCCGCATTGTTCGACATGTTCTGAGGCTTGAACGGCCGGACTGCCAGTCCGCGATTGGCCGCCAGCCGACAGAGACCCGCAACCAGCACCGTCTTGCCGACATCCGAGCCGGTTCCCTGCAGCATGATCGCTCTTGCCATGGCCGTCGCCTTTCGTTGAGGCGAGGCCTACAATGGCCGCCGATCCCGGGTCAAGACTGGCCCCGATCAAGGCTTGGCCGCAATCAAGGCTTCAGCGAGATCAAGACTTGGCATGTCCCCGCGAAAACGCGAAAACCGCGCATGGCCTTGGCTCTGCGCGGTTTGCCGAAAACTCAGGCGTCTTCGCCCCTACACGGCGAAGCTCGCTTCCTCCGGTACGCACTACCTGAACCGGAGAAGCAGCGGTTGTTGCCGCCACGACCCAACTGATAGCGGCACATTCTTACCGGAGAGTTATTGAAGGCTTACGCAAATGTTAATTTTGACTTTTTTTGATATTCTCGCCAAGATTTCTGCAGAAGACCCGCCGGCGCTCGCGGACAGCGCGTATTTTCGCTGAAAGCCGCCATTTTCGGGATTGTGACATAAATTCTTCGAATTCAATGATTTAGACACGCAACCATGAGCAGAAGACGGTTGATTTCTACGAGCGAACGCGTAGGCTTCACCAAAATGCGCCACTGTTGAATATGGCCTGCGACGAGCTGTTGGAGCCGCAAGGACGACGGCGCCCGTGAACCGGAAAGCCTGTTGCGGCATCGCCCGGCAGGCATTTCCCTTTCAGGCGCCGGAAAGACCTACCGGCGGATTTTAGATCCGAGAGCGCGTCCACCTAAGAAGAATTTGGGGATGACGATGAAGAGGCTTTTGGTTCCGGCCGTCTTTGCCGCGGCTCTTTTTACCACTGCTGCGCCTGCCGAGGCCGCCGAATGCGGCAAGGTTTCGATTGCCGAGATGAAATGGGCCTCGGCCGGCATTGCGGCCAATTTCGACAAGATCATTCTGGAAAAAGGCTATGGCTGCTCCGTCACCATCGTCGCGGGCGACACCCTTCCGACCTTCGCCTCGATGAACGAGAAAGGCATGCCCGACATCGCCTCCGAATACTGGATCAACTCCGTCAGGGCCTTGCTCGATCAGGCGGTCAACTCCGGCCGTCTGGTGCAGGGCGCCGAAATCCTTGCCGATGGCGCCGTTGAAGGTTGGTGGATCCCGAAATTCATTGCCGACGCCAATCCGGATATCCGCTCGGTCGAAGACGCATTGAAACGTCCCGACCTCTTCCCTGCCGAGGATGATGAATCGAAGGGCGCCGTTTACAACTGCCCTGCCGACTGGAGCTGCCAGATATCGACCACCAACCTCTTCAAGGCGCTTGCCGCCGACAAGAAAGGCTTCGAACTCGTCGAGACCGGCAGCCCCGAACGGCTCGACGCCTCGATCGCCCGAGCTTTCGACAACAAGATCGGCTGGCTCGGCTATTACTGGGCGCCGACCGCCATCCTCGGCAAATACGATATGACGCGGCTGAGCTTCGGCGTCGGACACAGCAAGACCGAATGGGACCGCTGCACGGCGGTTGCCGGCTGTCTCAGACCCCAGCTCAACTCCTATCCGGTCTCGCGCGCCTTCACGCTGATGACCAGGTCTTTCGCCAGCCGCGCCGGACCTGTCACCGCCTATCTCAAGAGCCGCAAATGGGACAATGAGACGATCAATCAGGTGCTCGCCTGGCAGGATGAAAACCGCGAAAGCAACGAGGATGCCGCGATCTATTTCCTGCGTAATTACGAGAGCCTGTGGATGAAATGGGTGCCGGTCGATGTAGCCGAGAAAGTCAAAGCGAGCCTATAACGGCAGATAGCACCAACGACCGGACGATTCGAATGACAGCCAACATTCCCTTCCCCGACCGCGATACCGTCGCGGAAAAGCTCGCCGCGCTGTCAGAAGCCGATAAATCCTATCTGGCCCTGCTCATGGAAAACGCCGCGCAGGACGATAACCTGCTCGACGGTCTGCGACGCCATCTCGACCTTGCCACGGAATCGCGTTTCCTGAACTCGCTGAAGCTTGAAAATCTTGGATTGTGGCTCGGGACGCAGGCGCCGGATCGGCTGCAGATACGGCTGATGGAAACGGCCCGCTCAAGCCAGCATCCCGCCTACCAAGCCTTCCGGACCGGCCTCAGCCGATCCGGCGGCCTCGAAAAGGCATATCCCCCGGTCACCTGAAAGGTGATCCGGACCCGGCCGTCCGTTAGGACGGTCCGGACCCCGGCCCCGTCCCGGCCACTCGCCAGAGTGGTCCGGTTTTAAGCCTCAGGGTTATCACGCAGGCAAACCTACCGACTGATCACTTCTTTGCAGCCCGATCAACCGAACGCCCGGCGTCCTGCGTGGCGTTGACGGCGCTCGCCGTATCTTTTCCGATGCCGCGGATCGTGTTGCCGCAGGAGGAAAGCGCGAGAAGAACCATGAAGGCTGCGGCAATTTTGGCCGTTGTCGTCATTTCGAATATCCTTGTTTGAAATCAACCCCGAACGGCACTTATGCCGTTCGCGCCGATAACGCACAAGGGAACAAAAGGTTCAACGGTTGAAAGGCATCCTCAGGCCGCAACAGCCTTCGCTCTTTCGGCAAAAGCGCCGCGAATGCTGTCTGCCACCGTCTCGATCGGCCCTGACACCTGGGCGGCGGTCAGCAGCCGGATATCGAAGGAGCCGAGCTCCGGCAGCCCTTCCTGCAGTCCGAGGATCGCCATGTCCTCGCTGACATAGGAAAGCGGCAGCGGCGCGATGGCGAGATCGGAAAGCACGGCGGCACGCTGGGCCATCGTGTGACCGCTGAGATAGGCGACGCGATAAGGCCGCTTGTTGCGCTCGAGCTGGGCGAGCGCCTCCTGGCGCCAGATGCAGCCGTCCTCCCAGATCGAGATCGGCAGAGGATCGCGCCGATGCGCAGAACCGCAACGGGCGCCGGCCCAGACCAGCCTCTCGCGGAACACCACCTCGCCGCCGGTCGGGAACGGCCGCGTGGCGCAGTTGATCAGCGCCAGGTCGAGCCGCTGCTCCTCCATGCGCTTCTTGAGACCAACGCTCATGTCGATCGTCACGTCGACCATGATGCCGGGATAGCTTTCGGCAAAGCTCTTCAGAATTCTCGGCAGCAGCCGCTCGCCGATATCCTCCGGGGCACCCAGTCTCACGACACCGGTCAGCTCCGGCATGATGAACCGCGACACCGCTTCGTTCGACAGCGCCAGGATGTTGCGGGCGTAAGAAAGCAGCATCTCGCCATGACGCGTCAGCGTCACCGAGCGGGCATCACGCAAAAACAGCGTCGCGCCGAGCTGTTCCTCGAGCTTCTTGATCTGCATGGAGACGGCCGACGGCGTGCGGAAGACGGCCTCGGCGGCAGTGGAAAAATTGCCCGTTTCGGCGATGGCGACGAAAGTGCGCAGCACATCGTTGTCAAGCAAAGGAATGGGACGGCGAAAGGGTAGGCTCATCGTCGCATCTTTCAATTTTTCTGATTTATAACCCAATATCATTTGGTTTGATTGAATGTCAATCGCTCCCCATAGTCTGTGTATCGGAAGCGATACAGCAAAGGAGGCTCGACATGACGCAAGCAAGCACCTGGAATATCCTACAGACCCTTTCCGCATTCAAGTCGCGCCGGCGCAGAGATGCAAACCACGAACATGCCCTCCGGGAATTGAAACGATTCCCATCGCACCTGCTGGCCGATTGCCAGCGCGAGGAGTTGCCTATGCCGAGGGTAGCCGCTCGGCCGAATCGCCACCTGAGGATCGTGGAATCGCGCGCATAATGTGCGCAGCTGAAGTTTTTTCGGATCTTGGCGCAAGGTCACAACGGTTGTCGGAAACATCCGCCCGTCAAAGCTTTGCGCCCCATTGATCCAACCTGACCCTGCCGCCGAGATGTCGCGATCCGGCTGATCGTTCCGTCAAACAGCGATCACATCCCGCCCATGAGCTTGAAGGCGATGATCCACATGGTCGCAGCGACCAGTGTTTCCAGCACCCGCCAGGCCGATGGCTTGGAGAAGATCGGCCGCAGCCAGGTCGCGCCATATCCGAGGGAAAAGAAGAACAGGAAGGAACCGGTCACGGCGCCTGCGGCAAAGGAAGCCTGCTGTCCCGGATAACGCGTCGAGATCGTGCCGAGCAGCACCACCGTGTCGAGATAGACGTGCGGATTGAGCCAGGTAAGCGCAAGGCAGGTTGCGAGCGTCTGCCTGAAGCTTGCCGTTTTGGCCTCGGCCGCCGCGAGAGCGGCGTTCGACCGCAAGGCGGAATAGAGGCTTTTTGCGCCGTACCAGACGAGAAACACGGCTCCCCCGTAACGCATGACCGGATCGAGCCAGGGCATGAGCCTGGCGATCTGCTGCAAGCTGGTGACGCCGAGCACGATCAGCACGGCGTCGGACAGCGCGCATGCGAGGCAGACGGCAAACACATGCTGGTTGCGCAGGCCCTGGCGGAGAATGAAGGCATTCTGAGCGCCTATCGCGACAATCAGGCTGAGGCCCATCATCAGGCCGGTAAAATAGATTGAAAAATTCATCGCTTCTGCAATCGCCTTTCGCTTCGACCAGACTTCGCTAGCCCGGCGAAGAGAATTAGGCTACTTAATCTACCTAACCTCAATTAAGCAGCGCTAATCCATGCTTGACTACCCCGCCCTCCGTGCCGTCGCGACCGTTGTCCAGACAGGGAGCTTCGAACGCGCCGCGACCGTGCTGAACGTCACCCCTTCGGCCGTTTCGCAGCGCGTCAAGCAGCTCGAGGAGCGTCTCGGCGTTGTGCTCGTCGTTAGAGGCACGCCGTGCACGGCAACCGAAAAGGGAGAATGGTTGTGCCGCCATATGGAAAATGTCGGCATGCTCGAAGCCGAGCTCTTCGGCCACCTGCCCGCGCTCGTTGATCCCGGCGAACCACGCCAGAGGGTGACGCTTCAGATCGCCACCAATGCCGATAGTCTCGGCACCTGGTTCGTGGAAGCGATGTCGACCTTCGCCAGAAACTCCTCCTATCTGTTGAATATCGCCGTCGACGATCAGGATCACACCGCCGAATGGCTGCAGCGCGGCCGCGTGATCGCGGCCGTCACCAGCCTGGAAAAGCCGATAAGGGGCTGCCGGCGTTTCGCGCTTGGCGTTCTGCGCTATCATGCGACGGCAACGCCCGACTTCGTCGCCCGTAACTTTCCGCAGGGTGTGACCGCCGAGGCGATCCGCAACGCCCCGGCTCTGACCTTCAGCCAGAAGGACAGGCTGCAGAGCACCTGGGTCCGCCAGACCTTCGGACGCGATCTCGACTATCCCACTCATTGGCTCCCCTCGCCGCAAAGCTTTGTCGAGGCAACCCTGTCAGGCATGGGATGGGGAATGAACCCGACTCAACTGACCCGCGAGCATCTCGCGTCGGGACGATTGGTCGAACTGGTTGCCGACACCCCCCTCGATGTTCCCCTGTTCTGGCAGATAAACCGCTTTGCCGCCGATCGACTGGCGGAGCTGACGCGCGAAGTCATCAGCGTGGCAGGGCGCAATCTCGGAAAAGACAGATCGAAAACCGATCCCCCGGGCCTTTGATCGCGCCTGAGAAATATCTGGAGCGATCAGACGTAAGCCGTACGGCTGCCGAATTCGCTGGTTTCATCGAAATTCTTCGTGCCGATGCGCTCGCTCTCGCCGGAGAATTCTCCAGGAGCTGCGGCAGCGGGCTTCGACGAGGCCGATGCCTGGCCCTTGCCGCTCTCGCTCGCTTCGATCTTGGCGATCTTCGCCTCCAGCGTCTCGATCGATTTCTCGATTGTCGCCTTCTCTTGCTCGTCCTGCGTCTGCGACAGAGCCGCTTGCTTTTCGGCAAGCTGCGCTTCGAGAGAGGCAAGGTCATCCGACGAACTGGAAGACGAGGTTGAAGCGGCTGAACTCAAAATGGTGGATGCTGAACTGGAAATTGCGCTGACCATGACATGACTTTCGATGATGGAAAGTCACCTTCTAAGCCGCGGGTGGTAAAGGCTCCATAAATAAAGTACCCAGCAGTACCAATTATGACGATGATTGGCTCCGCTTCCCCGGTGGCCGCCTTCTGCACCGTCTCTATGCGATGGCGATGATCTCCAGCTCATGGCCACCCACCTCCACGGCATCGCCGGCAGCCTTGCCCATCAAAAGCCGCGCCACCGGCGAGACATAGGAAATCGATCCAGCCTTGGGCTCTGCCTCGTCCTCTCCGACGATCCGATAAGTTTGCACGCGCCCATCGTCACGGCGGAAGGTCACCGTGCTGCCGAAGGCAACCACGTCGGCTGACGTAGGGTCAGGCATTAGCTGGGCGGTGCGAAGTCTTGCCGCTAAGTAGCGAAGATCACGCAATGGATTGGCAGTCTGCCGTCGCCGTTCATTCACATCTTCAATGATGCTCGCGGCATCATAGGCCTCACGCGCCTGCTGGAACTGCAGTTCGAGAGCCTTCAGCCCCGCTTCCGTAACGAGATTCGGATGCGGCGAAACCGGACGGTCGGGCAATAGGGTTTCCGACGCGGTTTCGAAACTCTCTTCTTTGGTAAAGGCGACGGCCAATCAAGAACTCCATGTCAGGCGCAGTGCGCCGATCACTAACAGGGCGCCTGCGCCCCCTAGTCGTTGAGACTATACATACACCGACTGCGGACGAACCGCCAATCTTGCCCATCGGCAGCCGCTTTCCCCGCCACGACATCGGGAACGTCCTGCCGCCCATAGCGTTTATCGCCGCATAACGCACAGGAGGATCGAATGCCCGGCGAACGGCGATATGTCTTCGACAAGGACTGGAGCGAAACATGCCTTCGTTCCTGACGGATAGCATGCCGCTGACACCGAGCTGGTGGGATATCGCCGCACGGATCGCACTGACGGTGATCGCCGGCGGCCTTATCGGCCTCGATCGCGAGCGCGGCGGCCATGCGGCCGGCTTCAGGACGACGATCCTGGTGGCGCTTGCCGCCTGCCTGGCAATGGTCCAGGCCAATCTCCTTCTGTCGACCTACGGGAAAACCTTCAGCTACTTCACGCAGATGGACGTATTGCGCTTCCCCCTTGGCGTCCTGACAGGCGTTGGCTTCCTCGGCGGCGGAGCGATCCTCAGGCGCGGCGACATGATGACAGGCGTCACCACGGCGGCGACCCTGTGGTTCATGACGGTGGTCGGCCTCTGCTTCGGCGGTGGCCAGATTGTCACCGGAACGGTGGCGACGGCTGTCGCCTTCATCGTCCTGTCGCCGATGAAGCAGCTGGACGCCTGGCTGACCTGCGAACGCAAGGCGACGCTCGTCATCCACAGCTCCGAAGTCGATGTACCCGACTTGTCGGCGGTGCTGAACCCGTTGGGATGCCGTGCCCTCTTTGTTGCATACGGGCCGACGAGCGATGGCCGAACAGGCGTGACGTTCGAGCTCCGATGGATGGCAAAGGACCGCGAGGCGTCATCGCGGGCGATTTTGAAGGCACTTTCCGTCCATGACGTCGCAGGTTTCTCGATGCAATCGACGACGAACTGAGATCCCGGACGGCCTATTTGGAGACGTGCTCGGGCTTGCCCTTTCTCTTGGTTGAGGCGAATTCCTCCAGTTGCTTTTCGCTCATGGACTCGACCATCTGTTTCGAAGCGCCCTTCAGTTCCTTTTTGGGCGTCTCGCCGCGCTTGGCCGAGAGTGCGGCGCCTGCCGCCTTCTGCTGGGCCTTGGTTTTGGCTGGCATATCGAAACCTTCTTCTGCTTGGGGTGAGGCCCTCAACGCTTGCTGAGTTCGGCGGGCCCGTGCGCGGCCCGCTTTCCCGATTTATCGCTTTCGACGATATATTGCGGCTTCGCCGCCGAGGCCTTCACCTCGTGACCCTTGATCTTCGTCGGGCTGCTCTGCTTCTTGACCACCTTGCCCTCGGTCTTTCCCTGGCTGGTATTCCAGTTTACGGCGTCGCCCTTGTTCAATTGCTTCGGCATGGGCGGGCTCCTTCACAAGCCACGGCCGAGCACAGCGACGCGCGTCTTTTCAGACGCGCGAAGGACGCTGGAGCTCTTTGAATTGCTGCATTTATCCCTCAATCGGTTCCGATCGAAGGGATATGCAGCCACTGTCAGTTGATCGTGGCCCATTGGCTGCGGACATCCCGGGCGTTCTTGGACAAATGAACATGGGCATCCACGTGATCGACCCAATCCAGCGGAATCAGGTGATGCTTGCCGTCTTCGGAGTCGGTCTTGGTCAACTTGATGCGCGTAGGACCGTCGAGATGATCGACCGTGCCGACATGGGTACCATCGGCAGCCCGCACTTCCATATGTTCACGGATCTGATCTGCGGAAATCATTGTTTCCTCCTTTGCATCATTATCAGTTACCAACCGGCAACGACGCGGCGCAGACTTGGTTCCAAAGCTTCTAGCTCCCCATGCGTCGGAAACAGCGGCAGCATGCGTGCCTTCGGCATCACGGCTCAAGAGCCGCCGGTGCACCGGCCTTCTTCCGCTCTGTCCACGGCCACACAATCGCGGACAGCAGCAGCGCATAGATCAAGGCGGCGGCGACATAGACCATGCGGCTGGCGAAGGATTCCGCCGCGCTGCCCGGCAGCGGCGACACGCCGAGACCAAACAGGATCAGGAATATCGTCAGGGCACCGGCAAACATCCGAGCCTCTTTCGAGTGGCCGGCCGCACGCCCACCGATGAGGAGGACGACGACGAGAACGATGAGGAAGATCGACAGGAGATTGGGGCGCAGCGATAGCGCGGCATAAGCAATGGAGGCGAGCACGCCGCCGAGGAAATTGACGAGCACCAGCCCGATCGCCGCCCGCGCGCTTGCGGCGACGTCAAGCTGCCCAAGCAGCGAGGCCACGGTTATGGGAATGACCACCGCGGCGGTCAGGTTGTCGCTCGTCAGGCAGATCACCACGGAGCCCAGAAGGATAAGTGTGTTTGCCAGCGCCCTGGGCAAGGCCGGCGGTCGCTCGTCGATCGCCGCCGCTTTGATCTCTTCGGAAAACGGTTCGGGAAAGACTGCATGGGCAAGCCACATCAGAACTGCACCCGACAACACCCCGGCGACCAGGAGGGACAGGATCGAATTGGCGAGCTCCTCGTTCAGGATGCCGAGCAACGGCACGATGATCGAAACGACGAGCACGAGAAAGATCGCCGGCCCTCCCTTTCCTGTCGACTTCGCGGCGAAGCAAACAAAATAGGTCAGCCCCAGGATCAGAAGAAAGGGCGCCGGACGGTCGCCGAGCACATTTGTCAGAACCATCATCGCCATCCCGGCGATCAGAATGACCATCACCGCGCCGATGGTCTTGCCAAGCGGCATGGGGCGTGAACTGCCGAGCAGAAACTGGGCGGCAAAGAGCGGAGCGAGGAAAGGCACGATAGCCCCGGCATAGACTGCGACGGTGAAGCCGATGGAGACCGCGAAGGCAACCCGCAACCCCTTGCGTTTCTGCGCCGCGACCGCAGAACTGCTCTCAGTTGACATAGGTCAGCACCGATTTGATGCGGATCCAGAGCAATCCCCACGCATTGGTCACCGGGTTGTCGCCCGTATAGATGACGACCGTCGCTTGCGAACCGTAGCGTATGCCGCCCTTGGGCAACTGCGCCTCCTTGATGACGAGCCGGACAGGAAACCGCTGTGCCTCCTGGACCCAGCCGCTGTCGTTCCGGATCGTCGGCAATCCGGTGTTCGGGTCCGTGTTGCCTTGCGACACGCCAAACCCCACGCTCTCGACGGTCGCCGGAAACAGCCGGCCGGGAAGCGCGTCGAAGAGGATGTCCGCCTTATTGCCGACGGCGACCTTCTCCAGGCTGTTCTCCTTGAAGGCCGCATTGATCCAGATGGTACCGGCGTCGATGAAGGTCATGGCCGGCTGGCCGGCCGAGACCACCTTGCCGATGGTGAGCTGAAGGTTGGTGACGACACCAGCTGACGGCGCGTGGACGGTCGTCCGCACAAGATCGAGCTGCGCCTTCTCCAGTCCGGCAAGCGCGGCACGCAGTTGCGGATTGTCGTTGCCGGACGGGCCGAGCTGCTCTTTCGCTTTGGCAAGGTCGGCCTGCGCCCCCGAAACGGAAGCCTCCGCCTGATCATAAGCGGATTTGGCTGCATCGAACCGAGCCTTCGAGAAAACGCCGCGTTTCACCAGTTCGGTCGCCCGGGCATATTGATCGCGCAAATTGTCTCTGTCGGCCTGCATCTGGACAAGCTTGGCCTGCGCCGCATCGACTGATGCAGTCGATGCCCCGATCGATTGGCCCACGCTCGCAAGCGCTGCTTCGGCCTCGCTGACGGCCAGTTCATAGCGCTCGGGATCGATACGAAAGAGAACCTGATCGGCCTCGACACGGGAGTTGTCGGCAACCCCGACTTCCACGACCCGGCCGGTGACTTCGGGCGCGATGCCGACAATATAGGCCTGAACCTGAGCCTGCGAGGTCGATGGCGTCCGCCGCTCCATGAAGATGGAGAGCACGAACAGGGCGAGCGCCAGCAGGACGACGATCAGGGCGATCCTGCGCAGCGGATTGCGCGGCGTCGACGAAATGGCAGGCTCGTCCAAGTTCTCGGAGACCACGACAATATCCTTCCGAAGCGTTGCGTAAAGCGCGGAGAGTTTCAGCGCCGGACGTTTGTCACAATGGTCATGACCGGCAAGATGAAACGCAAGTAGATAACCGTAACATACGCCGTCCGACGGCTTGCCGCCGGCCCGTTGCACGCATCAGCGAACAGATGGTGGCCGCAAAACCTGGTCGAGCGCGCCCTCTATTTCCTTCGAAAGTTCTGCGATCAGTTCCTGGTACTCGGCAACGCGCTCATTGCGCTTCGGATCGGTTGAGACGGTCCATTTCTTCAGCGCGGATTGGGCGTCGGCGAAATCTCTGCAGATTTCCCGGAAGTCTTCGCTGCGGGCAGAAAGATCGTCGATCGTCTTGATCCTGGCTGGAAACTGCCGACAGACTGCGGCCACCCCTTTGTCCATGGTTCACTCCTTGACCGCATTTGAGAGGCTGCCACTGCAAGATGTGTCGATCCCGATCTTCGTGGACGACGACCGGTTCGTGGAGTATGTTACTGTAAGATACGGTCTGGCTGATGTGACTCAACGGGGGATTGGGGACAGAGATGCAGACGTCGATACCAGCGGAGGGGTCTGCGGGGGCTCCCTCAAAACCTGCGCCTCAGGCCGACGAGATCCAGGCGCAACTTGAACGCGTCATCTCCAGCCCTGAATTTCCCGGCGTGGGTCGTGCCGCAGCGTTTCTCCGCTACGTCGTCTCGGAAACGCTGAACGGTCGGGGCAACCGGATAAAAGCCTATTCGATTGCAATCGAAGTGTTCGGGAGGGATGCCGGCTTCACCCAGGACGATCCGGTCGTCAGGATCGAGGCTGGACGGCTGCGACGGTCTCTCGAGCGTTATTATCTCGTCGCTGGGCAGCATGATCCGGTCAGGATCGACATTCCGAAGGGAGGCTATATCCCAACCTTCACCTGGTCGTCCTCGGCCTCGGCCGACACGCGCACCGAAGAACCTCGCGAAATAATACCCTCCCCGGCCCCGCCCGGGCGCTGGCGGCAGGCACGCCGGCTTTTGCTGCCAAGCGTTGCCGCCCTCGCCGCAGTCGCCATGTCGCTCTATTGGATCGGGACATGGTCGCCCGCGCCGCCGCTCGAACGGCTTGCAAGTCTGTCGCCCGATCGTCCGGCCCTCGTGGTGGCTCCCTTTGCCAATCTCGGAGAAGGCCCGGAGGCGCAGCTCTATGCTGCCGGCCTGACCGAGGAATTGATGACCATCCTGCCACGGTTCAAGGAAATCAAGGTCTTCGGGCGCGAGACCTCCAAGTCCCTTCCCGCCGATATCGGCGCATCGGCAATCCGGGCCGAATTCGGCGCGCGCTATCTCCTTGCCGGCGGGGTGCGCACGTCGGGCAAGCGTCTTCGTGTAACGGCCAGATTGCTCGATACGTCAGACGGCGAGATTCTTTGGTCGCAGGATTATGACAAGGATCTTGCATCGGGAGACCTGTTTGCGATCCAGACCGACGTCGCCAGAAAGGTGGCGACCGCGATCGCTCAGCCATACGGGGTCATGGCGCAGGTCGACGCCGCAAGTCCTCCGCCGGACGATCTGGGCGCCTATGAGTGCACCTTGCGCTTTTATGCGTATCGTTCGGAACTGAGCGTCGAGGCGCATGCGCAAGTCCGCAACTGCCTTGAGACGGCGCTTGCCCGGTTTCCGAACTACGCCACCGCCTGGGCGATGCTGTCGATCGTCTACCTCGATGAAGATCGCTACAAGTTCAATCCAACAGCAAACCAGAACGCAGCCATACACCGCGCACTCGATGCCGCCAGACGCGCAACGCAAATCGATCCGAGCAATACCCGCGGACTTCAAGCACTGATGACGGTGCTGTTCTTCGACAGACAGCTTTCTGAATCGTTTCGCGTCGGAGAACTGGCGCTCGCCACGAATCCCAACGACACAGAACTGATGGGTGAGTTCGGAACGCGGCTCGCGATCGGTGGCCAGTGGCAGCGCGGCGCAGCCCTCCTCGACCAAGCCATCGACCTCAATCCGGGTGGTGGCGGCTTCTATCATGGAACACGGGCTCTGGCCGCATACATGCTTCACGACAACCAGACCGCGGTGCTGGAGATACGACAGGCCAATATGCAGAAGTTCCCTCTGTTCCATGCTGTCGCCGCCATCATCTATGCCGAGGCCGGCATGACGGACGAGGCCCGCCGGGAGGGAGAGGTTTTCGTCAGCATGCGGCCTGACTTCCTGCCGAACATTCTCGCCGAACTGGCGATGCGTAACATGCAGCCTGGCGATCGCGATCGGCTGATTGAAGGGCTTCGGAAGGCGGGGCTGGCAGTGCCCGATCCGGAAAAAATGGCGTCGACTGCCACGGGCACCTCGGACCCGCAACCCCGCTGATGCCGTCTCCCCGACCGTAACATACCCGATCATACGGGTAAGCCGTCTCATCTTCGCATAGTCTGACCTCGGTGCCGCGTTGAGCGCCGCGGCGGTTAACGCGGCGGGCCTGATCCTTTCCGCTGCGGTTCGGGGACCGGTTCATAGATCAGGGTGGAAAATGACTTTATTCTCCAGGATCCGCATGGTTGTGCCGCTTCCCATGGCGGCTGCCCTGGCTTCCGCTCTCCTTTGGGCTTCGATCGCCGTGGCCCAGGGTACGACACCTGTGAGCCCGCAGCCTGAAAGCGTTCATCGCTTTATCGGCATGCTTGCGGATCCCGACGTCCAGCGCTTCCTCCAGCAGCAGTCGCAAGCCGCCAAGGATGCGACAGAGCCGCCGCCGGAAACGCCGAACCGCGACCCTTCATTTTCCGAATTCGCAACACGCTTCCGCGCGCACGCCGCAGGCCTTCTCGGAGCCGTCAATTCCTTTCCCTCGGAAGCGACCCGGGGCAGGAGTGCACTCGAAGGCGACATTCAGGCAAATGGCGGGACGCGGCCGATCGTCTTGATCATCGCCTTTATCGCCGCCGGATTGGCCGCGCAGTGGCTGTTCCGGTCGATCAGCGCGGGCTGGCGGTCATGGATGGCCCGCGCGCCCTATCGAACGGTTCTCGAAAGAATGACCGCGCTGGCTGCGAGGCTTCTGTGGGCGGCATGCTATGTTCTTTCGTTCGGCCTTGGCAGCATCGGCTTCTTCCTGCTGTTCCAATGGCCGCCGATCATCAGAGAAATCGTCGTCGGATACCTGTTGGCGATCGTCGTCTTCCGTCTGGCGAGCGCACTTTTCGATGTGTTTCTGGCACCCCGGGCCGAGGCAGAAAACGGCTTTCGTGTCGTCCCGGTTGGAAACGAGGCGGCCCGCCATTGGGCAAAGCGCCTGAGCTATCTCGTCGGTTGGTTTGCCTTTGGCTGGGTGACCATCCGCCTGTTGGGCACGCTCGGCTTTTCCCTCCCGGTCCGGCAGCTGGCCGCCTATTCCCTCGGCCTCGTGCTCCTTGTCATCGGTGTCGAAGCCGTCTGGAGGCGGCCATCGCAACTATCAGCCGGCCCGCCGAGGCGGATCAGTCTGCGGGTGCGGAACTGGCTGTGGACAGTCTATTTCGTCACCCTTTGGCTGCTGTGGGTGGTCGGCGCCATGCGGCTGTTCTGGATTGCGCTGGCCTGCGCGGCGCTGCCCTGCGCCATCGCCCTGACCAACGCGTCGGTCAACAATATCCTTCGCCCTTCCTCAGCCGAAGAGGGCGGCCACAAGACAGGAACGGTCGCCTCGGTGATCGTGGAGCGCGGCATCCGGGCGACACTGATCGTTGGAGCCATCATTCTGCTCGCTGGTGCGCTGGATGTGCGGCTCACTGAGATGACGACGCAGGATTCCCCGCTTCTGCGCCTGGTGCGCGGCCTTCTCAGTGCCGGGATCATTCTCATGATCGTCGATCTTGCCTGGAACATCGTGAAAGTGCTGATCGATCGCAAGCTCGGCGACACCGAGGCGACCCATGAAATCGGCAGCGAACGGGAGCGGCGGCGCCTGCGTCTCAGAACGCTGCTGCCGATCCTGCGCAACTTCGTCATGATCCTTTTTTCGGCCGTCGCCATCATGATGGCCCTGTCGTCGCTCGGCGTTGAAATCGGCCCGCTGATCGCAGGCGCAGGAGTGGTCGGCGTCGCAATCGGCTTCGGGGCGCAGACGGTGGTCAAGGACGTCATCAGCGGCATGTTCTACCTGCTCGACGACGCCTTCCGCGTGGGGGAATATATCCAGAGCGGCAGCTACAAGGGCACCGTCGAGTCGTTCAGCCTGCGCTCCGTCAAACTCAGGCACCACCGCGGCGCCGTCTTCATCGTCCCCTTCAGCGAGCTTGGGGCGATACAGAATATGAGCCGCGACTGGGTGATCGAGAAGATGACGATCGCCGTCAGCTACGATTCCGATATCGAGAAGGCTCGCAAGATCATCAAGAAAATCGGCCTGGAACTGTTCGAGGATCCGGAGTTCAAGTCCACGACGATCGAGCCGCTGAAGATGCAGGGAATTGAAAGCATGGGCGATTCAGGCCTGCTCCTGCGGCTGAAAGTCATGACGCTTCCGGGCCAGCAGTTCACGCTTAAACGGCGAGCCCTGCGGATGATCCATGAGGCGTTCAACGAAAACGGCATCAAGATCGCCGTGCCGACCGTTCAGGTCGCGGGCGGAAACGACGACGCCGTCGCCGCCGCCGCCCAGCAGACGATCGCGGCGCATAACGCGGCGATCGCCGCAGGTCCGGCCTGAGGGATAGTTTTGAGGAAACGAAACATGAGAGCAATGGGAGGAAATGACATGAAGATCCTGGCCATCCTGTCGCACCTGCTTGCGACACTTGCCATCCTCATGACGGTTTGTGCGCCCGTCCTCGTTCCCGCGACGGCCGAAGCCGCCCGTCGCGGCGTGGCGGCGTGCGGCCCGAGAGGCTGCGGCGCAGCGGCCTGTGGGCCACGCGGCTGCGCAGCGGTCGGACGCACCCGTCCTGTTGTTCGACCGCCCGTCCGGCGCGGCGTCGTCGTCGTCACCCCTCGCCGTTATTGGCGCCCGGGTACCGCCATCGCCGCAGGCGCCGCCATCGGTTTCGTCGCCGGCGCTGCGGCCGTCTCGTTGGCGGGTACGCCGCCTCAGCCCGGCCAGTGCTGGTACTACACCTCGCCCGCCAAGACGACGGGCTTCTGGGACGTGTGCCCGCGCTGAGCGGTTCGCGGAATGACCGGCGAGTGCGTCTGTTTCTTTTCGTCCCGCCAGACTGGAGAGGGCGCCGATTTTCGTGTCGTAAATTATAGAGGGTAGGTTCCATGGATTTCACAGTCATCGATGCCGCACTCGTCGGAAAACTTCTTTTGCTGCTTCTGATCGGCATGGGGCCGAAGATCGCCCTGGTGCCGTTTCTGGAAAAGACACACGCCTTCGATACCGAAACCAAGCTGCGCATCGGCCGCCAGATGGTTTTGATCGCCGTCGTCACGGCGCTGATCCTTTTCGCCACCGGCGCTCTGCTGATGCGGCTTCTCCACATCACGGGCGGCGCCGTCGCCGTCGCCGGCGGCATCATCCTCGCGCTCATCGCAATCAAGATGGCATCGGGACCAACCGAAAAGCCGCACGACGAGCTTGCGACTCCGGTCGACCCGGAGAAGCTGGCCGTGTTTCCGCTTGCCGTCCCTTACCTGCTCAATCCTGTCGGCATCACAGTCATCATCATCGCCTCCGGCGAAGTCGTCTCGATCGCCAGTGCGATACTCGTCACCGGTCTGATCTTGCTGATCGGCGCATTCGACTATCTGGTGTTCACCAATATCGACAAGCTCGCCAAGCGCATGAAGCCAGCCAGCATGATCGTCTCGGAGGTCGTCTTCGGCATTCTGCTGACCGCGGTCGCGGTCCAACTGATGGTCACAGGGCTTGGCGGTCTTGGCATCATCACGCCGGCCGCCGCGCATTGAGAGGTCGGCAGATATCTGACGAGCCGAGGACGGCCCTCACGGGTTTCCGCGATCTGCCTGAGATGGTATCTGCGGATTGCGAACCTGTAGGCGGAGGAGCTTCCGTCTCTGACAAACTCCGATTAACAAGACCGACCAACAGTTTGCGATCAAGGCCGGAAGCAGGGCTTTCCATCGCGCTATCGAGATGCCAAGCTGGATACTCGCTTTGATAGACTGCCAAGGTGCGCCTGATGAAACTGACTATTTTCGACTGCGATGGCGTCCTTGTGAATAGCGAGGAGATTTATCTCGCTGCCGAACTCGAATTTCTGGAATCCATCGGCGCTGGTTTTGAACGGAAAGCCTACATGCAGTCATTCATGGGGCTCTCTCCCGGTATGTGGGAAGCGAAGCTTCAGACTTGCGTGGAGGCGAAAACCGGAGCTCCTCTTCCACGCGATTTTTATGCTCAAATCGACCGCATATCGACAGTGAGATTGGAAGCCGATTTGGCGGAAATACCGTTCGCGCGGCAAGGGATAAACAAAATCGCCATCCTGCGGTGCGTAGCCTCCAGCACCCCTTCCACAAGGTTGCGTTGGAAATTGCAGCATGTTGGATTGATCGATCTGTTCGATCCGCATATTTTCTCAGGTGATCTGGTCGCAAATGGAAAGCCTGCCCCGGACCTCTTTCTCCATGCAGCCACGGCGATGAACGCGCTCCCGCACGAGTGCGTCGTTGTCGAAGACAGCGTCAACGGCGTCATTGCAGGCAAAGCGGCTGGCATGCGTGTCATCGGCTTTACCGCTGGCAACCATTGCTCGGCAGATCATGGTGAAAGCCTGTTGCGATCCGGCGCGGATATTATTGTCGAAAACTACGACGACCTGGCAGCGGCGATTGAACGGTTCGCACGACCACATTGAGCGTCGCTTGCCGATCGGGGTATTTTCTCGCCAGCACCCGAAAGGCTGCGGCCGAGCGGTAAAGCGAGTGGAGAAAAGGGCATGTCGGACCTGTTGGAAGCCCAACGACAGCTGCAAGCCGAAGCCGACGAAATCGTCCGGCAGCTACACCTTGACGAACTCCTCGAGGCTATCGGGAACCCTATCCGTGTGGGCAGTTCGGCCATGGGGCTTATGGTTCGACGAGACGTCGACATAACGGTGTCTTGTCCCAGGCTGGATGCTGGCGCTCTCGAAGCATTCGCGGGTATCGGCGCTCGTCTTATGCAGATGACCGACAGCGTCGTCGCGGTTCGTTTTCGAAATGACACTGGCGCATGGAACACCGAGCCGGACAAATATCCCGATGGGCTTTATCTCTGGCTATCGGTTCGCGCGCAGAACCAGTCGATGTGGACCATCGATATCTGGCTGGTAGACCAGCCGGACAGGCAACCCGATCTCACGCACCTGAAGACGCTGATGCCGCGCATGAACGATCAGGATCGCGAAACGATCCTGCGGATCAAAAAAGCCCTGGCTGAGCGTCCCCAGACGAAGGATAAGATTTCGAGCGCACTCGTGTATGAAGCCGTTATGGATCATGGGGTTCGAACTGTCTATGAGTTCGAGAGTTGGCATCAAGGATATGCCGGCTAAGCAGGTGCACCCCCGCGCGCCGAAGCTGTTGTCTTTTGGACGGACAGCAATATGCAGGCGGCCCATATGGGTCGTCGCCCTCATTCGACATCGTGCAGCAACGCTGGCGGACGGTTCGCTGCAGGTCAGCGTCCAAGGCTGCCGGCGGCAGTGATGATCTCCGCCGCGGTCGGAAAGATGCAGAGGCTGTTCGGTCCGTCGAGCGCTTCGATTTGTGCCCAGCCGATGGTGCCGTTCGCATCGACCAGGAAGTGCCCGACAAGCTGAGTAGCGTGCTTCTCGAATATTGCGTTATCGGTTTCATCAAGCTCGAAGCGGTCCTTGGCATTGAGGATCGTGTTGGCTTCCATCGGCTGTACCGGTTCTGGCAGCTCGCCGGTCGGGTTGATGCGTGCCGCTTGGAATTGCGCCATCGTTGCGCCATATGGCCATTCGAGCTGTTCACTGCTCCCCTCGGGCAAGAACTCTGCATGCGGCACGCCGTAGGCGCGATGGGTGCGGCAGTCGGGGTCGCACAGAAGCGTTACCGGCGTCGGCCGGTGGCGGAAATACAGACGGGCGCGCTCCACCGGCGTGTTGATAACGGCCACCGTCTCCAACCCGGCGGCGCGCAGGGACGGCTGCACGCTGGCGAGCTGTTCTACCTGACGCCGGCAGAACGGGCAGTGCAGCCCGCGAAAGAAGCCGATCAAGAACGGGCGACCGCTCAAGTCGGCGAGCGAGACCGTTCCGTCGAAGTTGGCCGTGGCCAGCGTGAACGCGGGCGCGGAATCTCCAGGCTGCAGCGGGCGCTTCTGGTCTGCCATGGAATAATTCCCTTTTCGTATTGTCCAGGTGAACGACCGAAATTCAACTGTATCACTTGTCGCAAGAAGGCCAAGCGCTCGATGTTGAGTGCGGTTCGGCATGCCATTCGCCGCTCCGACCGATCTCAACGCTACCCCCGGGAGCGCGCGGATCATTCAAAATCATTGATGTTATCCATAAACTCTATTCGTTTGAATGATGGGTTCGCGAGGCCCATATTAGCTGCATGGACAAGGACGAACCTCCCATCGCGACCATGTCCCGGCTCAAGAAAGGAACCGAAAAATGACCACGCTCACCTATCGGGGTGGTGGCAAGACCCTCACCTCCAGCGAAGGCCGCTTCGATCTGGGCCATTATGCCCACAAGCTCGTGCTTGCCTGGACCCGCTGGCAGACTGCCCGCGAAATCGAAGCCATGCCGTTCGACGTCCGCAAGGATATCGGCTGGCCGAGCACCGACGACAGCAAACACCGGACCATGTAATGAATGCGACATTCCTCCTGAGATGAGGGCGGCGTCTGCATCTTGCAACGCCGCCTTTTTCGTGTCCGCCATCTCGTTTCCCATTGCACTTCAGCCCCTGACTTTCGGTTGGCTGTACGCTCTCTTCCACCCCGCCGGCGCCCTCGCCCGGGACTTGGCCGGTCAAATCGCGGTCAATGTCGCATATTTGCTCTTCCCGGCCGCATTTTTCCATGCCAGTGTCGCTTTCAGGACATCGGCGCGACGCATTCCGCGCAACGAATATGTCATCGTCCCTCGAGCATGGATTTCGCTATGAACAGGATGCAGATCAAGAAGCGTTCACTGGTCTTCTTTATGGTACCGCAATTCACCATGCTGCCCTTCTCGGCGGCCGTGGACACCTTGCGCATCGCCAATCGCATGCTCGGCTATCAGGCCTATACCTGGCGGCTCGCCTCCCTCGACGGGGAAAAAGTCTATTCCTCCTGCGGCATCGGCGTCGAGGCGAATTCCTCGCTCGCCGAGGAGCGCCGCCATCTCGGCGGCGAAAACCGGCCGGGCATGGTGCTCGTCTGTTCCGGCATCGATGTCGAGCAGTTCAACAACAAATCGGTCAATGCCTGGCTGCGCGAATGTTACAATCGCGGCGTTGCCGTCGGCAGCCTCTGTACGGGCGCACATGTGCTGGCCCAGGCCGGGCTCTTGAACGGCAAGCGCTGCGCCATCCACTGGGAAAACCTGCCGGGCTTCTCCGAAGCCTTCCCGCAGGCGGAGGTCTATGCCGATCTCTACGAGATCGACGGCAATCTCTATACCTGCGCCGGCGGCACCGCCTCGCTCGACATGATGCTGAACCTCGTCGGCGAGGATTTCGGCGAAAGCCTCGTCAACCGCATCTGCGAACAGCACCTGACCGACCGCGTGCGCAATCCGCACGACCGTCAGCGCCTGCCGCTGCGCGCCCGCCTCGGCGTGCAGAATGCCAAGGTGCTGTCGATCATCGAGCTGATGGAAGGCAATCTGGCCGAACCGCTGTCGCTGATCGAGATCGCCGACGGTGCCGGCCTTTCGCGGCGCCAGATCGAACGGCTGTTCCGCCAGGAGATGGGCCGCTCGCCCGCCCGCTACTATCTCGAAATCCGCCTCGACCGCGCCCGCCACCTGCTGGTGCAATCCTCGATGCCCGTCGTCGAAGTCGCCGTCGCCTGCGGCTTCGTCTCGGCCTCGCATTTCTCCAAGTGTTATCGCGAACTCTACCATCGCTCGCCGCAGCAGGAGCGCGCCGAGCGCAAGATGACCATGGCGACGGCAAGGCAGGCGGTCGCCGCCTGAGGTGGCCGCAACACAAGAAGCTGACCATTCCTTCGCCATGCTCGGCCTTGTGCCGAGCATCTCACCATGGGTTGATAGGGCGGCAGATCCTCGACACAAGGCCGAGGATGATGACCAGTGGCGACAGCCCAGCCTACTGCGCCGCCTCCTCCGTCATCCTGGCGTCGGAATAGACCTGGTTGCGGCCCCGGTGTTTGGCCATGTAGAGGAACTGGTCGGCGGCGTTCAAATAATTCTCGAAGGTCTCGTAGCCGCCGATCTCGGCAATGCCGATCGAGATCGTGACGCCGAGGTCCTCGTCGTCGGCGGTGACCTTCAACCGCGATATATCCGAGCGGATCTCATCGCAAAGCTTGGTCGCAGCAGCTGAATCCATCTGCGGGAAGAGGATGGCAAATTCTTCGCCGCCAAGCCGCGAGAGAAGATTGTCGCTGCCATCAAAGATCGTAAACAGCCGGTTCGCGACCGCCTTCAGCACCTTGTCGCCGATCTCGTGACCGTAGGTATCGTTCAGACGCTTGAAATGGTCGATATCGAGGATGGCGACTGAACTCGGCACTTTCAGCCGCAGGCATTCGTTCACCAGCTTCGGGCCGTTGTCATAGAAATAACGGCGATTGTAGAGGCCGGTCAGGTAGTCGCATGCCGCCGCCGCCCTCAGCTGCCGCATCTGTGCCAGCGTCTCGGCATTGTTGGCAATGCGGCATTGCAGCTCCTCGGCGACGAAGGGCCGGTAGAGGAAATCGCTGGCGCCAGCCTTCAGGAAACTGGCTGACAGCATGCGGTCGTTGGACGAAGACACGCCGATGACACGCAGCCGGTCCGAACCGAAGCGATGGCGGATGCGCCGCGTCAGCTCGTAACCGCTCATATCGGGCATATGGTGATCGGTGACGACGAGTTCGATGTCGCTGTAGGCTTCGAGAGCGGCCAGCGCCTCGAGTCCCGAGCTTGCCTCGACGACGAGATATTGCTGCGCCTTCAAGAGGTCGACGAGCACCTGGCGTGCCGAGACGACATCGTCGACGACGAGCACCCGCGTCTTGCGGTTGGAGATCGCCCGGCGGACGGTAGCGACCAGATTGTCGAGCGCGAACTCATTGTCCTTCAACACGTAATCGATGACATTGCGCTCCATGATCCTGTTGCGCGTGTTGAGATCGAACGTGGCGGTAAAGACGATCGCCGGGATATCGTGCTCGATCGTGCAGTCGAGCGCCTCGCCATAGGGCGAATCCGGCAGGTTGAGGTCGACGACGGCCATGGTGTAGCCGTGACCGTCGTCGGCAAGCTCCCGGCGAAGCGCTTTCAGCGACGAGCAGGATTTGACGGCAAGCCCAAGTTCCGTCTGGAATCGGTGGCAGAGCACGGCGGAAAACATCCGGGAATCTTCAACCAGAAGTATTTTGAGGCCGCCGGAGCGCAGCCCGATTCCATCCCGCTGAAAATCCGCTTGAAAAGCCACAGCCGCTATTCCCCCCTGCGCCCGACGGGCTCGACTCGGCCCCCTCCCCGGCGGGGCGGACGATAACCGAGAGGCCTATGCGCGTGAAGGGGACAAATGTGAGTGTTACTTGTAATTGCAGAAATTCGTTGACGGTTGCCCGCCGTCATCTCCCGCGCCGTCGCGGCGCCGATGCTGGAAGGGCCGTCAGGCAACCGCCCGCTCCTTGCGCATCGATTGAATTTGCAGGAGCGTATCGAGATTCTGGTTGACGCGGCAGTAGAACTCCTCGTCGATGAAGGGGCGCAGCATGAAATCATTGCCGCCGGCTTTCAGGAACCGCGCCGAAAGCAGCCGGTTCGATGAGGACGAAACGCCGATGATGCGCAGCTCGTGCGAGCCGATATTGGCGCGGATGCGCCGCGTCAGTTCGAAGCCGTCAATATCGGGCATGTTGTAGTCGGTGATCATCAGGCCGATATCGCGATTGGCCTTCAGGATCTCCAATGCCTTGCCGCCGCTCTCGGCAACGCTGACGCGGAAATTATAGCGTTTCAGCCGGCTCGACAACAACGCGCGCGCCGTCGCGCTGTCGTCGACGATCAGCACATGGTGGCGATGATTGGTCAGGAACCGGCAGATCGATTCCGCCAGCAGATCGACCGCGAAGATATTGTCCTTGAGGATATAATCGACGATGTCCTTGGCCATCAGCTTGTCGCGCATGCCGTCGTGGAAGGTGCCGGTGAAGACGATGGTGGGAATGGAAAGATCGACCAGATATTCGAGCGCTTCGCCGTTTTCGGCGCCGGGCAGATTGATGTTCGAGATCGCCAGCGTGATCGGATCGGAAGATTTGTCGTAGGAATATTGCAGATCCTCGAAGTTGCGGCAGATCTCGACGTCAATGTCGAACAACTCCTTGAGGCGTTTGCTGATCATCGAAGTGAACACGTTTGAATCTTCGGCGACAATAATTCGCGCGCCGGCAAACATCTCTCCGGAATATTGCATCCCCGAAATACCTAAAAACGCCATCGTAAACCTTTAATGTAAAATCCGTCCCCAATTCCAACGGATACACCAATTGATTTGACTAATTATTAATCAGCACTGTGGATACGAAAACGAAGAGACGACCCGATGGCGCCGCTGCCGATTTTCTTGCAGATATGATTAAGAAATCAGGCGCGAAACGCCGCGCCGAGAGGTTTCCCATGACCCAATCCGACCCGGTGATCGAATGGCTTCTCGACTCCGACCCGTCGATCCGATGGCAGGTCATGCGTGACCTGCTTGACGCCCCGCAGCGGGAATGGATGGCCGAGCGGGCGAAAGTGGAGACCGAAGGTTGGGGCGCAATGCTGCTTGCCTGCCAGGACGAGGACGGGCAATGGGCAGGCGGCGCCTTCCTGCCCGCCGGTTTTGACCCTTGTGAGTGGCGCGAGTGCGGCCAGCCTTGGACGGCCACGACCTTTTCCCTTTCGCAACTGCGGGAATTCGGTCTCGATCCCGCCTGTGAGCGGGTGAGGCGCACCGTCGAATTGATCGGCGCCAATGCCCATTGGGAAGAGGGCGGCCAGTCCTATTGGAAGGGCGAAGTGGAGGAGTGCATCAACGGCCGCACCGTCGCCGACGGCGCCTATTTCGGTGTCGACGTCTCCTCCATTGTCGAGAGGCTGACCGGCGAACGCCTCGAGGATGGCGGCTGGAATTGCGAACGGTGCAACGGCTCCATTCGATCGTCCTTTGCCAGCACCATCAACGTGCTGGAAGGCCTGCTGGAGTTCGAGCGAGCGACCGGCGGTACGCCGCAATCCCGAGAGGCACGCAGAACGGGCGAGGAATTTCTGCTGAAGCGCAACCTCTTCCGCCGTCTCGGCACCGGCGAGCCGGCCGACGAACGCTTCCTGCACTTCCTGCACCCGAACCGCTGGCGCTACGACATCCCTCGCGCCCTCGACTATCTCAGGTCAAGCGCCCTCCTCACCGGCTCCGCCCCCGATCCGCGCCTCGGCGAGGCGATCGACCATCTTCGCTGCCGCCGCCTTCAGAACGGCAGATGGCCGCTCGACTGGACCCTGCCGGGGCGTGTCTGGTTCGAGATCGACGAGGGAGAGGGTCAGCCCTCGCGCTGGATCACGCTCCGGGCGATGCGGGTGCTCAGATGGTGGGATGCCCACGCCTCAGTCAATGCCTGATGGCAAGCGAGCGCAGGACACGCGGACCGCTCGGCTGTTGCCCGATCCCCGCAGGTCTCTACGCACAGCAGCCGCTCCCCGTCGCCGACGGACCGCAGCAGGCCGCAGCCTTTCTGATCTCCGCGGCGAGCCAGCGGTCGCGCGGCTTGCAGCTTGCCGGCCGCGGCGAAAGGTCGACATGCACGGCCCCGCCGCGCAAGATCGGTATTGCCGCGCAATAAAGCTGCATCGGCCGCACGCCGTCGCTGACTTCGAACGTGAGCTTGGCGGTACCGTCGAGCTGCACATGCTCCGCCACCTTTAGGATGATCGCATGGAATTTGCCGGCCGGCATATGCGTGCGCTCACCCTCGTCGATGTCCCAGAGCTGGATGAATATCTCCGTCCATGCTTCCGGATTGGCGCCGCAATCAAGCGCTGAGAATTGGCCTGCCTTGACCTCGGTGATATGATAGCCCGGCTTCACCGGCCGGCCGTCGTAGTAAAAAACCAGCGGCGCGTCCTTGTTGCCGGAGAGCGCATCAAGCAGCAGGCCGAGGTTTATCTCCTCCGCCTGAATTTTATTGTTGTCGATGGCATTCATCTGCGCTAATCCTCGTTTCAACGATTCAAGGATTATTGAAATATGGATCAACGTCAAGCCCTCGCCGCGTTCGGCGCGCTTTCGCAGGAAACGCGCCTCCAGATCATTCGCATGCTTGTCGTCTCGGGTCCTGACGGAATGGCGGCGGGCTCTATCGCCGAAAAGGCCGAGGTTTCGCCGTCCAACGTCTCCTTCCACCTGAAGGAGCTGGAACGATCCGGGCTAATCACCCAGCAGCGTGAATCGCGCTCGATCATCTACACCGCCAATTACGAGGCGCTTGGCGGCCTGATCCGTTTTCTGATGGAGGATTGCTGCGGAGGGAACGCCGAAATCTGCGCGCCCGCCGCCGCCGTCGCCGCATGCTGTGCACCTACAACCAAGGAGGAACTGCAATGACCACAGACCGCGTTTACAATGTGCTCTTTCTCTGCACTGCCAATTCTTCGCGCTCGATCCTGGCGGAGTCGATCCTGGAGACCGAGGGCAAGGGCCGGTTCAAGGCCTATTCCGCCGGCAGCCAGCCGAGGGGCGAAGTCAATCCATTGGCGCTGAAGGAACTGCAGGCGCTGGGTTATCCCGCAACCGGCTTCCGCTCGAAGAGCTGGGATGAGTTCGCCAAGCCCGACGCACCGGAGATGGATTTCATCTTCACCGTCTGTGACACCGCCCACGGCGAAGCCTGCCCTGTCTGGATCGGCCATCCGATGACCGCTCACTGGGGCGTCGAGGATCCGGCCACCGTCGAGGGCAGCGAGGTCGAGAAGGGCCGTGCCTTCGCACAGGCCGCCCGTTTCCTGAAAAACAGGATCATTGCCTTCCTCAGCCTGCCTTTGGCCTCGATCGACAAGCTGGCGCTGGAATCGCATCTGCGTCAGATCGGCGCGATGGAAGGCACGACCGCAAAACCGGCAGGGGCCGGCTGATGGCTTCTTACGATCTATCGCGCCGACTGGTCTCGGAGGCGCTCGGCACCGCCATGCTGGTCGCAACCGTGGTCGGCTCGGGCATCATGGCGACATCGCTGACGGCGGATGTCGGGCTCGCCCTGCTCGGCAATACGCTGGCGACCGGCGCGATCCTGGTCGTGCTGATCACCGTGCTGGGGCCGATTTCCGGCGCCCATTTCAACCCGGCCGTCTCGTTGATCTTCGCCATGTCGGGCTCGCTGCCGAAACGCGACCTTGGCGGCTACGTGCTGGCGCAGTTTGCCGGCGGCGTAGCCGGCACGATCTGCGCCCATCTGATGTTCAACCTGCCGCTTCTGGAATTGTCGAGCAAGGTCCGCACCGGCGGCGCGCAATGGTTTTCCGAGGGGATTGCGACCTTCGGCCTCGTCGCAGTCATTCTCGCCGGCATCCGCTTCGAGCAGAAGGCCGTGCCATGGCTGGTCGGGCTCTACATCACCGCCGCCTACTGGTTCACCGCCTCGACCTCGTTTGCCAATCCGGCGGTGGCCTTCGCCCGCTCCCTGACTGACACTTTCTCCGGGATCCGGCCGATCGACCTTCCGGGGTTCTGGCTTACCGAAATCGTTGGTGCGGTCGCAGCCCTCCTCCTGTTCACCTGGCTGTTGCAGCCAGCCGAGACATCGTCAACCCTATCCTCCGAGGCGAAGCTATGAACGTCACCATCTACCACAATCCCGCCTGCGGCACGTCGCGCAACACGCTGGCGATGATCCGCAATGCCGGTATCGAGCCCGACATCATCGAATACGTCAACACGCCGCCGTCACGCGCGGAGCTGGTCAAGATGATCGCCGATGCCGGCCTGACCGTGCGCCAGGCCCTGCGCGAGAAGGATACGCCCTACGCCGAACTCGGCCTCAGCAATCCCGATCTGAGCGACGACCAGTTGCTCGACGCCATGCTCGCCCAGCCGATCCTGATCAACCGGCCCTTCGTCATCACCCCGCTCGGCACACGGCTGTCGCGGCCTTCCGAGGTGGTTCTGGAAATCCTGCCGGAGACGCATAAGGGCGCCTTCGCCAAGGAGGATGGCGAGAAGGTGCTCGATGCCGAAGGCAAGCGCATTGTCTGACCTGCCGGCAACTTCGCCGGCCCATCTTCGTCAGCCGGATCCGGCGGCCTTGCGGCCGCCCTTCTCGACGCATAAACCGCGCATCCTCATCCTCTACGGCTCGCTGAGGGCCGTATCCTACAGCCGTCTCCTCGCGCATGAGGCATCGCGGCTGCTCGATCACTTCGGCTGCGAAGTGCGGATCTTCGACCCCGAGGGCCTACCCCTTCCCGACGGAGCGCCGGTCGCCCATCCCAAAGTGCAGGAATTGCGCGAACTGTCGGCCTGGTCGGAAGGCCAGGTCTGGGTCAGCCCCGAGCGACACGGCGCAATGAGCGGGATCATGAAGGCGCAGATCGACTGGATACCGCTGTCGGTGGGTTCGGTCCGGCCGACGCAGGGCAAGACGCTCGCCGTCATGCAGGTATCCGGCGGATCGCAGTCGTTCAATGCCGTGAACCAGATGCGCATCCTCGGCCGGTGGATGCGGATGATCACCATTCCCAACCAGTCGTCAGTGGCAAAGGCTTTCCAGGAGTTCGACAGCGATGGGCGCATGAAGCCCTCATCCTTTTACGACCGCGTCGTGGACGTCTGCGAGGAACTGGTGAAATTCACATGGCTGACGCGCGACGCCTCTGCCTATCTCACCGACCGCTACAGCGAGCGCCAGGAAGAAGCCGACAAGCTTGAACGGCGCGTGGGTCTCAAATCCATATGACGCCCGCCGCTTCCGAACGGCCGCCCATTGCAGCCATTCTCGCGCTCGGCCTGACGCAGGTCATCGGCTACGGCACCCTCTATTACAGCTTCAGCATCCTCGCGCCCGACATGGCGCGCGGGCTCGATTGGTCGGCGGAATGGATCTTCGGGGCGCTGTCGGCGGCGCTGCTGATCGGCGGCCTGGCAGCACCCGCGATGGGCAGGTGGATTGACCGCTTCGGCGCCGGCCGGGTCATGACCTTTGGCTCGGTGATCGCGGCAATTGCGCTTGCCGGCTGCGCTTTTGCTCCCGGCAAGGCCGCCTTCGTCATCGCCCTGATCGCCGTCGAGACGGCGTCGAACCTCGTGCAATATGGCGCGGCCTTCGCCCTGCTCGTTCAGATACGGCCGCGCGTCGCCCAGCGCAGCATTACCTATCTCACGCTGATCGGCGGTTTCGCCTCGACCATCTTCTGGCCGATCACCACTGCGCTGCATGCCCACTTCTCGTGGCAGAGCGTCTATCTCATCTTCGCCGCGATCAATCTGCTCGTCTGCCTTCCCATTCATGCCTGGCTGGCGCGCAGTGCAGGCCATAACAGCACGGGCGAGAAGAGCGGTGCGACCAGGCATATCGAACCCAGCCTTCCCGCCGCTGCGCGCACGCCGGCCTTCATCCTGATGGTGACCGGCTTTGCGCTGGAAAGCTTCGTCAACGCTGCGCTTCTGGTCCATATGGTGCCGGTCATGTCGGCGCTTGGACTCGGCGCCATGGCCGTGATGGTCGGCACGCTCTTCGGCCCGTCACAGGTGCTGAGCCGCTTCATCAACATGGTCTTCGGCGGCAGCCTGCCGCAGCTGATGCTCGCCGTCATCTCCGCCGTGCTCCTGCCGGCGGCTCTCGTCATTCTCCTCCTCACGGCGCCGTCGGTTCCCGGCGCAGTGGTCTTCGCCGTGATCTTCGGCCTCGGCTCCGGCCTCAGCAGCATTGTGCAGGGAACGCTGCCCTTGGCACTCTTCGGAAGCGAGGGCTATGGCCAGCGACAGGGAAAAGTGATGTCGGCCCGCCTCGCCGTCTCCTCGACGGCGCCGTTCGCGCTGGCCTTCCTGATGGGCAATATCGGCGTATCCTGGTCGCTGTCGATTACCGCCGCGCTCGGCGCCGCGGCCGTGGCGGCATTCCTCGCCATCCGGCCGCTGATGCGGATGCCCGTGCCGGCGCAAACGGCGCTGGTGCGCGGAGAGCCTTAGCCGCGTGGCCGCAGCCTTACTTGACGACGGCCGAGCCCTTGATGATGTCGATCGTCTCGCCGCCGTCGAGGCCGATGCGGTCGCCGTCGGGCGTCGTCATGAAGCAGCCGGAAGGGCAGAGATTTTCGGAAGCCCCTGCATCGACAACGACCTCGACGCGCTGACCGCCCTCGGTGATGACGAGCACCACGGCGGCAGGATCGGTATTGGTGACGGATGCCGCATGGACCGCCGGCGCGGCAAGCAGCGGGATAAGCAGAACGGCGGCAAATCTTGCCATCATGTGCGGCGGCGCGAGTGCGCCCTCCCCTCGAACGATCGGTGCTGCCCTCGGCAGCGATCCCGATGCAAGGGATCATGCACATAGACCTGTGAATGATGGCTGAATGAGCCGTTCAGCTCTTCAGGCTGACCTCGGCGGTGCGGCCGCGCAGCTGTCGCACCCGATGCTCCTCATCGCCGGCAGCGCCGTCCGCGGAGCTGGGCCTGACGTCCCTGCCCTCGTTGGCGATGGCGACGGGCGCCTCGCGGTGGATGGTCAGATCGCTCTGCGGCAACGGAATCTCGATGCCCTCCGCCTTGAAGCGCTTGAGGATCTCGATCCTCAGATCGTTACGCACCGTCATGCCGTCGCCCATATCGGCGAGGAAGAAGCGCAGTTCGAAATCCAGCGAATAGGGGCCGAAGCGCAGGAATTCGACATGCGGCTCGGGATTGCGCATGACGAGCGGGATCTTCGCCGTCAGCTCCAGCAGGATATCCATCACCTTCTGCGGATCGGCGTCGTAGCTGACCGAAACCGGAATTTCCGAGCGGCCGATCTTGTTGCGGTGCGTCCAGTTGCCGACCAGCCCGTTGATCAGCTCCGAATTCGGCACGATGATCGACTGCTTGCGGAAGGTCTCGATCTCGGTGGCGCGCACCGAGATGCGCTTGACGATGCCCTCGGCCGTTCCCGAAACGACATGGTCGCCGACCTTGAACGGCCGCTCGACCAGCAGGATCAGGCCGGAGACGAAGTTGGAAACGATGTTCTGCAGGCCGAAACCGATACCGACCGAAAGCGCCGAGGCGACGAGCGCGAAGCTCGACAGATCGATGCCGGCGGCCGAGACGCCGATGATCGCCGCAATGCCGACGCCGAGATAACCGATCCCCGTCTTCACGGAGTTGCGCACGCCGAGATCGACATGGCTTCGCGCCATCACATTGCCGTCGAGCCAGCGCTGCAGCCAGCGCGTCAGCAGATAAACGCCGGCAAAGAGCAGGATGCCGGTGCAGATGCCGAGCAGCGAGATGCTGATGCCGCCGAGCTTGACCTCGGTGAACAGCCGGTAGGCGATCAGCTGCAGATCCTGCACATGGAAGCCCCAGAGCAGCAGGATAAGCGGAATGCCGACCAGCAGCGCCACGGCATAGATGGCAAGGCCGACGAGCAAGCCGAACTGATCGATCGCCACCGGCCCCAGGTTGAACCGCCGCGTCAGGAAGCGCGCGAAGAAGGTGTCGCCGAAGCTCTCCTGCCGCGAGATCGCCTTGCCCGACAGCAGGCCGACATACATGGTGGCGACGACCGCACCGGTAATGATGAACTGCGTGGCGACGAAGCGCGCCAGTCCTACATAGCCCGCGAGCGCCGTGACGATGAGGCCGGCGCCGGCAACGCGCAGGATGATGGCCATGCCGCGCGGCCAATGCCTGCCAGGCGCGTCGGGATCGCCGTTCCGTGCCAGCATCGGCTTGCCAAAGGAGGCAGCGATCAGGATCACGCCGATGATCAGCGCGGCGATCAGGCTTCTGACCACCGTCAGCACCAGCGGCGAACCCATCGCCTCGCTGACCGTGCCGAACAGATAGTCGAGCCCGTTGACGACAGCCATCGCCAGCAGGCAGTAGCCGATCGAGCGGGCGCCGAGATTGGAAAGCTTCACCAGCCGCCAATGCGGTTCACGCGGCGCGAAGATGGCGTTGACGAAGCGGCCGACGAAGTAGACGAGTCCGATCGTGCCGAACAGCGCGCCGATGACGGGTGCGATATCGGGCCGCAGCACATTGAAACTGTTGAGGAAGAAGAAGGAGGTGACGAGCAGCACCGCAAGCGCCAGCGTGCGGATCAGCGTCGACCAGAAGGCGATCGACAGCCGACCGATATAGGACGGGTTCTCGACCGCCTCATCGCGACGCAGATACGCGCCGAACAGCCGGTAGCTGCCCGAGAGCAGAATGAGCGCCGAGGCGAGCGACAGGAAGATCGCCGCAAACAGCGGGAAGCGCTTGAACTTCCAGACGAAGGCGGCCCAACTCGACAGGGCCTGCGAGAATTCGCTGACCTCGTGCACGAAGGCGCCGGCGGCATCGTCGAGCACCGAGACGGAGATTTCGGTACGTCTGAGAAGCGTATCGGCGAAAAGCCGCCGTCGCATCTCGATAATCTCGTTGACAAGCTGCGTCACCGCGATCGACAGATTTTCGGCGTCGCCTGTCACCGCGTTGATCTGCGCACGCTCGGCGGCAAGCGCATTGCGCTCCTGGGTGACGATCTCAGCCTCGGGCGGCTGTCCATCCTTCGGCGGATCGCCGATCTCGCCAAGGCGGTTTTTGATCTGATCGAAACGCGGCCTGAGATTGACCGAGATCGTGATGACGGCGCGGCTGAGTTCGTCGGCCTTGGCAGCAATCCCGACCAGCGCATCGTCATTATCGGCGTTCTGCTTGACGCTGTCCTGAAGCGAACCAAGCTGGACCTTCGCCTTTTCGATTTCCTTCGCCGCCTGAGCGGATGGCGTATCGACAAGCGGCGTCTCTGCCGTCGCCTGCGCCTGCGGCTCCTGCGCCAAGGCTACGGCACTCTCGAAATGGGCGCCGGCCAGCGCCAGCGTCATCAGAAGAATGGTGCGAAGCAGGATCGTTCTCAGCCGCAAAAGCGCCTCCGGGAGGGTTGTCGTCAGGATAGAAAGTCAGCTTTTCATTGCAAACAAAGGCGACAGAAAGGCGGGAAATGCCTAAAGCGCCTCGCAGCGAACTTGAAAGACCTGCATGAGAAGCACTCAGAAGCCGGCGCCGGGCCGGGATAGATAGTCACGCTCCGCAGCCGTCGACTCCCGTCCGATGATGGCATTGCGGTGCGGAAATCGGCCATAGGCGGCGATCACATCGCGATGCCGGATGGCATAATCCAGGTATTCCGCGTCGCCAAGCGCAGTGAACAAGGCCACCGAACGTTCCTGCTCGTCGAGGTGTTCGGCATGTTCGAACGGCAGGTAGAAGAAGGTGCGACAGGCGACCTCGACTGCCTGGTCGCCACCGGCCGCAAGCGCGAGCTTGGCTTCCCGCAGCGCCAGTCCGTCGGTTGCGAAGGCGAGCGGCGTGCCGCGATAGATGTTGCGGGGGAACTGGTCGAGCACGATGACCGCCGCCAGCCGGCATATCGGATCGGCCCGCCAGTCGTCACTGATGCCTGCGGCCAGCGCCAGATGCGTATCGCGGAAAACATCGCGGATCTCCACGTCGAGCTCCGGCGGCGGCTGGAACCACAGCTCCCGGCCGCACCGGACGAACCAGAAATCATAGACTTCACGCGGCGTGCGGATCGTCGTCATGTCTGTTCTCCCCTAGCGTTAGGTTTGATGATGCGATGTCGGTAAGCTATTGCGGAAAAAGGATACGCTGTGCCGTGAGCCCCCCTCATCCGCCCGCCCTGCACCACACGTCCTACTTCCCCTCCTGCAACGAAAACACCAGCGTCGCCCGCGTCCCATCATGATCGGGATCATAGGCGAAATCCGATTTCAGGCTCGCGGCCATCCCGGTCAAAATACGCGTACCGAGCCCCGTCCCTCTGGCCGGGCTCTCCGGATCAAACCCCGCGCCGTCATCCTCGACGATGACCTTCAGCACCTCTTCCGTCTGGTCGACGCTGACACGGATCTCCCCCGTCACGCTGTCCGGATAGGCATATTTGAAGGCATTGGTGACAAGCTCGCTGACGATCAGTCCGAGCGTGATAACCTTGTCGGTCGCCAGATTGACCGGCGCCGCAGTCAGCATGATGCGATGCGGCCGCTTGTCGTCACGCATCGACGCTTCGAGTTCGGTCAGCAGGCTGTTCAGATATTCATCGAGCTGCACCGATCCGACCTGCCGGTTTGTATAGAGCCGACGGTGCACGCTGGCGATGGCATTGATGCGCATCTGCGTTTCGTGCAGCGCATCGATCGCCACCTGGTCCTTGGTCATCGAGGATTGCATGCGGATCAACGCGCCGACCAGCCCGAGACTGTTGGCAATGCGGTGATTGACTTCGGCAAGCAGCATCTCGGCAAGATCGCGCTGCTGGCGGATCACTTCCTGCGCCTGCGCTGTCTCGCGGCGAAAACGCGCCCGCTCCAACGCCTGTTCGAGAGCAGCCGCGAGCAGATCGAAATAATCGGCCGAAATCCCCTTCAGCACGTAGTCGTCGGCACCCGCCTTCAGCGCCGCGACCGCGATGCTGGTATCGTCCGAACCCGTCGCATAGATGACGGGCGGATGATCCGGCATCGCCGTGATGCAGGGCAGAATGTCGAGGCCGGTTTCGTCGGCCAGCATATGATCGAGTACGACGGCATCGATTCCGCCTTCGCCGAGTCTCGCCAGACCGGCAGCGCCGTTCTTAGCCCACTCGACCGAAAAGCCGCGCCGAAGCAGGTTTTTCTGCATCAGCAATGCCAGCCCCTCGTCGTCGTCGATATAGAGGATGTGGATCAGGACATCCGCATCGCCGCTAGAATTGCTCATTCCCTCTCCCGGCGTTCTCCCGCAGCGACGATGAACAGCAAGCGTCCGACTCGTCCGCATGGCAATGTCGTATTGCATTGACCGCCCGAGGTAAACAGCCGCCATCCCTCGCTCTTGTCGCAGGCGGCGCGAAAGGACGACAACGGAAAACCGGTCCCGCAGGGCGGCTTGATTGGTTTCGTCGGCAGGTTAGTTTTTCTGAAATTTCCGATGACCCGAAACTTCCGCGCCCGCCTCCGCCGGCAATTGCAGGAAGCGCAGCGACGAGATGACCCCGATCGCTCCGACCAAGACGAAGGCCCAACGGAAGTCGGCAAGAACGGGGGTCTCGGCGCCTCTGACAGCCGCGGCAATGTTGAGCACGGCCGCCGCCACGGCCACGCCGAGCAGCATCGACACCTGCTGAAGCATGCTCGACAGTGTCGAGGCCGAGCTGCGCTGCGCCGGGCCGATATCGGCGAAAGCCAGCGTGTTCAGCGCGGTGAATTCCATCGACCGCGACAGGCCGGCGAGAAAAAGCAGCGCATGGATGAAAAACTGCGGCGTATCAGGCGTCAGAAAACCGCAGGCGACGATCGAAAACGCCGCGATCAGTCCATTCAGCACAAGCACCGCGCGGAAACCGAAGAAGCGCAGGAGCGGCGTCGTCACCGTCTTCATGCCGAGATTGCCGAGGAAATAGACGAGCAGATAAGTGCCGGCGGCAATTGAACTCAGCCCGAATCCGAGCTGGAACAACAGCGGCAGCAGGAACGGCGTCGCATTGATGGCCACCCTGCAGGCCGTGCCCGCCGACAGCGTCGACATCGCGAAGGTCTGAACGCCGAAGGCCGAAAGGTCGAGAAGCGGATTGTCGACAGCGAGGAAATGTCGCGTCGCCATGACGGAGAGCACGATTCCGGCTGCGAGCATGGATATGACCGGCAGGCGCCCGCCTTCCCATTTGACCGAGAGCTCCAGGGCGGCCAGCAGGAAGGTGAGCCCTGCCGCACTGAGCACGAACCCGACGAGATCGAGACGGCCGGCGTCGGCCTCGCGCTGCTCCGGCACGAAGCGCAACACCAGTCCCATGCCGAGAATGCCGATCGGGATGTTGATGAGAAAGTTCCAGTGCCAGCTGGCATAGGTGGTGATGAAACTGCCGAGCACCGGGCCGATCACCGGCGCGGTCAGCGCCGGCCAGGTGATCAGCGCGATCGCCTGGACGAGTTCCGACTTGCGGGCGTTCTTCAGCACGATGATGCGTCCGACCGGCGTCATCAACGCGCTGCCCGCCCCCTGGACGGCACGCCACAGCACGAATTCCATAAGGCTGCCGGACAGCCCGCAGAACAGCGAGGCGCCGGTGAAGACGCCGATCGACATCAGGAAGACACGGCGCGCGCCGAAGCGGTCGCCGAGCCAGCCCGACAGCGGAATGAAGGCCGCCATCGTCAGCATATAGACTGTTATGCCGATGCTCATCGACACCGGCCGCACGCCGAAGCTTGCCGCCATCTGCGGCAACGAGGTGGCAACGATCGTGCCGTCGAGAATCTGCATGAAGAAGGAGACGGCAACGACCAGCGCCACGATCTTCGCCTGGCGGCCGCTTGCCGCCTCTTGCCGGTTCTCGCTCGTCTCTGCCGTGGTCATCGATCTGCCAATGAAAATTCCGGGTGACGCGGCAGAAACGGGAAGGAAGATCGATCGAAGATCTGCCGCGCGGGGACTCGCGGCCATCGAGAGCCGCGCATTGGCTGAATACGCCCGTTGCCGCCGGCCGGAAAGGCTAAATCTCGCACCGGCGGGAATATTCCCGCGGGGGCCGCGCTGCCTCCATATGTCAAGAAAAAGGCCCCGCCGAAGCGAGGCCAAGTTTGAACCGCTCCCGGGAAAACAGGAGCGGCGCAAACTCCATAGCCTGAGGTACGTCCTGCAGCGAGGCCAGATGTCGCCGTATCGGTACGCTCGCTAATGAAATTTTGCGATTTGTCAAAAGCGTCAGCCGCTCACTGTCGACAGCGTAACTGGGTGGACAGCGCCGCTTGCGACCGGCAAAAAGACAGGGCGACGGCACGAAAACCAACGGACGGGTCTCAATCGATGAAACACTTCTTCAACCGCAGGGAAACGATCGTCACCGAAGCCTTGGATGGTCTTCTTCAGACGAGCGGCAAGGGCCGCCTCGCTCGCCTCGACAGCTTTCCCGACATCAAGGTGATCCTCAGAGCCGACTGGGACAAGTCGAAGGTGGCAATCATCTCGGGCGGCGGCGCCGGCCACGAGCCCTCGCATGCCGGTTTCGTCGGCAAAGGCATGCTGACCGCGGCCGTCTCGGGCGAGATCTTCGCCTCGCCGAGCGTCGATGCGGTGCTCACCGCGATCCGGGCGGTGACCGGGCCGCGCGGCGCCCTGCTGATCGTCAAGAATTATACCGGCGATCGCCTGAATTTCGGTCTTGCCGCCGAAAAGGCCCGCGCCGAAGGCCTCGATGTCGAGATGGTCATCGTCGCCGACGATATCGCCCTGCCCGGCATCAACCAGCCGCGCGGCGTCGCCGGCACGCTGTTCGTCCATAAGATCTCGGGCTACCACGCCGAACGCGGTGAGGATCTGACGACGGTCACAGCCCAGGCCAGAAGTGCGGCCGGCGATATCGTCTCGCTCGGCATGTCGCTTTCCACCTGCAGCGCGCCCGGCCAGACGCATGAGGACCGCCTCGGCGCCGACGAGGGTGAGCTCGGCCTCGGCATCCACGGCGAGCCGGGCGTCGAGCGCATCACGCTGCAGCCGGTCGCCGATATCGTCGCCACCATGTCCGCACGCCTCTCCGCCACGCTGGGAAATGCCGGCGATCATGCGCTGCTCATCAACAATCTCGGCGCCGTGCCGCCGCTCGAAATGGCCGTCATCGCCAATGCGGTGCTGGCCGCCTCGCTTGGCCGCCGCGTCCGCCTCATCATCGGCCCGGCGCCAATGATGACTGCGCTCAACATGAACGGCTTCTCGCTGTCGCTGATTCCACTCGATGCCGAGCGTGAGGCAGCCCTGACAGCCGCTGTCGAGCCGCATGCCTGGATGCCCGCCGTCGGGCGCCACGAAATCGAGACCATCGCCGCACCGAGAACGGCCGCCGGAAAAGCCACAGCAGGCGAGAACCCGGGCAGCCGGCGCCTGATCACGGCGCTCTGCGAGCATCTGATCTCGTTGGAAGAGGAGCTCAACCGGCTGGACGGCCGCGTCGGTGACGGCGATACCGGCTCGACCGTGGCAACGGGCGCCCGCAGCCTGCTCGCCCGCCTCGATACGCTGCCGCTCGACCGGCCGGCAGCCACCCTTGCCGCGATCGGCGATATCCTCGGCACCAGCATGGGTGGATCGAGCGGCGTGCTGCTGTCGATCTTCTTCACCGCGGCGGCCAAGGCGATGGCCGGCAAGGCCGATATATCGGCAGCCCTTCTCGCCGGGCTGGACAGGATGACCTTCTACGGCGGAGCCGAAGTCGGCGACCGGACGATGGTCGATGCGCTCTCGCCGGCACTGCATGCGCTCGCCTCCGGCGGCGTCGCGGCAGCCGCAACGGCGGCGGCATCAGGCGCGGAATCGACGAAGGCAATGACCAAGGCGAGAGCCGGACGTTCCTCCTATGTCGGCGCAAGGGATCTGGCCGATGTGGCCGATCCCGGCGCGGTCGCCATCGCCGCAGCCTTCGCGGCGGCGGCAGAGCTTCCATAGGTTCTCAGATATAAAGCGGCGCCATCCTCCGCCAGGCGCCGGCGCGATGGGCGCGGCCATCCCAGACATGCAGCTGATGGCGGATATTCTTCTCGCCCAGCAAGCGGCTGAGATAGCGGTTGTTGTCGAGGAAGGGATCGGCATCGCCGATGGTCAGCACGATGTCGATCTCGCGCAGCCTGTCGAGCCGCCAGTCGGCGCCGAGGCCGGGCAGGAAATGTGTTGGCGTGTGGAAATAAACGCTGTCGTCGTAATAGCCGTCGAACAGGTCGCCGAAGGATTCCACCTTCATCGTCAGGTCGTAGCGCCCGGAAAAGGCGACGAGCTTGCGGAAGAGATGCGGGTGACGGAAGACGAGGCTCGCCGCCTGGAAGGCGCCGAGGCTGCATCCATGCACAATGGTGCAGTCATGCGAATTCTTCGCCGCCATCAGCGGCAGCACCTCGTTGAGGATATAATCCTCCAGCGCCGCATGCCGGCGAATACGCTCGGCCGGATGGCGGTGGAAACCGTAGAGGCTGTCTGCCGCCAGGCCCTCGATGCAATAGAGCTGGAGATGGCCGGCCTGCAGCTTGTCTGCAAGGCTTGCGACCAGGCCGAGCTGCTCATATTCGAAAAAGCACCCTTCCCGCGTCGGAAAGACCAGCACCTTGGCGCCGGCATGGCCGAACACCAGCATCTCCATGTCTCGATGCAGACGCTGACTGTACCAGCGCAGATATTCGCGGTTCATGACACCCTGAAAAACTGTCCGATCTTGTCGCGGAGAACCGCCTCTTGCTCAGCACTTCCAGGGTAGTCGAAATGCCCGGCGTCCAGGATGAAGATTTCATTAAATTTCGGTATCGAATTGGCGACAGCGAACTGGCAGGGCGGCGCGACCGAAGGATCGAAAAGCGCTACCGCCGTCAGCATCGGCACCCTGATCCGCCTCGCGGCCGTCGCCGCATCGAAGAAGCGCAGCGTCTCCAGCACGTTTGCATGTTCCGCCTGATATTCCTGCACCGATTGGGCGCTGCCGACGCTCGGCAGCTTGAGGCGCAGCGGCTGGTGCCCGAAGCTCGGAAGCGCGAGATGCCCGCGGTCGATGCGGTCGTCATAGGCGATCGCCATCGCCCCGACACCGCCGCCGAAGCTGATGCCGCTATAGCCGATATGCCCTGATAGCCAGGGATAGAGCGCAGCGAGCGTCGAGACGGCAAGCCAGATATCCTCGACGCAGCCGCCGATGATATAGGAGTCCTTCTTGTCGATATCGTGCAGCACATGCCAGGAAGGGTTCTCGGAAATCGGCGGATGGGCGCTGAGCGACAGCCCGCGGCAGCAGGGAAAGATGAGCGCGGTTTCGGTGACCGGTAGGTCGAAATCCGGACGCTCGCGTCCGCCGTAACCATGCCCGACAACCAGGCCGCGCCGCACCTCCCCCTCGCGCGGCAGCAGCAGCCAGCCGCCGATCCGGAACGCATCGGTGGAGAGATAGACGAGGTCGAGCACGTGCCAGTCGGGATGGGTGATCTCGCTGCGGGAAAGCGCCGGCTGCGGATCGACCGTCAGCGCCTTTTGATACCGCGCCTCCCAGAAAGCGTCGAAACCATCCGGCTCCTCCGGCGGCTCGACCGCAAGCAGCTCGTCGAGCTGCATGCCGTAAGTGGGATCGAAGGCGAAAGGATGTATCGCGGGAATGCTCATCCGGACTTTGTCGCGTGAAAGCACCGGCCATGCAAGGCTATGTGGCGGCTACTTGCCCATCTGCTCTCGCCGCAAGGCTACGCGGGCCGAAGGCCGATGGAGCAGACTGGCCTCCAACCCTCCGTCATTCCTGTGCTTGTCACAGGAATCCAGCCACGGCGCGTCTGCGCTGTGGATTGACTCCAGACGAACCTAAAGTGGGTCTCCCGCGCCCAAGGACTTGGACGTGCTGAAAAATTCGGCTGATATGTCCGACGCCGAATCTGGCCGGCAGCTCTGCTGTAGGCGACGGCCGGGGCGGTCACCTGAAATCACCCCGTCACCATTGCGATTTAATCGGATGCGATATATATAATTGCAGTAGCAACCGAGACAGGATAGACCCATGCACACGTCCAAAGCCGCAAAACAGTCTGCATCCGCCTCTCCGCGGAGTGGCGGTGAGGTCCGCAAGCTTTCGACCTTCCTGTGCTTCGCGGTCTATTCGGCCAATCTCGCCTTCGGCCGCGCCTACAAGCCGATCCTGGACGCGCTCGGCCTGACCTACACCCAATATATCGCCATGGTGGCCCTCTCCGAGGAGGACGACCAGACGGTCAGCATGCTGGGTGAAAAACTGTTCCTTGAATCCAACACGCTGACGCCCATCCTCAAGAAACTGGAGTCGGCCGGCTTTATCACCCGCCATCGCGATTCCGCCGACGAACGGCAGGTGCGTGTCAGCCTGACGCCAGCGGGGCGCGATCTTCTCGAAACCGATCCCGGCTCCGCCCTGATCGACGCCGTCGGCCTCGGCGACGATTTCCCCGTCGTGCAGAAATCGGTGACGCGGCTGCGCGACAACCTGCTGCGGGCGCAGGCGGAACCGCAAAAATCATGATCGCGGCACATGTCGGCACCTGGTGACATGCCCGAGATCGCAATCGGCGCATTGATTGGGAATGGGAGCGTTCTTCTCGCCAGGCGGAGTTCGGAGCGCAGGACACACCCGGATCGGTGGAGCCTGCCGGGCGGTCACGTCGAAGATGGCGAAGACGCCGAGACAGCACTGCCCCGGGAATTGCTGGAAGAAATCGGCGTGACGCCGCAGCACTGGCTGTTGGCCGGAAAGTTCGTTTCGGAAAGCCCGCCCGGGGCATCCGCCACCTTCCATGTCTATCACGTCGACCGATGGCAGGACTCTCCGCGACTTATCGGCGATGAACACACGGCGCTCAGATGGTTTACCGCCGCGGAGATTGAATGCGAAACCGAACTGGCGCCGCCTCAGCTTGGTGAAATGCTCTTAAACCTGCTCAGACCGAAGACGAACAACCAGGCATGATGACGCGAGAAGCAGCGCCACGCCTACAGCGCACGCTGCCGAACCTCGCCAAGCGCGCCCTCCTCCATCATCTCGGCCGCTTTCGCGTAACCGCCGCCCATTCCATCGAGGAAATGCAGATGCGAATCCGGCCGCCCCGATGGTACGAGGCAGGTCATCAGCGCGTGAGACTGGCGGTGCAGCCCGAAGTCGATCTCACCGCGCGCCCGCGCTGCAATGAGCATGGCTTCGACGCTGTCGATCTGGTCCGGCGCGCAGTCCAGCGTCAGGCGCAGGCCGTCGTCGAACTTGCGGAAATCCGAATTGGAGGCGACCTCCGACCAGCGTTTCGCGCTGACCTGCTTCTCTCTTGCCATACCCGTCCGTCCGGAAAGCGGATGAGACCGGCGCGGCGCGGCATCGAAAACCGCGAGCACGCGTCTTGCCAGCGCCGCAAAGACCTCCGGGCGCGTGTGGTCGCGTGGCTCGACCAACAATGACAGGATCTCGCCGCGCTGGCTCGGGAACGGCGCCCAGTCGCAGCTCAAGCCCGTCAGGTCAGGCCTCATCGCATAACGGCCGGGTTTGACCAGAAAGCGGCCATTCTTGATCTGCTGCTCCGCCCATTTGAGCCCGCCTCCGGCAAACATCGCATAGGTCGCGTTCTCGGAAGCGGCGTAGCGCGCGATCCTGACGTCGCGCCCGTTGGCACGGATTGCGCCGACGGTGACGAGCCCGACACGCAAGTCGAGATGAAGCTCGGCTTTGGCGAAGCCCGCGACGTCACGCAAGGCCGATGTCGCCGCCATGATGCCGGTCGCCGGCAAGGCGAAGGCTGCTCCGTCTCCGCGAAACACGAAGGGAAAATCGAACGAACCCCAGGCATTGCCGAGGGCGGCGATGATCGATGCGCCGGCATAATTGACGTCTTCATAGCGTCCCGATCGGATTGCCGCGGTCGAGTTGACGACATCGGTGATGCCGATCAGCCAATCGTCAGGCAACGGCTCGTAGACATCGGGATCGAGCACCAGCGAAAACTCGTCATAGGCCCGGCGCGGCTCCGCGTGGCTGTTGATCATGGCATGTTCTCCGGATCGGCAGGTTTGGCTGCTGGCTCAGAAGCGGGTCTGCCGCCGATCGGCAGACCCCCGCTTGAAGGTGACGGCGCGAGGCCGGCCCTTCCTGGTCAGATAAGCTTGGTTTCGACGTCGATATTGCCGTGGACCGCCTTGGAGTAAGGGCAGATGCCGTGGGCCGCCTCGATCAGTTCCTGCGCGATCTCGCGGTCGATGTCTGCAAGGCTGACATTGAGCCGTGCACGCAGGAAGTAGGAGCCGTTATCGCCGTTGAGCGTAATCTCGGCATCGACCTCGGGCCCGGCTGGCAAGGTGATCTTCCGCTGCGCGGCGGCGAGCTCGATGGCGCCGATATAGCAGGCCGACCAGGCGGCGCCGAACAGGTTTTCGGCCGCCGGGTGCGGCTGCGGCAGCTTGATGTCGAGCGTGCCGTCGCTGCTGCGTGCATAGCCGTTGTGACCGCCGGCGATGTGGGTCTTGCCGGCGAAAAGAACCTTCTCAGTCATTGTCGTATCCTTTCGGTTGATGGTTACTAACGTATCCGATTAAATCGGATGCGCGTTAATATGCCGAACCAAATTCGATGTCAACACTATTCCGATTTAATCGGATACGATTTATTTTTTGAAAGACTTTAGCCAGCCGCCCAGGCAGGCTCGACCGGTTGCGCATTCACGTCTTGTCCGGAAAGGAGGCCCCCTATAGGCTTGCCTCGAGGCTCGGGGCTTCACGAGGAAGACGGAGAGTTGAGATGTCCTCCATAACCGAAGGCAATGCGGGACAATATGGCGACAGCCGCAAGCTCGCCGCCCGCGCCAGGCTCCATACCGAATATACCATCGCCGAAACGGGCTGGTTTCCATGGGTTGCCGCGCAGCTGCCTTTGAAACCGGCAGATCGCGTCCTCGACGTCGGCTGCGGGCCGGCATGGTTCTGGGCGGCAACGGCAGGTCTGCTGCCGGAGAATCTGCAGCTGACGCTCGCCGACCTTTCGCCAGGCATGGTCGACGAGGCAGTGGCGCGCTGCGGCGCACTGCCCTTCGGTTCCGTTCGAGGCTGCCGGGCCGATGCCGCCGCTCTTCCCTTCGAAGACGGCGCCTTCGATCTCGTGATCGCCATGCATATGCTCTATCACCTGCCCGACCCCGCCGCCGGCATCGCGGAGATGGCGAGGGTGCTGAAACCGGGCGGCTTTCTCGCGGTCACCACCAACGGCATCGGCAATATGCGCGAGATCTATCGCCTGACGACCGTCTTCGGCAGCGCGCCGACCGATCCGGCCGCCGTAGCCTTTGGATATGACGCCGCCGAGCAAATGATGCGGACGCAATTCGGAAACGTCGCCATGTCGCAGTATCCGGCAAGCATGCGGATCACCGAGCCCGAAGATGTCTTCCTGGCCCTGACCTCCTATCCGCCCGGCGAAGGCGCCGGCGAGCCTCAGCTCAGCGGTTTCCGCCGGGCGATCGCCGATGCCTTCAGGCAAGGCAGCGGCGCGCTCGATGTCAGCAAGGAGACCGGGCTGTTCCTCAGCAGGAAGACGGCCTGATCGGATCGCCGCCTTTCAGGAACGCGGCCGGCCGGGACAGAGCGGCCTCAGACCTTCTCTTTCTTCCTGACCTTTTCCTTCGGCTCGGCCGGCGCATCGGGCGTCGGAGCCAGAAGCTTGCGCAACGATGCGATCTTGTCCTTCACCAGCGGCCGGAAGCGCGTCGCGCGATAGGGCATGTCGGCCGCACCGTAACCTTCCGGCCCGTCGTCATTGCCGCGATGGATTTCCGCGAGCTTCACGCCGATGAAGGTGCCGTCGACATAATGGGTATATTCGCCGACCCAGCGGATCGTATAGATCTCGCCCTTGCGGATCAGCTGGTCGATGCTGACATGCTTGAAGGTGTCGTTGATGCAGACCACCTTCTGGCCGACATGAAATTCATAGCTCATGGATCAAACTCTCAAACGGCAATCCGCCTCGCCGATCTATAGCGCGCCCGGCGACGGGGATGAACCCTTTTCTGCCGGTGGATTTCATGGCGCGTGACTGCGCCTCTGCCCCTCAATGCGACAGGCTCAGTCGCAATAGACCTTGCCGCTCTTGCGTGAGCGCAGATCGAAGTGGAAGTGGTTCCAGTGTTCCGGGTTGCTGCCCGGCCCGAGCACCGTGTTGAAGTAGCGGCAGCTATCGGTGCGTACCGCCTTCAGCAGCCGGCCCTCGCGCAGCGAGAACAGCCCCTTCTTGCGCACGTCGATCTCATGGCCGTTCTTCAGCACGAACTTGCCGACGTCGATGGCGTTGCCGCGGGCGTGTTCCGACATCGGATTGTATCGCTGACGACTGTTGTTCATGCGCCGGCAGGAATAGCCGCCGAGCGGTTGGATCGTTCTGATGCCGCTCCAGTAGCGGTAGCGGGCCGACGGCGCCAGCTCGTTCTTCACCCATTTGGCGAAGGCGAGCGTCACCTGGCAGTTCAGCGTCACGGCCGGCCTCACGCCGATATTGCCGGAAAGTCCCTTCAGCGATACCGGATAAGGCACCTGGCAGGCCGGTCCGTTCGAGATCGGCGGCTTTTCGTCGAAGAGCACGCCCATGCGCTTCAGTTCGCGCCGGCAGGCAAGCTCGGAAGCCGGCATGACGCTCGGGTCGACCGGTGCGGCGGGCTCGCTCATCATCGGATTGTTCGGCCGCAGCATCGCCACTTCCTCGGCCTCGTCCTCCTCAGGAACGCGGGATGGCGCCGTGACCGGGCTGCCGTCGCTCCAGGTGGGCGCCCGGCTCATTTCAGCCTGCGCCGCCGGCTGCGGCACTGCCTGCGGCGCAGGTTGGCGCATCGGTTGGTTGAGCTGCATCGGATTGTCGGTGCCGATGCCGTCAACGACCGGCTCGCTGGCGTTGCCCTCGGCGATCTGCTGCTGTTGCTCCTGCGCCAGTCCGACGACGGGCTCTGCTCCGAGCTCATCATCCATGTTGACGCCGCCGGACGGGACGGCGAGGTTCTGCGTGCCGCCCCAGTTGCCGCTCGGCTGGCCGGCCGCCATCGCCTCGTCACTGTCGATCATCGGCAGTTTTCGCCCCTGCGTCTCCGGCGCGCGAGCTGCATGGCCGGTACCGGCGAGGTTCGGCGTATCGAGATAATCGACCGAACCTTGCGTGTTGCCGACCGGGGCGCCGGAAACCGGATAGGACGCCTGGCTTTCCACCGGCGCCATGCGCACGGCCGGCGCCATGCGCGCGGCACCCCGTGACGGCGAAATCGAACTGACCCTGGTACCGTTGTCGACATTGGCCGGCGGCACCAGTCCGTCGCTGATCGAACAGGTCGTCAGCGCCGCTGACAGCAGCACGGGCAGGAAGGCTCGCCGAGGAAAGGAAACAAACGCCATACTCTTATCGCTTCCGTGGGCCGGCCGCAGAGTGACCGAAAAAACTCGGTCCAATTTTAATTAAAAACGGTGAACGAAAACTTACCGGCACAATCTGGACGCGACGGGATTGGAAAAGGCGGCTTTCGCCGCCTTCCAACTGCTGCCGAACTCACGCTGCCCGTGTGTAACGGGCATCCCGCTGCTGCTCCGCTCCGCGCAGGCGGAAATTCGCAAGCAGCGTCTTCAACTGGGTGCTTTCGTCGGCGAGCGTGCGGCTTGCCGCCGTCGTCTCCTCGACCATCGCCGCGTTCTGCTGCGTCATCTGGTCCATGTGGTTGACGGAGCTGTTGATCTCGTTGAGTCCGGTCGACTGCTCGCGCGCCGCCGTCGCGATCGAGGCGACGTGATCGTTGACCTGATTGACCAAGGCCTCGATTTCCAACAGCGCATCGCCCGTCGAGCGCACCAGCGCCACCCCGCCCTCGACTTCGGTCGCCGACCGGCTGATCAGTTCCTTGATCTCCTTGGCGGCGTTGGCCGAGCGCTGCGCAAGCTCGCGCACTTCCTGGGCAACGACGGCAAAGCCGCGGCCCGCCTCGCCGGCCCGCGCCGCTTCCACGCCGGCATTGAGCGCCAGAAGGTTGGTCTGGAAGGCGATCTCGTCGATGACCGAGATGATCTGGTTGATGCGGCTTGAGGATTCCTCGATCCGGCCCATCGCCGTCACCGCATTACGGACGATCTCGCCGGAGCGTCCGGCGCTCGCCTTGGTCTCGGCCACCATCTCGCGCGCCTCGTTCGCCCGCTCCGATGCCGTCTTGACCGTCGCGGTGATCTCGTCGAGGGCTGCGGCCGTCTCTTCGAGAGCCGCCGCCTGCTGCTCCGTCCGTTTCGACAGGTTGCCGGTCGCCTCACTGATGTCGGAGGCGCTGTCATTGACCACCCGGCTCGATTCGGCAATCGCGTGGATGACGCCGTTCAGCGCATCGACGGCCGCGTTGAAATCATTCCTGAGCTTGGCGTAATCCTCGCCGATATCGCCGATCGCAACCGTCAGATCGCCGCCCGCGAGCTTTTCGAGGCCGACGCCGAGCGCCTGCATCGCATGGGTCTGGCGGTCGGAAGCAGAACGCAGGCTCGCCTCGTTGCCGCGGCGCTCTTCTTCGATCTGCCGCTGCCTCTCGTCTTCCCGGCCGCGCAACGCGCTGCGCTCATCGACGGAATCGCGAAGCACCAGTAGCACCTTGGCCATCTGGCCCACTTCGTCGCGGCACTCGCTGCCGGCAATCTCCACCGATGCTTCTTCGGCGGCGATCGCATTCATCGCCGTCTTCAGCCGCGCGATCGGCGCCGTCACGCTGCGCACGATGGCGAAGGCGATCGCGATCGTCGCCAGCGCGCCGATCAGGCAAACCACGGCGGCCCACATCGCATTCTGGCGATAGAGCGCCGCAAGGTCGTCGCCATAGACGCCGGTGCCGACGATCCAGCCCCAGGGCTCGAAACCGGCGACATAAGAATATTTCAGCACCGGCTCATCGGCGCCCGGCTTCGGCCAGTAGTAATCGACGAAGCCCTTGCCGTCCTTCTTCACCTTGTTGACGAACTCGACGAACAGGAACTTGCCGTTCGGATCCTTCATCTGGGAGATATCGGTGCCGTTTAGCGCCGGCTTGATCGGGTGCATCACCATCTTGGGATGCATGTCGTTGATCCAGAAATAGCCGTCTGCGCCGTAGCGCATCGCGCCGATCACGTCCTTGGCCGCCGTCTGGGCCTGCTCGCGGGTCATCGTACCCGCCTGCTCCATCTTGTAATATTTGTCGAAGATGCCGAGCGCTGTCGCATCGAGCTGCGCCAGGCCTGCCTTCCGCTCCTCTTCCAGCTCGGAATAGGAATAGTTCAGAAAGAAGACCATCGTCGCCGCGAGCACGGCAAGCGTGAAGCCGACGAGGCAATAAAGACGGGTGGAAATCTTGACGTTGCGCATGAGGTTCCCGGCGATTCTTATGAGAGATCTGTCTCATTCTGCACCACCGGAATTACTGGAGCGTAAAGCTTATTTAGCATCGACTTAAGTAACGTAAGGAGAGGTGTTGGTTGTAAAATTCAACCTATTGAAATGGAATGGAAATTAGATCGGCATTGCCCATTATTTTCCGCAAGCGATGTCCTCTAGAATGTGACTGCGAACTTTTCTGTCGACTCTGGGAAAACCGCTGACACGGCTCGCGATCATGCACTAGGGTGATCTCGATGAATCGCCGGCCCCATGCCCAACATCAGATGGAGAACCCTTGATGACCGATGCCGCCAAACCAAGAGGCGAACTGACGCTGCGCACGCTCGCCATGCCCGGCGATGCCAATCCGGCCGGCGATATCTTCGGCGGCTGGGTCATGGCGCAGATGGACCTTGCATCCGGCATCCGCGCCGCCGAGCGCGCCAGGGGCCGCGTCGTCACCGCCGCCGTCAAGGAGATGGCCTTCGAGCTTCCGGTCAAGATCGGCGATACGCTGTCCGTCTTCACCGATATCGAGCGCGTCGGCCGCACCTCGATCACGCTCATCGTCGAAGCCTGGGCGCATCGCGCCCGCTACGCAAAGATGGAAAAAGTCACCGCCGGCACCTTCATCATGGTGGCGCTCGACGAAGAGGGCAAGCCGAAGGCCGTCCCCGCCGAGTGACGCGCTGAAACCCGAGGGATAGGGATGGAAACGGTCAGCTCGCCCGAGGTCTTCCTTCACATCAAGGTGGTGATGGGCATGGTCATCAGCCTTTCCCTTGCACGGCTTCTGACCGGCGTTGCCGGCATCGTCCAGCATCCCGCCAAGGCAAAAGTCTATCCGGTCCATCTCGGCTGGGCGCTGTCCCTGTTCCTGTTCATCATTCACATCTGGTGGTGGGAATATCGCCTGCAGGCGGTCCCCGCCATCGGCTTCGGCATCTATCTCTTCCTCGTCTGCTTCTGCGGCCTGTTCTTCCTGCTCTGCGCCCTGCTCTTTCCGGCATCACTCGACGAATATGGCGGCTACGAGGAATATTTCATTTCCCGTCGCAAATGGTTCTTCGGCATCCTCGGCCTGATCTATGCCGTCGACATCCTCGACACGGCGATCAAGGGACCGGAACGCATCCTCTCCCTCGGCTGGGAATATCCCGCCCGCAACATCGCCTACATCCTCCTCTGCGCCATCGCCGCCTGGACCCCCAGCCGCCGCTTCCACACCGTCTTCATCATCGCCAACCTGCTCTACCAGGTGAGCTTCATCTTCCGGCTTTATGATGTATTGGAGTGAGGCCCGGTCCCGCGAAGCGGGAGCGATCGATCCAGTGAATCGATCGCAGGGCCGAACGCCCTGAGCCATAGCGAAGGGCCAGAGCGGTCGGGCGCAGCCGAGCAATCAATCCAGTGAATCGATCGCAGCGACGAACGCCGTGAGCCCCAGCGAAGGGCTGGGCAGCGCCTTGCTCCACAGACCTGCGTCTCAAGCCCGCGACCTCTCTCCAGCCTCATCCTGAGGCGCCCCGCAGGGGCCTCGAAGGACGGGGCTGGCCACCCGCTTCGCCAAATGCCAAGGCTGGCATGGCGCCAAGCCACCCGCCCCCGTGGTTCGAGACGGCCCTTCGGGCCTCCTCACCATGAGGGCTGGTCGGTGTGCCGTGCCGCCCCGCCTCTCCTCACAGTGCCTGTCACTCAGAAGAGGAGGAAAATCGCCGCCCACTCACACCTTCAAAAACTGCGATCCCTTATCGAACCCCAGCCCCGGAAAGATCTTCCCGGTCAGATCGTCCACACCGACATCGAACTGCCGGTAGAGCATCGCCGCCGCCACCTCCCGCACGTCAGCGGTCGGCATCAGATCGCGGTCGTCGAGCAGCTGGCCGTCACCGAGCCCGGGCCACTTGCCGAGGATGCGGCCGCCATTGATGGCGCCGCCGGCAAGCAGGGCGCAGCCGCCGGTGCCGTGGTCGGTGCCGGCCGAGCCGTTCTGGCGGACGGTGCGGCCGAATTCGGTCATCGCCAGCACCACTGTCTTCGTCCAGATCTCCGGCCCGAGCGTCGCCTTCAGCGTATTGATCGCCTGCGCCAGATCCTGGGCCGGCCGCTTGAACTGGCCGGCCTGGCCGATATGCGTGTCCCAGCCTGAGATCGAGAAGCTGGCGATGCGGTAATCACCCTTCAGCATGTTGGCGGCGAGTGCCGCCACATCGGCCACCTTTGCGCCGCGCTGGCCGTCCGGCTCGGTCATCATCGAGGCGGTATCGGCCCGCGTCGCCTCGGTGAGTGCCGCGGCAAACGGTGGATCGCCGGCATAAAGCCGCGCCAGGAACTGCATCTCGTCACGCGCCGGCGCCAGGTTGGAATCCGACGCCCAGACGTCGACCTCGTTCGGCCCGGAGAGGATCAGTTCCGTCGAGGTATTGACGTCGATCGCCTTGCGCGCATCCGAGCGCGGAATGACGGCAAGGGCGCGGTTCAGCCAGCCGGTCCTTTCCTCGGCGACATGCTCGCCGCCTGACTCCAGCATGTCCTGCCCGTCGAAATGGCTGCGCTGGTCACGATAGGGTGTCGAGACGGCGTGCACGAAGGCAAGCTCCTTGCTCTTCCACAGCGGCAGCAGATCCGCGGCGGCCGGGTTAAGCCCGAAATGCCCGTCTAGATCGAGAAGCCCGGTCTCGGGCGTCAGCGCCAGCGTCGGCCGGACCGCCGCAAAGCCGGCATCGCCATAGGGCTGCACCAGATCCAACCCGTCCATCGCGCCGCGCAGCACGATGGTGACGAAGCGGTTATCACCGGGCATCGCCGCAAAGGTGACGGGCGTGAAGACGGGCGCGGCGGCAAGACAGCAGGCAGAGGTCAGAAAGCCGCGGCGGGAAAGCGAAATCCTGTTCATCGACAGCGTCATGGGCGGGGCCTCCTGAGCAGGTTCCGGAAAAGTGTCCAGCGGTTTTCCGGTCAGAACCTGCGACAATACAAATGAGCTAAGCAGAGGAAGCGTTGGCTTGCCAACGAAAGTCTGCTTAGCGGCGGTTGAATTCGGGCGATGCCAGCACCAGGGTCAGCCCGCTGATCTTGTTCGGCGCCTGCGACACCACGCGGATCGTCTCGTCGCGCGCCGCATCGGCAAGCGTCAATTTCAGGAATTCGCGCGGGTCTTCGTCGCGGCCGAACTGCGCCGCGGCTCGCCTTGCCCAGGCCAGCCGCTCGGCGAGCTGGCTGCCGGTGATCCAGGCGGAAAAGCCTTCCTCGAAGCCGGCCGGGCTCGGCGGCAGCCAGGTCGGCTGGCCCATGCGCTTCAGCGCTCCCTGCCCCAGCGCCCGCGCCGTCCGGAAAGCCTTGAGACGCTTGTCCCTCGCCTCGCCGGCGGGATCCGTCGGCACCGGCGATCCGGCCATGCCGGGTGTATTCGCCGCCATGTCGCCGTCATCCGTGCCCTGCTGATTGGCGGCCAGGAAGCTGCCGACGACGCCGTTGACCGGCCCGGCATTCAGCGCCCTGAGGCCGGCAACGACATAATCGAAGGGCTGGCGGGCCTTGGCGCCTTCGTTCTGCCAGGCGGCGGGATGGTCGAGCATGGCGGTGTAGACGGCGGTGAGATCGCCATCCGTCTTCTTCCAGGCCGCCGCCATGTCGGAGACCATGCCCTCGTCGGGCTGATCGGAAACGAAGTGAACCGCGAGCTTGCGGCTGATATGCGCAGCCGTCTTCGGATGAACGGCGAGGTCGTCGAGCATGTCGAGATAATCGTCGCGCGAGCGTTTGCGCCCGCCATAGCTGACGCCGAGCACCTCATGCGCGCCGGGCTCGGAAATATTCGGCCGGAAGGCGATGTCCATCTCCTTGCGGTCGATGGTGAGCCCCGTCAGCACCTTGGCAGCAGCGGTGACGTCCGCCTGGGTATAACCGCTGCCGGCGCCGAGCGTGTGCAGTTCCAGAAGTTCGCGGCCGAGATTTTCGTTCAGTCCCTTGTTGCGCTTCATGCCGCCGGGCGAATCCGGCCCGAGCGAATCCGCCTGGTCGAGATAGATCAGCATGGCGGGATGGGCCGTGGCGCTGCGCAGCAGATCGCCGAACCTGCCGGATATGAACGGCCGGATCGCCTCGGCTTCATAGAGCGGCACGATAAGGCGCATCGGCAGGCTTTTGTTGGCGCTGGTGGAGAAATGGTCGGTCCAGAAGGTCGAAAGCCGCTCGTAGAAGCCGTAGGGCGACAGCACCGCCTGCATCAGTCGCAGGTTCGCGTCGTGCTGGAATTGCTGCTGCGCCTGGCGCTGCACGCCCTTGCGCATCTCGCGCCGCGCTGGATCGTCTTCCGTCGTCTTCGCCTGCTGGCGGATCTGCTTCAGCTGCTCCTGCAGGCTGAGGATTGCGCGGTGACGCATGTCGGGGCCGCCAAGCGGAAAATCCGGCGTTGCCGCGGCCCCTATGGAAAGCTGGCCGATCAGCTCATCCTTGCTTTGCGGCAGCGCCTCGCCCGGCCGGAATCCATAGCCGAACCGGATCGCCGCCATCGTCGGAAAAGAGAGGCTCATGGCCGGTCACCTCCTGATCAATGAATAGTGATAGGCTGCCAGCCGATTGCGACGGCAATCTGTAGGAAATGCGGCGATATCGAGACATGGACAATTTGTAATCTATTGAAAAAACTACAAATTAGGCCCGAAAGATGAAGGATGCTCCGATTGCGATGAGCGCGAAGCCGATGGCGTGGTTCCAGGTCAGGTTCTCGCCGAGCCAGAAGATCGAAAAGCCGGAAAACACGATCAGCGTGATCACCTCCTGCATCGTCTTCAGCTGCGCCGTCGTATAGACCGCCGAGCCGATGCGGTTGGCCGGCACCGCCAGGCAATATTCGAAGAAGGCGATGCCCCAGCTGACGATGATGGCAAGGAAGATGGCGCTGCTCTTGTGCTTGAGATGCCCGTACCAGGCAAAAGTCATGAAGATGTTGGAGGCAAACAGCATAACGACGGGCCAGACGGCTGCGGGAGAAAATAGCATGGAGAAACTCGGGAGCTGTGGAGGAAAACCGATCCGGCGGGGAGACGCCGGCGGCCCCTAACTACCACGCCGCCGCTTGGCGGCAAGCCCCGCAGCCCATGACCGATCGTCTCACGCAGCCTGCGACGCGGATCGCCGCAAGTCGCAGGACGGCTCGCCACCCGGCCACGCGCGCTGGATTAGATTGCATAGACAACGTAAGGACCGCGACATGGACACGACACAGCAAATGCCGCGAATCGACAATTTGCCTTCCCGTCATTTCTGGCGGCGCTTCGCCGCCTTTGCCGTCGACATTATCTTCTTTCAGCTGATCATCCTCATAACAGTCCATTACATGTCGAAGGTCTACCCTCTGGACTTCCGTTTGCCCGGCTGGACCTCCACGGAATGTAGCGGCTTGTTGCCCGATCAGCTTACGAAGCAAATTGAAGCAGGCTGGCCGGAAGCCACCAGCGACATCTGCGAGGTCCGGCAATTCGGCGGGGCAAAGCAGAGATACCTGCGAACCGGCACACTCACCGAAGCCGACCTGTGGCTTTCGGGGAAGGAGCTGTCCATTCCCTTGGACACAGACAACAATCCCGTGACCAAGCCGATTCCAGCATATTCCAACCTGATGGGAGGCGTAGCCAACACGGTCCTGATCGCTCTGGCGTTCGCTGGCTTTTCCGCCAATGGCCGCCGCACCTTCGGGAAGGCGCTCGTATTTTTAAGGGTTCAGACTGCCAAGGAAGAAAATCTCAATTTCGGCATGGCGTTCAAGCGCGAAATTCTGAAATTCAGCCCCAACCTTCTCTTCAGCGCTGGGCTTTTCGCACTCTCGCTGCTTCCGGCCTACCCGACCGAAGATTTCAACACGCTGCTTGGAATGCTCCGCGGCGAATACGTGCCTTCTGACGATAGCATCGGCAAATCTTACCTTGTCTGGGCACTGGCGGTGACGGCATGGTGGATTTGGCCGTTCATCGTCTGGGAAGGACAGACCTTTTACGATCGAGTCTGCGCCTGCAAAGTCGTGACGACCCTAAAGGCCGACCGTCCCGATGAGGCACGGATCAAGCAAAACAGGCCGCGGATTTACCGCAGGCTAGCGCCTATTCGCCGTAGCAGGCGCCGGAATTGACGGTCGCCAGTGCTCATGATTTGGCAGCCGGCAAGGCGAAACCTCGAAGCGCGTGCCGCAACATCGCGTCTCGCATCCCTTCGCCGCCATTGCACTCGCCCTGACGCCCGCCCCGTCCTTCGAGGCCCCTTCGGGGCACCTCAGCAACCG
>NZ_NWSW01000018.1:0-171187 GCF_002531805.1 Rhizobium sp. M1 | reverse complement strand
CCGGCCGCAACTGGATGGGCACCGCCTTCGGCGGCGCCCGCGGCCGCACCGATGTGCCGAAGATCGTCGACTGGTACATGCAGGGCAAGATCCAGATCGACCCGATGATCACCCACACGATGCCGCTCGAAGACATCAACAAGGGCTTCGAGATGATGCACAAGGGTGAAAGCATCCGCGGTGTGGTGGTCTACTGATGGCTTCGACGACTTACACAGCCGACCTCAAGAGCGTCAATGAGCTCCTCGCGCGGGAGCTCTACGACCTCTTGAAAATGCGTGTCGATGTCTTCGTCGTCGAACAGAACTGTGCCTATCCGGAACTCGACGGCAAAGATATCGATGCCCTGCATCTACGGCTGATGGAGAGCGGCGAACTCCTGGCTTCGGCGCGGATCCTGAAACCGCACGGGCCGCAGGATCCGTCAAAGATCGGTCGCGTCGTCGTCTCGCCCGCCCATCGCGGCAAGCGGCTGGGCGATGCATTGATGAGCGAAGCGATCTCTGCTTGCGAACGGCTTTATCCGGCAAACCCCATCGGCTTGTCGGCGCAGGCCCACCTGCGCCGATTCTACGAAGCTTTCGGTTTCGTCGTGGCATCGGAGGAATATCTGGAAGACGGCATTCCCCATATCGATATGGTCCGCCAGCTTGCCATCCAGCCGGCAAGGATATTGTCATGATCTATGTCGATGCCGATGCCTGCCCGGTGAAGCCGGAAGTCCTGAAAGTTGCCGAACGCCACGGCCTCGAAGTTACCTTCGTCGCCAATTCCGGCCTGCGCCCATCGCGCGATCCGATGGTTCACAACGTCATTGTTTCCAACGCCTTCGATGCCGCCGACAACTGGATCGCCGAGCATGCCGGTCCGGGCGACGTCGTCGTCACTGCCGACGTACCGCTCGCCGTGCGCTGTGTCGCCACCGGCGCTTTCGTCAGCGGCCCGACGGGCCGTGTCTTCGACGAGACCAATATCGGCATGGCAAGCGCCATGCGCGATCTCGGCGCGCATCTGCGCGAAACCGGCGAGAGCAAGGGCTACAACGCCGCCTTCAGCCCGAAAGACCGCTCACGCTTCCTCGAAACCTTCGATCGCCTCTGCCGCCGCGCCAAGAGCCTCTCCTCGAGGGCTGGCCGGCAGCCCTGATCACGCCCGCATGAAACGGGTGGCATGGCGGCCATGCGGATTCCCCACCTTGAACGCAGCCGTCCCCTCACGCATATAGACGCTATCGCAGACGACTGCGGCATCCTGACGGATGCAACGTCGCGGGGACGGCCTCGCTCTTGAACAAGGAGAGTCGCATGGCCTGGTTTCTGCTTTTTCTTGCCGGTCTTTTCGAATGTGGTTGGGCGATCGGCCTTAAATATACGGATGGTTTCACGCGGCCGTTGCCGACAGCGTTGACTGTCATATCCATGGTGGTCAGCATCGTGCTGCTCGGCCTGGCGGTGAAGCATCTGCCGATCGGCACCGCCTATGCGGTCTGGACCGGCATCGGCACGGTCGGCACCGTGCTGCTCGGCATCTGGCTGCTCGGCGATGAGGCAAGTGTCTCCCGTCTTGCCTGTATCACGCTGATCGTCGGCGGCATCGCCGGTCTCAAGCTCACTGCCTAAATAAAGAAAACGCTGCGGGGCATTGCAACGCCCCGCAGCCTATATCATCAGGCTGTCTTGCGGCTGTCGACGGCAAACGCACCGGGGCCGGAGAAGAACAGGTAGAGGAAGACGAAGCAGAACAGGATCGCGGCGTCGCCCTCATTGACAACGGGGAAGAAGCTACGCGGCGCATGCGCCATGAAATAGGCGACCGCCATTTGGCCGGCCAGCACGAAGGCGACGGGACGCGTCAGCAGGCCGACGAGAATGAGGATGCCGCCGACCAATTCCAGGAGAGCCGCAAAAAGCATCAGCGGCGGCAGCGAGCCCTCCATCGCCGGAATCGGGAAACTGAAAAGCTTCATCGTGCCATGTTCGATGAACAGCAGCGCGGTGATGATTCTGAGAGCGGCCAGCCCATAGGGCTGATAGGCAGAAAGACGCTCGAAACTTGACATAAAACCTCTCCATTTAAAATATTGCAGCCGAGCGTTAGCCCGTCCCCGACAGGGATTGAACACACGGATCGCTGACATCCGTTCACTTTTTCGACAGCAGGCAAACACCTGAGCCGGCGGCTTTATTCATTTTCGAATGTCAGAGCGGAATGTTGTCGTGTTTCTTCCACGGATTGGCGAGATCCTTGTTGCGCAGCATCTTCAGGCCTCGCGCCAGCCGCCTCCGGGTCGAATGCGGCATGATCACCTCGTCGACATAACCGCGCTCGGCGGCGACGAAGGGGGACAGGAACCGGTCCTCGTACATTTTCGTATGGGCGGCGATCTTTTCCGGATCGGCGATATCCTTGCGGAAGATGATCTCGACCGCGCCCTTGGCGCCCATCACGGCGATCTGCGCCGTCGGCCAGGCATAGTTCAAGTCGCCACGCAGATGCTTCGACGCCATCACATCATAGGCGCCGCCGAAAGCCTTGCGGGTGATGACGGTGAGCTTCGGCACCGTCGCCTCGGCATAGGCAAAGAGCAGCTTGGCGCCATGTTTGATGAGCCCGCCATATTCCTGCGCGGTGCCCGGCAGGAAGCCCGGCACGTCGACGAAGGTGACGATCGGAATGTTGAAGCAGTCGCAGAAGCGCACGAAGCGGGCGGCCTTACGCGAGGCGTCGCTGTCGAGCACGCCGGCCAGCACCATCGGCTGGTTGGCGACGAAGCCGACGGTGGAACCTTCGATGCGGCCGAAGCCGCAGACGATGTTTCCGGCAAAGCTCGCCTGGATCTCGAAGAAATCCCCCTCGTCCGCCACCTTCCGGATCAGTTCCTTGATGTCATAAGGCTTGTTGGCGCTCGCCGGCACCAGGGTGTCGAGCGAGGCGTCGGTCTCCGTCACCGACTGGTAACATTCGATCTCGGGCAGCGGCGCGGTGTTCGAAAGCGGCAGGAAATCGATCAGCCGGCGCACCTGCAGCAGCGTTTCGACATCATTCTCATAGGCGCCGTCGGCAATCGAAGAGCGGGTGGTATGCACCACCGCGCCACCGAGTTCCTCAGCGGTTACCGTCTCGTTGGTGACGGTTTTCACCACATCGGGGCCGGTGACGAACATGTAGGAGGTATCGCGCACCATGAAGATGAAATCGGTCATGGCAGGCGAATAGACGTCGCCGCCGGCGCAGGGACCCATGATGACGGAGATCTGCGGGATAACGCCCGAAGCGAGCACGTTGCGCTGGAACACTTCGGCATAACCGCCAAGTGCGGCCACGCCTTCCTGGATACGGGCACCGCCGGCATCATAGATGCCGACAATCGGCGCGCGGTTTTTCAGCGCCATGTCCTGCACCTTCATGATCTTCTCGGCATGCGCTTCCGAAAGCGAGCCGCCGAAGACGGTGAAGTCTTTGGCGAAGACGAAGACCGTTCGGCCATTGACCGTACCCCAGCCGGTGACGACGCCGTCGCCGGCAATACGGCTTTTGTCCATGCCGAAATCGGTGGAGCGATGTTCGACGAACATGTCGAACTCCTCGAAGGATCCCTCGTCGAGGAAGAGATCGATGCGCTCGCGCGCGGTCAGCTTGCCACGCTTATGCTGAGCCTCGATACGCGCCTTGCCGCCGCCAAGGCGGGCGATGCCGCGCCGGCGTTCCAGTTCTTCGAGAATTTCCTTCATGCGATCTCCCTCACCGCCTGCGTGTTCGATATGCGCTAGAGCATGATGCCGAAAAGTGTGAGCGGTTTTCGCACGACATCATGCTCTAACTCTTTAATTTAGAACAGGATTCAGATTTTAGGCCGATCGGGCCTAAGATCATCCTGTTCTAGCGGCTGCGTCCGCTGAGCGAGAAAACCGAGCGTATCCTGGCTGCCACATCCTCGGCGATGATTTCGTCGGCAAGCTTGGGATCGGCGGCCATGCTGGTCACGTCGAAGGCGCTGACGGCGATCACCGACCCATCCTCCACCGAAGCCGCGTCGACGCTGATCTTGGCGACGTTGCGGTCCTTCTGGAAGCCGAGGCCTTTCTGGATGGATATCACGCGGATCGTCAGCACAACCCGCGGCAGCACGGTATCACGCGCAGTGGCATTGATCGCGGCATTGACGCGGTCGTTGATGCCGGAGAGCAGTTCGGCCGGCATGTTCGGTCCGGAGAGAACGACGGCGCTGCGCACATCGTAGAGCTGCGGCGCAGGCTTCGGACCTAAAAGGCTGGCGCAGTCCGTGAGCGCAATACAGACGAGTACGGCCCGGCAAAAACTCGACCTCAGCCAATTCATGACAAAATCCCGCACCCACCCCGTTGGAGTCGCAGTTTCGTCATAATGCCCGGGAAGGCAATATGTTTCAGGCGCTTAGGGCGAAAAAAACATCCGCCGCCGCCTTGAACTCGACAAAGCGCTTGGCGCGGCGCTCCTCGGCTTCCTCGTCGCTGCCCCAATGCTCGATCGTCCAGTCCTCGTCGAGATGGGCAAGCGACCACACCTCCTCCACCGTCAGCCGGCCCTCGGCAAAGGCGAGTGCCAGGATCGCCGAACCGGTCAGCGTCGTGATGGTGTGGAGAGCGGCGAGCGCCATCGGGCTCTGATGCCGCGCCAGCGTGATGGCAAAGGCTGCGGTCGCCTCGCGCGGCTGCTCGTGGTGCATCACCCCCTCAATGAGGATGAAGCGGGCGCCCAGATCATTGGCCGCCCAGTCGATTACCGGATCCCAGCGCTCCCTCTGGCGCTCGACCAGCAGTTCGGGTCCCTCGGCGCGGTAGCAGAGGAGGTCGCTCGAGGAAAAGCGCAGGATGTCTTCGAAGATCGCCTGCGCATTGGTGGCCACGCCGTCGAGCGCGGTGTTGACGAGCCGCGTCACCGGCATGGTCACGGGATCGATCTCCTGGCCTTGGGCCTGCCATTCGGCGGCGACAAGCTGCGCGAGCGCTTCGGTCCGCACGGCGAGAACCTGCCGCGCCGGCGTGCGCACCATCTTGCCGTCGAGCGTGATCGCAAAACCGCCCTCATGCTCGGCAACCGCGACCTCGGCATAGAAGCGCTTCGGCAGCGGTTTCTTCATCTGAATTTGCGCCCGGCGGATGGGATCGGGATGGCTCAGGCCTTCGGAAAGATCGTTCAGCAGATCGCGCATGGGCTCACCTCAGGAAAAATGGCGCAATATCTCGTTCGGATGATAGGCGATCGCATCGGCGCCATTGGCGATCAGCTCATCCACGCTAGCATAGCCCCAGGCAACGCCGATCGCCTTGGCGCCGGCGGCCTTTGCCATCTGCATATCGTAAACCGCATCGCCAATGACAATGGCATCGCGCGCGTTCATGCCGGTTTCGTCACAGCATTCCGTCACCATGGCCGGATGCGGTTTGGAGGGGCAATCGTCGGCGGTGCGCGCAACGACAAAATGCTGGTCGAAGCCGTGCGTCTCCATCACGAGCTTCAGCCCGCGACGGGATTTGCCGGTCACCGCCCCGATCAGCAGATCCTCGCGGCCGCTGATCGCGTCGATCATCTCGCGGATGCCGGCAAACAGCGGCTCCCTGTAGTCGAGATCCTGGCGCACGACCGTAAACAGCGATTTGTAATGCGCCGTCATGTCGATGTCCTGCTGCTCGACATGCGGCCTGCCCTGCATGCGGGCGATCGCGATATCCAGCGACAGGCCTATAATGGCCTTGGTGTCCTCAAACCGCGGTTCCGGCTTGCCGAACTTCTCGAAGGTGCGGCGCATCGTTTCGTGGATCAGCCCAGCGCTGTCGACCAGCGTGCCGTCGCAATCGAAAAGCGCAATTTTCATTCACTATCCCTTTCAGCACCGGCAAGATCGAGGCCGAGGAGGTTCCAGGTCTGCACCATATGCGGCGGCAACGGCGCGCTGACGCGCAGGCGACCGCCGGAAGGGTGCGGAATATCGATATGGCGCGCGTGTAGATGCAGACGCTTCTGGATACCGCCCGGAAAATCCCAATTCGGATCGTCGTCGAAATATTTCGGATCGCCGATGATCGGATGGCCGATGTGCAGGGCATGGACGCGCAACTGGTGGGTACGACCGGTATAAGGCTCCATCTCCAGCCATGCGAGGTTCTGCGCCGCCGTCTCCAGCACGCGGTAGAAGGAAATCGCATGATCGGCGCCGTCCTCGCCGTGTTTGGCGATGCGCATGCGATCGCCATCGGCGGTTGGCTCCTTGACGAGCCAGGTCGAGATCTTGTCCTCGTGCTTGCGCGGCACGCCCTTGACCAGTGCCCAGTAGGTCTTCTTGGTATCGCGCTCGCGGAAGGCGGCCGTCAGCTTCTGTGCGGCGCCGCGTGTGCGGGCGATGACGAGAACGCCTGACGTGTCGCGGTCGAGGCGGTGGACGAGCCGCGGCTTCTCGCCCTTGGGACTGATCCAGGCTTCGAGCATCTGGTCGATATGCCGGGCGACACCGGAGCCGCCCTGCACCGCAAGCCCGGGCGGCTTGTTGAGCACGATCACCTTTTCGTCCTCGTGCAGCACCATGCGCGACAGGAGTTCGAAATCGCTGGCATGCTTGAGATCCTTGCCGGCGATCGGACCGGATTTCAGCTTCGCATCGACATCGAGCGGCGGCACGCGCACCGTCTGGCCGGGCTGCACGCGCGCGTCCGATTTGACACGGCCGCCGTCGACGCGCACCTGGCCGGAGCGCAGCAGCTTCTGCAGCGGACCGAAGCCGAGCCCGGGAAAATGCACCTTGAACCAGCGATCGAGCCGCATGCCGGCTTCGTCGGGTTCAACCTTGATATGTTCTATGCCAGCCATAGTCGATCTTTCGGAAATTGCCGCACGGGCCGAGCCGGCGTTCTTGCCGGAGCCTTTAGAGCATTTTCACACAAAACGGAAACCGGAATCGAAATCAGGCCAAAGCGCGCATGACGGCGAGCCCTGATATGACGGCCGCCATCGAAAGCCCGACGCTTGCAGCGATGTAGATCCCGCCGGCGACGGCCTCGCCGCGCTCGAACAGGGAGATCGCATCCAGCGAGAAGGCCGAGAAGGTGGTGAAGCCGCCGAGGAAGCCGGTAATCAGCAAGAGGCGCAGCTCCATTGAGGCGTTGAACCTGCGTGCGATCAGTTCGGCGAAGACGCCGATGACGAAGCAGCCGACCACATTGACGGCGAGCGTACCCCAGGGAAAGGCGGGCCCCATGAGCCTCAGCGCCCATTGGCCGACGTAATATCTGAGAACGGAACCGATCGCGCCGCCGAGGGCGACAAGGAAAGCCTGAATCATAGACCGGATTTACCGCAATTCGGCAGCTGTTCCAATGGAATCGGGGGAATTCCTGCCACTCGGTAAAATGCCAATGATTTTCTTACGATAGCGCCAAGACCATGCCGCTACCGTGACGGCATGACGCAGCTCCTGTCCATATCGGCCAACACCGCCGCCATTGCCTTCGAATCACTGAGGATACCGCAGCGTGTAGCAACGAGCACGGCAGCGCGTGATGCAAAGCGCATTGCCGACCGGCAATTGAAGGCCGAAAGCCCCGACCAGGCCGAGGAGCCCTCCAGCATCATTCAATCGACGGAAGTGGCGCTCGACCTGATGGCCAAAGGCAACCGCCAGCCGCAGACCGGCCTCAGGCAGGCGCTGCAATCCTACGAAGACGTCTGAGGCAACCGCTTTCCGAACGAAGCCACACCTGGGTTAGGAGCCCGCAGCCATGGCCGCGGGCTCCTGGACTGCGCTCACTTGCCCTGGGCCGACAGCACCTGCAGCACCAGGTCGACCTTGCCGGCCTTCTCAAAGGTCAGCGTCACGGGCACGGTATCGCCCTGCTTGAACGGCGTTTTCACCTTCTGGAACATCAGATGCAGGTTGCCGGGCTCGAGCTTGACGGTTTCGCCCGCAGCAATGGCGATGCCATCCTTCAGCTGCCGCATCCGCATGACATTGTCCTTCGTTTCCATCGCATGGATCTGAACCTCACCGGCCGCGGGCGAGCTTACCGACACCAGGCGATCGTCCGCCTGGCCGCTATTCCTCACCGTGAAGAAGCCGCCGCCGACCGGCTGGCCGGGCAGCATCGCCTTGGCGAAACCGCCTGAGATTTCAAGATCCCCCGCCTTGACCGTTTCGCCGGCCGGCACCGCAGCGCCCATTCCCGACATGTCCATGCCGGTTTTACCCATGTCCATGCCGGCCATGTCGTGATCGTGACCATGGCTATCCCCGGCGACGATCTTCAAGAGCGGCGCCGGATTTTTCATCCCATGCGGGTCGCTGCCGTCCTTTGCCACCTGATCCCAGGCCGCAACCGCGTCGCCGCACATCTGGATCACCGGAAAGGCCAGCGACGTACCCGCCGCAATGCCGGATACCTTCCCCTGGATGACGAAGGTGTCGTAGAAATCGTCGGAAAGATTGCCGTTCTTCCAGCGGATCTCGACCGCGCCCGTCTTCACCTTGTCGCCGTGGTTGTCGTAGGTCTTCTGGTAGTCGCCCTTGATCACTTCGAGCTCCCAGCCGGCTTTCGGCTGTGGCTTGGCGAAGACGAAGCCCTCCGGGAGTTTGACCCGCACTTCGGTGGTCGCCTTGCCGTCGCAACCATGCGGCAGCTGCAGCGTGGCGAGAATGGTGGTTTCCTGCGTCGCCTCCTTGTTGAGGAAGGTCATATGTGCCTCGGCGGCAAAGGCGGTTGCGGAAAGAAGCGCGGCAAGCGCAAAAGTCTTGATAGTCTTCATCGGATATCTCCTCGCCGGCCGCGGACTTCTCTTGGGCGGACCGGCATGCTGCGTCATAGGTTGCGGAGGCAGATCAGATGAGGGACGGAGGCGCGCGCGAATTCGCCCGGCTGACGGCGCTGGCGCCGGCAAAGGCGGCGATCTCGATCGGCGCATTGCCGAGCGAGGCGAGCTTGCGCTCAAGCCAGGACCCCGCATCCGGCGTCGGCAGGATCACCGAGGCCGATAGCCGGCAGGCCTCGCAATTCGGCTTGAAGGCGACAGTCTTGCCGCCGGTGTCTATCACGGTGACGCAAAGCGAGGCAAAGCTGCCGTCGGGCAGCATATAGTCGGCAGCGTCATAGCCGTCGGAAGCGACAGCCTGCGGCGCCTGGTGGGCAAATCCGAGCAAAAGCAAGCTCAAGGCGCAAAGCATGCGCAGAAAGAGCGTTGCTTTCAGTCCGTTCCGCCGCATGAGATCCCCTTCAACAGCATGTCGCGATAGCCGGTTTCCCCTCAGATTGCAAAAGCAGATTTGCCGCAGCTGGCGGCCGGACCTGACTATGGCGACAAAAATTTGTCCGGCCACGACATTTGGCCTTGCCAAGCGCTGCGCCCGCCGGATAATTGCGGCCAACCCTGTTGGGAGAATCCGGTGCTTTCGCCACCGGTGCCGAAGGAGCAACCGCCCCGGAAACTCTCAGGCCAAAGGACCAGCAAGGGGCAGACGGAACTCTGGAGAGAAGCGTTCTCGAAACGCTCGCCGAAGGGATAACAATCTCAGGCGTCAAGGACAGAGGGGGCTCAGGAGAGAAGTGCGCAGCCGCGCCTTCAGATTTGAGCCCGCGCCTTCGCAACAAGGCGCAAACCCCGGAGGCGTCGTTTGGACGATACTGCTGCCCTGAAGAAAACCCCGCTGCATGCCCTGCATCTTTCGCTCGGCGCCCGCATGGTGCCGTTCGCGGGTTACGACATGCCGGTTCAATATCCGGCAGGCGTGATGAAGGAGCACCTTCATACCCGCACCGAGGCCGGCCTCTTCGATGTCTCCCACATGGGACAGGTCATCGTGAAGGCTAAGTCGGGCAGCTACGAGGATGCGGCTCTGGCGCTCGAAAGCCTCGTGCCGGTCGATATCTTAGGCCTTGCCGAAGGCCGCCAGCGCTATGGCTTCTTCACCGACGACAGCGGCTGCCTCCTCGACGATCTGATGATCACTCATGTCGACGACCATCTTTTCGTCGTTGTCAACGCCTCGTGCAAGGAGGCCGATCTCGCCCATCTGCAGGCCCATATCGGCGACCAGTGCGACATCACGCTTCTGAACCGCGCTTTGATCGCGCTGCAGGGACCGCGTGCGGTCGAGGTTCTCGCCGAACTCTGGGCCGATGTCGCGGCGATGAAGTTCATGGATGTGCGCCACTGCCGCCTGCACGACGTTTCCTGCCTCGTCTCGCGCTCGGGCTACAGCGGCGAGGACGGCTTCGAAATCTCGGTTCCCGCCGACAAGGCCGTGGATGTCACCATGCGGTTGCTCGAACATCCCGACGTCCAGGCGATCGGTCTCGGCGCCCGTGATTCGCTGCGCCTGGAAGCCGGTCTCTGCCTTTATGGCAACGATATCGACACGACCACCTCGCCGGTCGAGGCGGCGCTGGAATGGGCGATGCAGAAGGCGCGGCGCGCCGGCGGCGCGCGTGCCGGCGGTTTTCCCGGCTCCGGCCGCATTCTCTCCGAACTCGAAAACGGCGCCGCCCGCCGCCGTGTCGGCCTGAAGCCGGAAGGCAAGGCGCCGGTGCGCGGCCATGCCAGGCTCTATGCCGATGCCGAGGGCCAGACCGAAATCGGTGAAGTCACCTCCGGCGGCTTCGGCCCCAGCGTCGAAGGCCCCGTCGCCATGGGCTACGTGCCGGTCTCTTATGCCGCGGCCGGCACGCAGGTTTATGCCGAGGTACGCGGCAAGTTCCTGCCCGTCACCGTCTCTGCCCTGCCCTTCGTTACGCCGACCTACAAACGCTGAAACCCTGTTTCCGAAAGGATTTTTCCATGCTGAAATTTACCGCTGAACATGAATGGCTTGAACTCGACGGCGATGTCGCAACCGTCGGCATCACCACCTATGCCGTCGAACAGCTGGGCGATCTCGTCTTCGTCGAGCTGCCCGAAGTCGGCAAGAGCTTTGCGAAGAACGACGATGCGGCAACCGTCGAATCCGTCAAGGCAGCTTCCGAAGTCTATTGTCCGCTCGACGGCGAGATCACCGCTGTCAACGAGGCGATCGTCGCCGATCCCTCGCTCATCAACTCCGATCCGCAGGGTGCTGGCTGGTTCTTCAAGCTGAAGCTCAAGAATCGTGCCGATGCCGATGGCCTGCTCGACGAGGCCGCCTATAAGGAGCTCATCGCGTAATGACGACGCCGACCGAATTCCAGTTCACTGACTATCAGCCCTACGATTTCGCCAATCGCCGCCATATCGGCCCGTCGCCGGCCGAAATGACCGACATGCTGAAGGTGATCGGTTATAACAGCCTCGACGGCTTGATCGATGCGACGCTGCCGCCCGCCATCCGCCAGAAGGCGCCGCTCGTCTGGGGCGCGCCGATGACCGAGCGCGAGGCGCTCGACAAGCTGCGCGAGACCGCCAACAAGAACAAGGTGCTGGTCTCGCTGATCGGCCAGGGCTACTACGGCACGATCACGCCGCCGGTCATCCAGCGCAATATCCTGGAGAACCCAGCCTGGTACACGGCTTACACGCCCTATCAGCCTGAAATCAGCCAGGGCCGTTTGGAAGCGCTGCTGAATTACCAGACGATGATCTCGGACCTGACCGGCCTCGATGTCGCCAACGCCTCACTGCTCGACGAGGCGACCGCCGCTGCCGAAGGCATGGCAATGGCCGAGCGCGTCTCCAAGTCGAAGGCGAAGGCTTTCTTCGTCGATGCCGATTGCCATCCGCAGACCATCGCCCTCATCCGCACCCGCGCCGAACCGCTCGGCTGGAGCGTCATCGTCGGCAATCCCTTCACCGATCTCGATCCCGTCGACGTCTTCGGCGCGATCTTCCAATATCCCGGCACCCATGGTCACGTGCATGATTTCACCGGGCTGATCGCCCGCCTGCACCAGACCGGCGCCATCGCCGTCGTCGCCGCCGATATCCTGGCGCTGACGCTGCTGAAATCGCCCGGCGAAATGGGCGCCGATATCGCCGTCGGCTCCTCGCAGCGCTTTGGCGTCCCGGTCGGCTACGGCGGCCCGCATGCGGCCTATATGGCGGTCAAGGATGCCGTCAAGCGCTCGATGCCCGGCCGCCTTGTCGGCGTTTCCGTCGATGCCCGCGGCAACCGCGCCTATCGCCTGTCGCTGCAGACCCGCGAGCAGCATATCCGCCGCGAGAAGGCAACCTCGAACATCTGCACTGCTCAGGTGCTGCTCGCCGTCATGGCCTCGATGTATGCGGTCTTTCATGGGCCTGATGGCATCAAGGCGATCGCCCAGCAGGTGCATCAGAAGGCCGTGCTGATGGCCAAGGGCCTGGAAAAGCTCGGCTATAAGGTTGAACCCGAAAGCTTCTTCGACACGATCACCGTCGATGTCGGCCATATGCAGGGGCTCATCCTGCGCGCCGCCGTCGCCGAAGGCGTCAATCTGCGCAAGGTCGGCGAGACGAAGATCGGCATGAGCCTCGACGAGCGCAGCCGGCCGGCGACCCTCGAAGCCGTCTGGCGCGCCTTCGGCGGCAATTTCACCATCGCCGATTTCGAGCCGTCCTACCGGCTGCCGAAGGGACTGCTTCGGACCAGCGACTACCTCAGCCATCCGATCTTCCACATGAACCGCGCCGAAAGCGAGATGACGCGTTACATCCGCCGGCTCTCCGACCGGGATCTGGCGCTCGACCGCTCGATGATCCCGCTCGGCTCCTGCACGATGAAGCTCAATGCGACCGCGGAAATGCTGCCGATCACCTGGCCGGAATTTTCCGACATCCATCCCTTCGTGCCACCAGACCAGGCGCTCGGCTACCGCGAGATGCTCGACGACCTGATCGAAAAGCTCTGCGCCGTCACCGGCTACGACGCCTTCTCGATGCAGCCGAATTCCGGTGCGCAAGGCGAATATGCCGGCCTGCTGACGATCCGCAACTTTCATATCGCCAATGGCGAGGGCCATCGCGACGTCTGCCTGATCCCGACCTCGGCGCACGGCACCAACCCGGCCTCGGCCCAGATGGTCGGCATGAAGGTGGTGGTCGTCAAGGTGCGCGAGAACGGCGACATCGATCTCACCGATTTCCGCGCCAAGACGGAGGAGCATGCGGCAAACCTCTCCTGCTGCATGATCACCTACCCCTCGACGCACGGCGTCTTCGAGGAGACCGTCAAGGAGATCTGCGATCTGGTGCATGCCAATGGCGGCCAGGTCTATCTCGACGGCGCCAACATGAACGCCATGGTCGGCCTATCCCGCCCCGGCGACATTGGCTCCGACGTGTCGCATCTCAACCTGCACAAGACCTTCTGCATTCCGCATGGCGGCGGCGGTCCCGGCATGGGCCCGATCGGCGTCAAGGCGCATCTGGCGCCCCACCTGCCCGGCCATCCCGAGACCGACGGCCGTCCCGGCGCGGTGTCTGCGGCAGCCTTCGGCTCCGCCTCGATCCTGCCGATCTCCTGGAGCTACTGCCTGATGATGGGCGGCGAAGGCCTGACGCAGGCGACCAAGGTGGCGATCCTCAACGCCAACTACATCGCCGCCCGGCTGAAGGGCGCCTATGACGTGCTCTACAAGTCGAAGACCGGCCGCGTGGCGCATGAATGCATCATCGACACGCGGCCGCTGGTCGACAGTGCCGGCGTCACCGTCGACGATGTCGCCAAGCGGCTGATCGACTGCGGCTTCCATGCTCCCACCATGAGCTGGCCGGTGGCCGGTACGCTGATGATCGAGCCGACGGAAAGCGAGACCAAGGCCGAACTCGACCGTTTCTGCGAGGCGATGCTGGCGATCCGTGAGGAAGCCCGCGCCATCGAGGACGGCCGCATGGACAAGGTCAACAACCCGCTGAAAAACGCCCCGCACACGGTGGAAGACCTCGTCGGCGAATGGGACCGCCCCTACAGCCGGGAACAGGCCTGCTTCCCGCCCGGCGCCTTCCGCGTCGACAAATACTGGTCGCCGGTCAACCGCGTCGACAACGTCTATGGCGACCGCAACCTGATCTGCACCTGCCCGCCGGTGGAAAGCTACGCGGAAGCAGCGGAGTAACAGCAATTCGGCAAGCCCCTCCCGTCGTCGGGAGGGGCTGGTTGCGGCCTCAACGTTTGGCAAGCGGTCGAACCCAGCGATGCCCGTTTCTGGGCACAGGGTTCAAATTTAACCTTTCTTAGCAAGTCCCTGTTAGCTTTTCATAAAGGCGGTTCCGATCACCGTCGATCTCTTGTTTTGCGTACAGGTTCTCATGCGTCCATCGGCTGTATCTGCAATCTTCCTCGCCGCCCTGATCCTGTCGGGATGCGCCGCCAGTTCCGGCGCCGAAGATGTGCTCACTCCTGTGCCTTCGGCGGAAACAACCAATGCCATCACCAAGCCGGACGGCCCGATACCGGCCGCCGCCGTGGGCGACACCGCACAGGCAAGCGCGCCGCAGGAAGCGTTGAGCTGGACCGGGCCGGTTCCGGAGCCGCAGGCGCTCGTGCCCGCGGAAAGGCCGGTCGGCATGCCGATGCCGACAGAAAAGCCCGTCGCGATGCTCATGCCTTCCAACCCAAGAATCGAGCCCGATCTCCGCACGAGATCGCCATCGCGCGGCCAGATCTACGGCCACCGTTTCCGCGACGCCAAGCCGATTAATTTCGGCTCGACGTCGCCGAGAAAGCTTGCCGTGCACGGCGTCGACGTATCGCGCTGGCAAGGTGAAATCGACTGGGAGACGTTGCGCAGGCAAGGCGCGAACTTCGTCTATATCAAGGCGACGGACGGCGGCGATCACCTCGATCCGATGTTCAGGAAGAACTGGCGCCGTGCCAAGGAAGCCGGCCTGAAACACGGCGCCTACCACTTCTTTTACTGGTGCCGGACGGCCGGTGAACAGGCCGACTGGTTCATCCGCAACGTGCCGAGAGAAGCAAACGCGCTTCCGCCCGTGATCGACGTCGAATGGAACGGCGAATCGAGCTGCAAGCGGCGGATTTCCCCCGCCCGCGTCCGGGAAAAGATGCAGGTGTTCATGGACAAGCTGGAGCGCCATTACGGCCAGCGCCCGATCATCTACACGGCGCCGGATTTCTACCGCGACAATTTGAGGGGCCAGATGCTCGACTATCCCTTCTGGCTGCGCTCAGTGGCTGCCCATCCCTCCAAAGTCTATCCGGGCCGCAAATGGGTCTTCTGGCAATATTCCGGTTCGGGTCTTTCCGACGGCGTCGACGGCAAGATCGACCTCAACGTCTTCAACGGCAACGAGAGCGATTGGCACGACTGGGTGGCATCGCGATAGTGAAGAGTTCTTGTGCCAATCCGGAACAAGCGGAACGGCAACACGTGCGTTCGACAGATCTTTGCTAACGCAACGCCTTCAGCATTCTCTAAATCCTTGTCGGTAAAAGACGATTATCCAGTTCTGGGGAAACGGCTGATGAGCATATCGGGAATCACGAACATTGCTCTTTCGGGCATGCGGGCACAGACGACGCGGATCGACGCGATTGCCAACAACGTCGCCAACAGCAGCACATCAGGTTACGCCAGCCTGAACACCAGCCTCACCACTGTCGCATCAGGCGGCGTTCAGGCAACCGTCAACCCGACCGCGTCGGATGTCGATCCGGCCACCGAACTGACCGATCTCATCGAAGCCGAACAGGCCTATAAGGCGAACGCCGTGGTCTTCGAGACCGGCGCGGATATGTGGGAAATGCTGATGAGCATTAAGCGCGACTGAGTGCGATTCCCAAAGTCGTCGCGCTGTTATGATTCTACTTGGATCGGACCTTTGTCGATCTGCCGTCACCTCGGCCGTCGCGAAATCAGCCGCTCTGCTAGCAGAATTGCCCTGTAGGCGCTCATACATCATCTCAGGAAAGAATTCCGCTTGCGCCGCATTACCTTATCAATTCTTCTGAATTTCGCCCTGATAACCAGTGCTGGCGCCAGCGACGACCTTTCCGGTGTTTGGCGTGACCTGTTCACACGCTGTCGAACTGCCGTGGAGACAGGCAAAGACTTCGATGCGACAGGATTACGCGACCTTGGGCGTGACGTCAGGACGGTGGCCCCGGTGACCGCTCCTGGGGTCCCCTTTCCACTTCTGCATGGGTACAAAATGGCTGAACAGCGCTGGGAGGTTCCCGGAGCCCGTTTCATCGTCGTGGAAACCGAGTATCCACCCGATCATGGCAAATCAAGACGTTCGTGCGAACTCGAACTCGCTCAGGGAGCAAAGCCGATCTCGGCGGACGAGGAAAACCACTTGAGGACGGCATTTCTCGCGGAGCGAGATCAACTCCACGGCACTGGGCGCTACGAGCGCTGGAATCCGGACCCCATATTTTCCACCAACTTTGGTGTTCGGTTAGCCGAAAAAAATCCCTCCGGCTGCCGCGTCGTCTCTATCATGCAAATCGAAACACGATCCCAATCGCTATCGTTTTTCGCGACAGGTACCGCTGAGCAAGACGCAGCCTGTGGTGCAGCGCCTCGTCTTGCGCATCCATAAAACAGGACCCGGTGATCTTGACGGAGCCAAACCGGCTTCACCAGCAACGCTTAGCGGTAATTTCAGCAAGCCCATGCGAACGGCGTCAAGAATGCGCCGGCTCGCTTTGACGCTGCGCGGCAAGGGCCGCGAGATCGGCGGGTTTCAACTCGACGGATTCGCCGCAGCCGCAGGCCGATGTCTGGTTCGGATTGGTGAAGGTGAAGCCGGAGCGCAGCGTCGTCTGCTCGAAGCCCATCTCTGTGCCGAGCAGATAGAGCACGGCCGATGGTTCGACCCAGACCCTGGCGCCGTCGCGCTCGATCAGGTCGTCCTTGGCGTTGGGTTCGGTCACCAGGTCGATGGTATACTCCATCCCGGCGCAGCCGCCCTTCTTGATGCCGACGCGAACGCCTTTGGCTTCCGGCCCGGAATTTTCGACGATCGCCTTGACGCGGGCCGCAGCCCCGTCCGTCATGCTCATCACTGCAAAGCCCATCGGCTTCATCTCCTTCCACAACCGGGGTCAAGATCCGGTGCTTCGTGATTCAAATGTAGTCGTCCGAGGTAAACGGATCAATACCGAGGGATGTCAGTACCAGCCGACGGCGACCTGCGCCTCTTCCGACATGCGGTCCGGCGTCCACGGCGGATCGAAGGTCATTTCGACCTCGACACCAGACACGCCTTCGACGGCGCCGACGGCGTTTTCCACCCAGCCCGGCATCTCGCCGGCGACCGGGCAGCCGGGCGCGGTCAGCGTCATCATGATCTTCACCATCCTGTTGTCCTCGATGTCGATCTTGTAGATCAGACCGAGTTCGAAGATGTCGGCGGGAATTTCCGGGTCGTAGACGGTTTTCAGCGCGCCGATGACGTCGTCGCTCAGCCGTGCCAGTTCATCGGCCGGGATGCTGGAATGCACGATGCCTTCGCGCACGTCGATCTTCTGTTCGCTTTCGTCCAGGCTCATCACGGACACTCCTCAAGCAAAGAACTTGCGCGCATATTCAAGCGCATCGGCCAGGGCATCGACCTCGGCGCGGGTATTGTACATGCCGAAGGATGCACGGCATGTGGCGGTGACGCCGAAGCGTTTCAAGAGCGGCATGGCGCAATGGGTGCCGGCACGCACCGCAATGCCCTGCCGGTCGATCACCATCGAGACGTCGTGGGCGTGGATGCCGGCAAGCTCGAAGGAAAAAATACTGCCCTTGTCGGGCGCCGTGCCGAACACCCGCAGCGAATTGATCGATTGCAGCTGCTCGACCGCGTAAGCGGCAAGATCGGCCTCATGGCTGGCGATCGCCTCGCGGCCGACCTTCTCCATATAGTCGAGCGCATAACCGAGACCGATCGCCTGGACGATCGGCGGCGTACCGGCTTCGAAGCGATGCGGCGGATCGTTGTAGGTGACCGCATCCTCGGCAACCTCGAAGATCATCTCGCCGCCGCCCTGGAAGGGGCGCATCTCGAAAAGCCGCTCCTTCTTGCCGTAGAGCACGCCGATGCCCGACGGGCCGTAGAGCTTGTGGCCGGTCATGACGTACCAGTCGCAATCGATATCCTGCACGTCGACCGGGAGATGCACGGCGCCCTGGCTGCCGTCGATCAAGACCGGAATGCCGCGTTCATGCGCGATGCGGCAGACCTCTTTGACCGGAACGATCGTGCCGAGCGCATTCGACATATGGGTGATGGCGACGAGCTTGGTGCGCTCCGTCAGGCTTTTCTCGAAATCCTCAATATGGAAGGCGCCCTCGTCATCCACCGGCACCCAGACCAGTTTGGCGCCCTGCCGCTCGCGAATGAAATGCCAGGGCACGATGTTGGAGTGGTGCTCCATGATCGTCAGGACGATCTCGTCACCTTCGCCGAGTTTGGGCATGCCCCAGCCATAGGCGACGGTGTTGATCGCTTCCGTCGAATTCTTGGTGAAGACGATGTCGTTGACCGAAGGGGCGTTGAGGAAACGGCGAACCTTCTCGCGCGCCGCCTCATAGGCATCGGTCGCGGCATTGGAGAGATAGTGCAGGCCGCGATGCACATTGGCGTATTCGTGGCTATAGACCTGCGAGATCGCGTCGATCACCGACTGCGGCTTCTGGGCCGAGGCGCCGTTGTCGAGATAGACCAGCGGCTTGCCGTGCACCTTCTCCGCCAAGATCGGAAAATCCCGGCGGATGGCTTCAACGTCGTATTGCGTGGCCGGCACGATCTTGTCCATGGCTATATCCGATCAGGCGTGCTTTTCGAGCCAGGCCGAAATCACGCCTTCCAGCGCCTCGACCAGGGCCTCGTCTTCAAGTTCCTCGACGATCTCGGCGACGAAGGCGTTGACGAGCATTGCCCGCGCCTTGTTCTCCGGAATGCCGCGCGCCATCATGTAATAGAGATGATTGGCGTCGATATCGGTCACCGTCGCGCCGTGGCCGCACTGGACGTCGTCGGCGAAGATCTCGAGCTCGGGCTTGACCGAGAACTCGGCATCGTCCGACATCAAAAGCGTGTTGCACGCCATTTTGGCGTCGGTCTTCTGCGCATCGGGCGCCACCCGGATCATGCCCTGGAAGACACCCTTGGCGCGGTCGAACACCACGTTGCGGATCACCTCGGTCGAGCCGGTATGCGGCACGTCGTGGCCGAGCACCATCGTCACGTCGGTATGGCTCTCGGCCCCGAGCAGGTTGATGCCGCGCAGCGTCAGATCGGCGCCCTCGCCGGTCACCTTGATGTGCAGTTCCTGGCGCACCAGCCTGCCGCCGGCATTGATGACAAACAGGCGAAGCTTGGCATCGGCGCCGAGATCGACGCGGATCTGGCCGAGATGCGTATCGTCAGCACCCTGCTGCTGCAGGATGATCCATGTCAGTTCCGTGCCTTTGCCGACGGTGATGTCACTGACATGGGACACGAAGGCAGCATCGCCCGTCACCGCACGGTGACGCTCGATAACGGTTGCCTTGACGCCGGCGCCGAAGGAAACGGGAAGGCGCGTATGCGTCTGCCCGCCAGCATGGATGAACTGGATCTCGAGCGGATTTTCAAGCTCGGTATCATCGGGCACGTCAACCACATAGCCGTCGCGCACGAAGCTGCCATTGATGCGGCCGACCGCATCGTCGCTGCCGAGCGCATCGAGCCCGCCTGCGGCCGAGCCGTCACGCAGACGTTCGCTATAGGCTGACACGCCAAGGCCCTCTGCGACCGCCTTCTGATTGGCATGGCCCTGGATCACCGCCAGCACCCTGGAACCCGCGACGAGCGGCTCAAGCGGGTCGGAGCCGGCGTCGCCTGCCTGCGGCGGCAAGCCGCGCAGCAGGTTTTTGAAGTCGGTGTAATGCCAGGCTTCGATGCGGCGCGTCGGCAGGCCGGCCTTCTTCAGGTCATCGAGAAGCCGGTCGCGCAGCGCCGTCACCATGCCGTTGCCCGGCAACTCGCCGATCTGCTGGTTGAAGGCGTCGATCAGCGCGGTTTCGGCCGCGGTCAGGCGACTCGTCGTCTGCATGTTCATGGAGGTCGTCCTTTCCACCCGAACTCAGGCCGCCGCGCCGATGATATCGGCATAGCCGTTGGCTTCGAGCTCATGCGCCAGCGTCTTGTCACCCGACTTGATCACCTGGCCCTTGTAGAGCACGTGAACCGTATCAGGCACGATATAGTCGAGCAGGCGCTGATAGTGGGTGATGACGACGACAGCGCGATCGGGCGAACGCAACGCATTGACGCCGTCGGCGACGATCTTCAGCGCGTCGATGTCGAGGCCCGAGTCGGTTTCGTCGAGCACGCAGAGCTTCGGCTCCAGCAGGGCCATCTGCAGGATCTCGGCGCGCTTCTTCTCGCCGCCGGAGAAGCCGACGTTGAGCGGCCGCTTCAGCATCTCGGTGTTGATCTGCAGCTTGGCCGCAGCATCCTTGACGCGACGCATGAAATCCGGCGTCGTCAGTTCGTCCTCGCCACGCGCCTTGCGCTGCTCGTTCATCGCCACCTTGAGGAACTGCATGGTGGCGACACCCGGGATTTCGACCGGATACTGGAAGGCAAGGAAGACACCCTTGGCGGCGCGCTCGGACGGATCGAGCTCGAGAATGCTCTCGCCATTATAGAGAATGTCGCCCTCGGTGACTTCGTAGTCGCTGCGGCCGGACAGCACATAGGAGAGTGTGGACTTGCCGGAGCCGTTCGGCCCCATGATCGCGGCAACTTCGCCAGCCTTCACGGTGAGGTTCAAGCCACGGATGATCTCGGTGCCGTCTTCGGCAATGCGGGCATGAAGGTTTCTGATTTCAAGCATCTTTGGTTCCTGCGTTTTCTCTGCGTAGCTCATTAGAGCCTCGCGTAATTTCTAAGGGCGTCGACGTGTTATGCTCGGCGCTATCGCGCCAAAAAACGAATGACACGGAAAACCGTGAGCGTTGCGAGCCAAAGCCATTCGAGAATCTGAATAAACTTTCCTGGTTTTTCCATGCGCTGCTGGAGAAACACGTAAGGCTGCTCCGGCGGCTTTTCTGTCTCGTATCTGCTTTCGCGAGGGCGAATTCTCGCCAATATTTCCCCGCGCATATTCTCCAGACGTTCAAGAATGCGCTTCTTGTCCGCCTCGTCCATGTCAGCCCACAGAGCCTTCCAGCGAAATACTGATCAGCTTCTGCGCCTCGACAGCGAATTCCATCGGCAGCTCCTGCAGCACTTCCTTGACGAAGCCGTTGACGATCAGTGCAATCGCCGCCTCTGTCGGGATACCGCGCTGCAGGCAGTAGAACAGCTGATCCTCGGAGATCTTCGAGGTCGTCGCTTCGTGCTCGAACTGCGCCGTCGAGTTCTTCGCCTCGATGTAGGGCACGGTATGGGCGCCGCACTTGTCGCCGATCAACAGCGAATCGCATTGCGTGAAATTGCGTGCGTTCGACGCCTTGCGGTGGGCCGAGACCTGGCCGCGGTAGGTGTTGTTGGAGACGCCGGCGGCGATGCCCTTGGAGACGATGCGGCTCGACGTATTCTTGCCGAGATGGATCATCTTGGTGCCGCTGTCGATCTGCTGATGGCCGTTCGACACGGCGATCGAATAGAACTCGCCTCTGGAGTCGTCGCCGCGCAGGATGCAGGAAGGATATTTCCAGGTGATCGCCGAGCCGGTTTCGACCTGCGTCCAGGAGATTTTCGAGCGGTCGCCGCGGCAATCGCCGCGCTTGGTGACGAAATTGTAGATGCCGCCCTTGCCTTCCTTATCACCCGGATACCAGTTCTGGACGGTGGAATATTTGATCTCGGCATCGTCGAGAGCCACGAGCTCGACCACGGCGGCATGCAGCTGATTTTCATCGCGCTGCGGCGCCGTGCAGCCTTCGAGGTAGGAGACGTAGGCGCCCTCTTCCGCGATGATCAGCGTGCGCTCGAACTGGCCGGTGCCCTTCTCGTTGATGCGGAAATAGGTCGACAGTTCCATCGGGCAGCGAACGCCCTTCGGCACGAAGACGAAGGAGCCGTCGGTAAACACAGCCGAATTCAACGTCGCGTAATAATTGTCCGAGGTCGGCACGACCGAACCGAGATATTTCCGGACGAGATCGGGATGTTCGCGGATGGCTTCCGAGATCGACATGAAGATCACGCCGGCCTTCTTCAGCTCCGCCTTGAAGGTGGTGACGACCGAGACACTGTCGAAGACCGCGTCGACAGCGATCTTCGGCTTCTCGACGCCGGCCAGGATCTCCTGCTCACGCAGCGGGATGCCGAGCTTCTCATAGACCTTCAACAGCTCCGGATCGACCTCGTCGAGCGACTTCGGACCCGGCGTGCTCTTCGGCGCGGCGTAGTAATGGATGTCGTTGAAATCGATCTTCGGATAATTGACGCGCGCCCAGGTCGGCTCTTCCAGCGTCAGCCAGCGCCGATAGGCCTCCAGACGCCATTCCAGCATCCATTCCGGCTCCTGCTTCTTGGCCGAAATGAAGCGGATGATATCCTCGGACAGGCCCTTCGGCGCCTTGTCCATTTCGATGACGGTCTCGAAACCGTATTTGTACTGGTCCACATCGATCAGGCGCACCTGGTCGATCGTTTCCTGCACGGCAGCCATTTCATTCTCCAATCTCGCCGGATCCAAGGTCCGGCAGCTTGTAGCATATGGGCAATCGTCTCGCCCTTCCTGTCGGGCAATCGCTTGCCCTGATGGTCGGGCAATTCCTTGCCCTGATGTAAGAGGCCAAAAGGGACTTTTCAGCCCGCTTGGCAAGCGGAAATTTGCGTTTCCGCAAGTTTATGATGCGGTCAGGCCGCCTCGCCCGCCGACCTGCGCCGGCAGGCGATCTTCGCAAAAGCGGCAACCGCCCTGTCTATGTCTTCTTCCGTGGTCGAGAAGCCGAGCGAGATGCGCAGTGCGCCGAGCTTGGCGTCGCGGCCCATCGCCGTCAGCACATGGCTTTCGCCAAGCCGTCCCGACGAGCAGGCCGAACCCGCCGAAAGCGCCACACCTTCGAGATCGAAAGCGATCTGTCCGGTCTCGGCCTTCAAACCCGGCAGGGTGAAGAAGATCGTATTGGCGACGCGCTCGCCGCTCTCGCCATGGATGATCACGTCGGCGGCGTGCCGTCGCATGCCTTCCTCCAGCCGCTCGCGCAACGCGCCGATTGCCGCATTGCGTGTCTCCAGCTCGCCCGCGGCCATCTCCGCCGCCGCGCCAAAGCCGATCAGCGCCAGCGAATTCTGTGTCCCTGAGCGGTGACCACGTTCCTGCCCGCCACCCTGGATCAGCGGCCGCGGCATCAACGCCTCGCCGCGCGCAATCAGCGCGCCGGCGCCCTTCGGCCCGCCGATCTTGTGCGAGGAGACGATCATGAAATCGGCGCCGATCCTGTTGATATCGAGCGGGATGCGGCCGGCCGCCTGCACCGCGTCGACCACGAAAAGCCCGCCATGGGCATGCACGATTTTTGCCGCCGCCTCGACCGGCTGGACGATGCCCGTCTCGTTGTTGACGAGCATGACGGCGACCATCGGCAGGCCGGCGGCCTTGTCATGGGCAGCAAGCAAGGGGTCAAGCGCGTCGAGATCGACGATGCCGGCTTCCGTCACCGGAATTTCGGTCATCTTCTCCTTGGGAAAGCGTCCGCCCTCGCGCACGGCGGGGTGTTCGATCGCCGAAAAATAGAGACGGCCAAGCTGAAGCGGCGTACGCCCCATGCGGAAATCCGGCGTCAGAACCAGATTGGCGGCTTCCGTCGCGCCGCTGGTGAAGACCACATTGCCGGCATCGGTGCCAGCCAGCGCCGCTACCTCGCGTCGCGCGCCTTCGATGGCGGCGCGCGCAGCGCGCCCCTCTCCATGCACGCTGTTCGGATTGCCAAACACGTCGATGGCGCGCATGATCGCCTCGCGCGCTGCCGGGTGCAGCGGCGCTGTGGCATTCCAGTCGAGATAAAGGCGTGGCGGCGCCATGATCTTCAGTCCTGCGCTTGACGAGCTTGCTTCAGCACCCGCGGTTCATTTTTCTTGAAATTTCCGCCGGGCTTGCCTTATGACACGTTCCACGAAGCGTGGATCGCCATGCAAGTTTCGAATTGTTCTAAACTGCGTTTTAGAAAAGCTGACAACGTTAGTCAAGTCATGTTGTCGTCCAACGCAGCGCGAACGCGAAATAAAACCCGGAGTACCAATGCCCGAAGTAATTTTCAACGGCCCAGCCGGCCGTCTTGAAGGCCGCTACCAGCCCTCCAAGGAAAAAAGCGCGCCCATCGCCCTGATCCTGCATCCGCATCCGCAGTTCGGCGGCACGATGAACAATCAGATCGTCTACCAGCTCTTCTACATGTTCCAGAAGCGCGGGTTCACGACGTTGCGCTTCAATTTCCGGGGCATCGGCCGCAGCCAGGGCGAATTCGACCACGGCGCCGGCGAATTGTCGGATGCCGCCTCCGCGCTCGACTGGGTGCAGAGCCTGCACCCCGATTCGAAGACCTGTTGGGTCGCCGGTTATTCCTTCGGTTCCTGGATCGGCATGCAGCTCCTGATGCGCCGGCCGGAGATCGAGGGCTTCATGTCGATCGCCCCGCAGCCCAATACCTACGACTTCTCCTTCCTGGCGCCCTGCCCCTCCTCCGGCCTGATCATCAACGGCGAGGCCGACAAGGTGGCGCCGGAAAAGGACGTCAACGGTCTTGTGGAGAAGCTGAAGACCCAGAAGGGCATCCTCATCACCCATCGCACTGTGGCCAACGCCAACCACTTCTTCAACGGTCAGGTGGAGACGCTGATGAGCGAATGCGAGGACTATCTCGACCGCCGCCTCAACGGCGAACTGGTGCCGGAGCCGGCCGCCAAACGGATCCGCTAAACCGCAGCGCGAACGCGCCGCGTCTTGCGGAGGGCTCGAGACCCAGTCGGATCTCTTGTCCCGAAACAGATCACTTACCGTGTTGCAATATATTGCAGTGCGGTAGGTTCCTCGCGATCCAAACAGAAGCGAGGTCCGCAAATGACCAAGTCGTTCGGGGAAGTCCTGGATAAGTATAAGGGAATCGGTCCGGGATTTGATTTTCTTCGAATAGGGCTCGCCTTTTCTATCGTATTGACCCATTCGTTTTTACTCACCGGAAATAATGACTTCATCAGAGGGTCGATATTCTGGTTCACCGAATACGCTCTAGTTCCGATGTTCTTCGCATTGAGCGGATTCCTGATCGCCGGCAGCGCCCAGCGCCTGAGCCTCCGGAACTTCCTGACCAATCGCGGATTGCGCATCGTCCCGGCTCTTGCCGTCGATATCGTCGTCTGTTCGCTGATCATCGGGCCGATCGTCACGATCGTCCACCATGCCGACTATTTCACCGATCCGCGCTTCTTCAAATACTTCCTGAACATCGTCGGCTGGATCCATTACGAGCTGCCGGGCGTGTTCCAGGATAATCCGAGCCAGAAGGTCAATGGCGCTCTCTGGACGGTTCCCTGGGAGATCTTCTGCTACATCATCATGTCGTTCCTGATGATCACGGCCATCGTCAAGACACGCTACAAGCTGCTCGCCGTGACGGCCGCCTACATCGTCATCGGCCTCATCGTGCAGAAGATGCCCTATCTGCTGCCTGCTACAATCAAGCCCGTCGCCCGCGTCCTGTTCATGAGCCGAGGCTCACAGCTGATAACCGCCTTCCTGATGGGCATCGTTGCCTTCCAGTTCAAGGGGGTCATTCCCCATTCGCGCTGGATCTTCGCCGCCGCCTGCCTCGTTTGCGTCGCTGCCATTCTCACTCTCGACAGCCGGGCAATTGAATCGGTGATCAACCGGCCCATCGTCATCACCTCGCTTGTTTACATGACCGTCTTCATCGGTCTGTCGGAAGTCCCGATCCCCGCCTTCTTCCGAAAAGGCGACTATTCCTACGGCGTTTATCTCTATCACGACCCGTTCCTGCAGATCTGGATAAGCGCGTTTCCGTCGGCCTTTCTCTATCCGAAATATGGGGCGCTGGCGCTCTATGCCGTCGGCCTACCATCGGCTCTCGCCGTCGCGGTGCTCTCCTGGCACTTCATCGAGAAGCCGATCCTCGGCCTTCGCAAGAAGTTCTCGTTCATTGCCCAGGTCAGGGGCGTCGAGGACGGCAACCAGAGCGGGCGCGTTCAGCCGCTTGCCGTCAAGAGCTAGGGATTTTCCGGCCGCATGTCAGCGGCCATCTCGAAAGCCATATCGAGCACTCCATCGATCAAGATCGGCGCACGTTCGCGCATGCCGACCTTCCTGAGAACGCGCTGCGAGGCGATATTTTCGGGATGCGTGAAGGCAATGAAAGCGGGCGCAAGTCTCCTTTCGAAGAACCAGTCGGCCAGAGCGCTCGCCGCTTCTGTTGCCAGGCCCTTGCCCCACGCCTCCTCGATCAGGGAATAACCGAGTTCGAACTGCTCGCTCCCGAACCGCGAAATGCCGGCGCGGCCGACGAAACGTCCGTCCTCGGTGACAATCTTGTATTTGGTCGTGCCGTCGCGGGCCTGTTCCTCGAACCAGCCCCGCAGCCGTTCAGCGGCCTTCTCCGGGCTCCAGGGCGCGCTGCCGGGAAGATATCTGGTCGTTGCCATCGTCGAATGCAGCTGCTGCACAAGGGCCGCATCGCCTTCGTCCCACATGACGAATCTGAGCCGCGGCGTCGTCAGGATGATCCTGTCGCTCATGGCGTTGCGAGCACACCGCCGCTGACGGGAGCGCTGACTCCGGTCGTGCCGGGAAACGTCAGAGGCAGCCCGTCCAGCGAGCGGACGGCGAGATAGGCCCAGGCCTCTGCCTCCATCGCATCGCCATCAAAGCCTGCTTCCTCGGCACTCACCACTCTTGATCCCAAGCCCGCGGCCATCGCCGAGAACTCCGCCATCAAAGTGGCGTTTAGCCGGCCGCCGCCGCAGACGATATAGGTCAATGGAGTTTCCGGGAGAAAACCAGCGGATTTGATGATCGAGGCCGCGGCGACATGCGCGAGCGTCCGGGCGCCGTCTTCGAGGCTCGCCTCGCCCTGATGAAGCGGCGCGAAATCGCCGCGATCGAGCGAGCGGCGGACATTGCCGCGGAAGAACGGGCTTTCCAGATATCGCTCCGCCAGGGCGGCGACCACCTTGCCGCGTCCGCCGATCTCGCCGCCGGGATCATAGGTCTTGCCGGTCTGCATCTCCACCCATTGGTCGATCAGCGTATTGCCCGGTCCGCTGTCGAAGGCGACGATCCGGCCGTCCGTACCGACGAAGGTCAGATTGGAGATGCCGCCGATGTTGACGAAGCAGACCGCCTGCCCCCCCTGCTGGAATTTTCCGGCGAGTGCGGCGTGATAGGCCGGCACCAGCGGCGCGCCCTGCCCGCCATGGACCATGTCGTTGGAGCGCATGTCGTAGACCACCGATATGCCGGTTCGCCGGGCGAGGTCGCCGCCGTCGCCGATCTGAATCGTCAGTCCTTCGTCGGGCCGGTGAAGCACGGTCTGACCATGAAAGCCGAGAACGTCGACGGCATCGGCAGACAGCCCGAAACGCTCAAGGAATGCCGTAACGGCAATTGCATGCCGTTGGGTCAACTCAAGCTCGATGTCACGAAGTTCCGCGGGTCGCTCGCACCTGTCGGTTAGCGGACGCGCCAGGTCCAGCGCCCGCTTGAGCCGCTCGCGAAATTCGGCCTCATAGGGCACACCGAGGAATGGCCCGCGCTCGATGAAGCCGCGGCCGTCTGTCCTGATCAACGCGACATCGATCCCATCCATCGACGTGCCGCTCATCAGCCCGATCGCGGTTCTGATCACGTCCATGAGGCTTGCCTCCCATGCGATTCCCGGATGCACTTTTGTAAAAACAGTGCTAAACGCGCCGCGACAGATCAACAACAACGAAGTTGCGTAAGGCCACACGGGACCGTGCGCAGACACCAAGAGACGAAAGCCATGTCCGAGTTCAAGTCCGATTTCCTCCGCACGCTGAAAGAGCGCGGCTTCATCCATCAGGTATCCGATGAAAGCGGCCTCGACGATTTGTTCGCGAAGGAGGTCGTGACGGCCTATGTCGGTTACGACGCAACCGCGACCAGCCTGCATATCGGCAATTTGATCTCGGCCACCATGCTCTACTGGCTGCAGGAGACCGGCCACCGGCCGATCGCGCTGATGGGCGGCGGCACGTCGATGGTCGGCGACCCCTCCTTCCGCGATGAGCAGCGCAAGCTTTTGACGCCGGAGGCGATCAATACGAACATCGAGGGCATCAAGAAGATCTTCTCGCGCATATTGCGCTTCGGCGATGGTCCGACTGATGCCTTCATGGTCAACAATGCCGATTGGCTGATGAAGCTCAACTATGTCGAATTCCTGCGCGACGTCGGCCGGCATTTCTCGGTCAACCGCATGCTCTCCTTCGACAGCGTCAAGCTGCGCCTCGATCGCGAGCAGTCGCTCTCGTTCCTCGAATTCAACTACATGATCATGCAGGGCTACGACTTCGTCGAACTCAGCCGCCGCTACGGCTGCCGCCTGCAGATGGGTGGCTCGGATCAGTGGGGCAACATCATCAACGGTGTCGATCTCGGCCACCGCATGGGAACGCCGCAGCTCTACGCGCTGACGACGCCGCTCCTGACCACGAGCTCGGGTGCCAAGATGGGCAAGAGCGCCTCCGGCGCCGTCTGGCTGAACGAGGACGTCTTCAGCCCCTATGATTTCTGGCAGTACTGGCGCAACACCGAGGATGCCGATGTCGGCCGCTTCCTGAAGATCTTCACCCGCCTGCCGCTTTCCGAGATCGCCAGACTCGAAGCGCTCGGCGGCGCCGAGATCAATGAGGCGAAGAAGATCCTCGCCACGGAAGCGACCGCCATCGTCCACGGCCGTGAGGCCGCCGAAGCGTCCGCAGAAACGGCCCGCACCACCTTCGAGGAAGGCCGGGTCGCCGAAAACCTGCCTTCCGTCGAGATCCCGGCCACCGAACTCGACGGTGGCATCGGCCTGCTCTCGCTGATGGTCCGCGCCGGCCTTGCCGGCTCCAACGGCGAAGCCCGCCGCCACGTCCAGGGCGGTGCGGTGCGCATCAACGACGAGGCGGTCAGCGACGAACGCCGGCTGATCGGCAGCAATGAAATCACCGCCGACGGCGTCATCAAGCTGTCGCTCGGCAAGAAGAAGCACATCCTGATCCGCCGCGCGGCGTAGGCGGCTTCAATTCCGAACGGATATCAAAGCCGGCGTCCGCGCCGGCTTTTTCTTTGCCCAATTTTGCAGTTGGCGCGCGCCCCTCACTCGCCGCCAGGCTGAGATGTCGCGTCCGATCGTTCAGCCTCCCGGAAGACATAGGGTGGCGGGTCGACGTCTGGTGCGCGCGTCACGCGTGACCACCAGCTGATCGAGAACGTCGGCGGCGTCACGGTCGCATCGAGGGGGACTGTCAGCACATGGGCGGAACGGATGAGCTCCGGCGACCTCAGCCGCGCGCCCTTATCCGCAGACTGCGAAGCCTCGCCTGCTGCAGCGGCGATCACCGCGACCGATATGAAAGAGACTGTCCGAGCGCACTGCATGGCATCCTCCGACATTGCGCCGACCGTTGTTTGCCGGATTCACATTACATCAGAGTTATCTAAAATAAGCAAAGCATCACTATTCGACTTGCCTGATCGAACCTTTTCCGCCCGCCGGGATTTGCGACCAGATGGATTGGGGGCGCCGGCACGATCAACGATCTCGACGATCTCTCAGGCGCAAGAGATTTAGCGCTTCTGCCTTGCCCGTCTCACTGAAACTCGAAGATTTGCCGGAAGACACCGGGCGCGATGATCGACAGCGGGTTGATCTGCAGGTTCGGCTGATCGAACTTGCCGGTCAGCTTGAAGGTGATGCCGATCAGGCCGCGGTCGCTGCCGTTGCCGAGAATGACGCCGATCAGCGGCAGTTCGGCGAAGAGGCGATTGAGGCCGTAGGCCGGCATGAAGGTGCCGGTCATGTCCATATTGCCCTTGCGGTCGCGCACCACGCCCTGGAAGGTCGCGCCGATCTGGTCGCCGCGCAGCACCCCGTTCTCGATGCCGATCATGCCACCCCGCGAAACGATGCGGGCAAAGCCGCGCTGAAAGCGTTGCGATGAAGTGTCGATGTCGCGTTTGACGGCCTCGTTGAGGCTGCGCTGCTCGTTTCCGACGGGTGTCGAGACGATCGAGCGCAGGCGCTGTTCGTTGACGATCGAGAAACGGCGCACATCGAGCGAGCCGTCCCAGCCGCCCTCAGCACCCAACCGGATCGCCAGGTTGAGCAGGCCGCCCTGCATGTGCTGGTAGAGATCGGCGAAACGCGAAATCGCGCCGGCATCGCCGCTGGTGATATTGATGACGCCGCCATCCTTCATCTGGCTGACGACGGCCTCGCCGCTGTCGGTAACGCCGGAAAAATTCAGAGCCTGCAGCTTGTCGCCGCGCAGTGACACCTGTGCCTGGAAATTGCCGACCTTTTCGTCATTGAAACCGACGACGTTTTTCAGCTTGGCCCGCACCGACACGCCGATATTGTCGCTATCGCCGCCCTCGTCGCTGTCCGAGCCCGATTTCAATCGCGCGATGACCGGCCGCGCATCTGCGCTGGTTCCTGAAACGGAGACGTCGAAATTGCCCTTGCTGCGCTTCACCGACAAGGCGAAGTCATCGAGCGAGGAGAGCCTGACGCTGTCGAAATCCGCGGAGATTAGGCCCGTCTTGCCGACGTTCAGCGATCCAGTGGCGCCGAAGCCGTCCCCCTTCAGCCGGAAATTCTTGATCTCAGTATTTTCGGGCGGGCCGGACATCTCGAATTCCGCGGATGCGGCAATACCGCTGCCTTTCGACCAGCCGATCCAAGGCAGGTCGAGCATCGACTTGGTGAGGTCAAGCTGAACATCTTGCCGGTCGTCGTCTATCCGCGTCAGCACCATCTTCAGGTTACCCCTGACGATATCGGAAAGCCCCGGCATCACCTTGCTGCGCTGATCATCCGAGAGTGTCGCTGTGATCACGCGCTGCCGCTCCACGCCAGACGACGCTTCGACCGGCTCAGTCAGATCGATCTCGGCGGGAATGCCGTCGATCTCGCCCTTGGCGTCGAGCGTGATCTGCTTCGGATCGCCATTCAGCATGCCGCTGACATTGCTGATCGTGCGGCCGGAAAACGGCTTGGCCAGATCGACGTCGGCGAGCTTCATGGCGGCCTTCCACTCGGCCGGCGGCGGGTTTTGCGACGACAGCAGTCCGAAATGCGCCTTCACATTCGCGTCGATGTGTCCCTTGAAATCGTCGGGCGTAAAGCCGGCGCGCTGCAGCACCCGGATCGGTTTGTAGGTCAGGAGCTCGCCGACGGCGTCCGCCGCACCGGAGACCGCAAGATCGATATCGGCCATCAGCGGTTTGTCGTAGGCGGAAGGGATGACGAACGTTCCCTGCCCGAGACCGACGGACCGGCCGGAGGGGAAATAGGAGGTGCCGCTCTTGATCGAAATCGTCGCAACCGGGCCAGTCAGATCGAAATGCGCCGCCGTATCGCGCACCGGCGGAATGTCGCCGGCCACGTTCATCCGCGCGCCGGCAATGTCGAAGCCGATGCGGATCTGGTTGGCGTCGAGCTTCAATCCCTTGCCGCCGGCTGCCTCGTCAAGCCGTCCGAACGGAATGAAGACGGATATGGCAGCGTCTGTGACGGTGCCGCCGAAGAGATTGCCGTGCACCCATGTGCGTACCTTGGGCGCCATCCAGAACGGCCAGAGCTGCTTGATCGCCGTCGTCTGCAGCTCTCTGGACTGCCCGGCAAAGCTGATTTCCGGCGACTTATCGCCGAGCCTGACGTGCAACGCCCCGTAGAGCGCGCCGAGCGGGCTGGAAACGGTCATGTTGGGAAACAGAAATTCCCGGCCGGCGACCAGATAGCGCCCGGTCGCCTGGATATCGAAGGAGAGTGGCTGTTCGCCGGAGGCGCCAGGCGCGGCGGTGCCGCCGCTGACCAGCAGGTCGATGCCGAAGCCCTTGCCGGCCTGCGGGTCGAGCTTGTCGAGATCAATCAGCGCGCCGTTGATGGGAACCGTGGTCGCGCCGAACCGGGCGTTCGACTTGGCGATCTCGAGCGTCTGCTTGGCGAAATCATAGGCGAGGTTGATCTGCCCACCCGACAGCTCCTGAGGATCGCCATCCGCATAAATCAGGCCGGGATCGATATCGACCGTTGCGGCAAGCGCCGGCTGCACGCCGTCGCGCTCCCTGGTCGCCGACACTGTCAGGTCGACGAAGGCACTGAGCCCCTGCCGTATCACGCCCTGATCGTTGCGTTTCAACGCAAAGGGCGTGAGGTCGGCGTGGTTGAGCGTCGCCACCAGCTTCGACACCCGGCCGCCGTCCTTCTCGGCCAGCACGTCGAGCTCGGCCACCTCGCCGTTCAGCGCAACCTCACCTCGCAATTGCAGCGAGGATGGCCCGGCATGCGCAAAGACGAGATTGTCGACGACGAGCGATAACGGGCCGTTTGCGGTATCGGCCAATTTGACGTCGATGCCGGAGATGCGCACGGAATTGGTCGAGCCGCGTGTCACGATGCTGTCGAACATGTCGAGCTGCGAGAAGATCCTCTCCATCGCCGCCGGCATGGCGTCGATGCGCAGATCGTCGAGCTTGACGGGGTTGCCGGAGGGCAGAAGCGCGGTGTCGAGCGCGATGTCCTCCGCTTCGATATCGGCGACGGCGATACGACCGCGGAAAAGCTGCAGCGGATCGAGCCCCAGCCGCACCGAACCCGTCGTCGACAAGTGCTGGCCGCTCTGCTGGTCGATCATATTGACGTTGCGCGCTTCGAGCGCCAGCCGGAAGTCAGAGGTGAATCGGATGACGGTGGAGCCGACTTCGGCGCGGTAGCGCGGTCCGGCCACGCCGTTCAACGCCGCCTGCGCCTGCTGCGACAGCGGCTTGTCGAACATGCCGCTCTCGACGGTGAAGACGATGGCGCCGAGGATCAGGAGAATCAGTCCCAGAAATCCCAAGGTCAGCTTCGCCGTGCGGCGCATCGGTGAACGCGGCGGCGGGCAATAAACGATGATCGGATCCTCGGCCTGGGCGGACGGCAAGCGGTCCAGCGCAACGATATCCTTCTTGCGAAACGTGACCTTTTCGCCGCGGATGGCTGACATGCGCCTTCGGGCTCTCCCTTAAATCGAAGAATTGAACCCGGCCATGCTGGACGGGTTTCCGTCCACTATATAATTCGGGGAGAGAGAGTGTCATCCACAAACCCGGCAAAAGAAAGGTTTTCCCAATGGCGGTTCCCGGCATCGGTGCCCTGGCCCCCGATTTCAATCTCCCCCGCGACGGCGGCGGCCGTATCTCGCTGTCCGATTTTCACGGCAAGCCGCTGGTGCTGTTCTTCTATCCCAAGGATGACACGACGGGCTGTACTGCCGAATCGCTGGCTTTCACGGCGCTGGCGCCGGAGTTCGAAGCAGCCGGTGCCGCCGTGATCGGCATGTCGCCCGATTCGGCCGCCTGCCATGACAAGTTCATCAGGAAGCACCGTCTTTCGGTGGCGCTCGCCTCGGACGAGGACAAGACGACGCTGCAGGCCTATGGCGTCTGGAAGGAAAAGAGCATGTACGGCCGCAACTTCATGGGCGTCGAGCGCACCACTTTCCTCATCCGCCAGGATGGCACGATCGCCACGATCTGGCAGAAGGTGAAGGTGCAGGGCCATGCCGAAACCGTGCTCGAGGCCGTCAGGAATCTGGCCGCGTGACCGGTGATTTCGCGATAAGCTCGTTGCGCGGCGGCGCCATTGACGCCATCCGTTCGGCCGATCTCGACCGCAAAACGGCCCTTGCCCAGGAAAGCGCCACCCGCTGGTTCGCCCGCCGGGTGTCGCTGCGCTCACCACTCGACGCCGCCCTGCCGGAAAGGCCCGGCCGTCCCGACAAACCGGTGCTGACGCCGCCGACCCAGGTGGAGAAACGCTCGCTGCACACGCTGAAAGGCCGGATCGCCCTGCTGCATGCCATCGCCCATATCGAGCTCAACGCCGTCGACCTGGCGCTCGATATCGTTGCCCGATTCGCGACCGAACAGGTGCCGAATTCCTTCTTCGACGGCTGGATGCAGGTCGCTTTCGAGGAGGCGAAACATTTCCGCATGGTACGCGCCCGCCTCAACGATCTCGGCGCCGATTACGGCGATCTTCCCGCCCATGACGGGTTGTGGCAGGCGGCCCATTCGACGCGCAACGACCTGACGGCAAGGCTCGCCGTCGTGCCGCTGATTCTCGAAGCCCGCGGCCTCGACGTCACACCGTCGCTGCAGGCCAAGATGCGCGAGACGGGCGATCTCGAAAGCGCTGCCGTGCTCGACGTCATTTATAACGACGAAAAAGGCCATGTCGCCGTCGGCGCCAAATGGTTCCGCTTCCTCTGCGCCCGCGAAAAGCGCGATCCGGCAAAGGCCTTCCAGGAGCTGGTGCGCGCCAATTTCCGCGGGCCGCTGAAGCCGCCCTTCAACGATCTCGCCCGTGCCGAAGCCGGGCTGACGCCGTCTTTCTACCGCTCGCTGGCATCGATCAGCCACGCCTGAGGTGATTGATTTTCTGACGCAAATGGCGGCTGCGAAAGCATTCATTAACCATAACGGTGTCTAATTTCCGAAAGAGGCGTAGAGCATCAATCGGGAGAGCCTGCGTGAACAGCGGACATCAGCACCGGGTATTCGGCAGGCGGGCGCAGGAACACATCCTCATCCTGGCAAGCGGCGACAAGGTGCGCCACATGACGGTCCGGCCGTGGATGGCGGCGCTTGCCTTCTGCTTCGTCGGCGTCTTCTCGATCGGCTATCTGCTGGCGACCTCCTACCTCGTGCTGCGCGACGACCTGATCGGCGCCACCATGGCGCGCCAGGCGCGCATGCAGCATGACTACGAGGACCGCATCGCCGCCCTACGCGCCCAGGTCGACCGCATCACCTCCCGCCAGCTTCTTGACCAGCAGGTGGTCGAGGACAAGGTCGACAAGCTGATGGAGCAGCAGCTGGCGCTCACCTCGCGCCACGGCAAGCTCGACAATCTGCTCGACCGCGCCGAAAGTTCCGGCCTGACGGAAAAGGACGGCACCCAGCCCGCGCCGTCACTGCCCGTCCAGTCCTTTGCCCCCGATATCAAGGACAAGCGCGCTTCGCTCACCGGCGGCATCGAGGCGATCGAGAGACAGCTGGCGAGCGGAGCGCCCGCCGACGCGATGCCCGGCAATTCGACGCTTGCCTATGCGCCGTCCGCCGAGACGGTCGGCGACCGCGCCGATCGCGTCTTCTCCAAGGTGACGCTGTCGCTGAAGGATGTCGAGCAAGACCAGCGCAACCGCGTCGAACAGCTGACGAGTGACGCCGGCCACGCCGCCAGCGCCATCGAGACCGTGCTGACCCGCTTCAAGATTCCTGTGCCTGAGGAGACGGCCGCCGCCAGGCAGGAGGAGGAGAGCGCCGTCGGCGGCCCCTATCTCGAACCAGAGAGCAACGACGACTTCAACAATTCGCTGGCCGCCCTCGACGGCGCGCTGACCCGGCTGGAGGCCGTGCGCAGCACCGCCGAATCCCTGCCCTTCCGCAACCCCGCCATCGGCAAGGACGTCACCAGCCCCTTCGGCAACCGCCGCGACCCGTTCCTCGGCCGCCTGGCGCTGCATTCCGGCATCGACTTCCGCTTTTCGCCGGGCGAGAGAATCCGCCCGACGGCGCCCGGCAAGGTCATCGCCGCCGGCTGGACCGGCGGCTACGGCAATATGGTCGAGGTCGACCACGGTAACGGAATCTCGACGCGCTACGGCCACATGTCACAGGTTCTCGTCAAGGTCGGCGACACGGTCGGCCGCAACGATGTCATCGGTCTTGCCGGCAGTACCGGCCGCTCAACCGGCACCCATCTGCACTATGAAGTGCGCCAGAACGGCCAGGCGGTCGATCCAGTATATTTCATGAATGCCGGACTTAAACTCGCCACCTACATCAAGTAATAGCCGTCAGGTAACCATCGCTTCACTCTGCAGGGAGTGCGCCCTCTCTATTTCTTGACTTGCCGGCCATTCGGGGCTATGTCGCGCTGCATTGCGGCATGCAATCCCGCCGACTCGTTCAGAGCTCGGCCGAACCGGAACGGAAACAGTTTTCCCTTTGACGACATTTGCTGACCTTGGCTTGAGCCAAAAAGTGTTATCCGCTGTTACCGACGCGGGCTATACGATCCCCACGCCTATTCAGGCGGGGGCCATTCCCTTTGCGCTCGAACGCCGCGATATTTGTGGCATCGCGCAGACCGGAACCGGCAAGACGGCATCCTTCGTTCTGCCGATGTTGTCGCTATTGGAAAAGGGCCGCGCCCGCGCGCGCATGCCCCGCACGCTGATCCTCGAGCCGACCCGCGAACTCGCTGCCCAGGTCGCCGAGAATTTCGAGAAGTACGGCAAGAACCACCGTCTGAACGTCGCCCTGCTGATCGGCGGCGTGTCCTTCGAAGACCAGGACCGCAAGCTTGAGCGCGGCGCCGATGTGCTGATCTGCACGCCCGGCCGCCTGCTCGACCATTTCGAGCGCGGCAAGCTGCTCATGAGCGGCGTCGAAATCCTCGTCATCGACGAAGCCGACCGCATGCTCGACATGGGCTTCATCCCCGATATCGAGCGCATCGCCAAGCTCATCCCCTTCACCCGCCAGACGCTGTTCTTCTCGGCAACCATGCCGCCGGAGATCCAGAAGCTCGCCGACCGCTTCCTGCAAAATCCCGAGCGCATCGAGGTGGCAAAGCCGGCATCGGCCGCCAAGACCGTGACGCAGCGCTTCGTTGCCTCGCACAGCAAGGATTACGAGAAGCGCGCGGTTCTGCGCGAACTGGTGCGCGCCCAGGGCGAACTGAAGAACGCCATCATCTTCTGCAACCGCAAGAAGGACGTCGCCGATCTCTTCCGTTCGCTGGAGCGCCACGGCTTCTCCGTTGGTGCGCTGCATGGCGACATGGATCAGCGTTCCCGCACGATGATGCTGCAGAGCTTCCGTGACGGCAATCTCCAGCTGCTGGTCGCCTCCGACGTTGCCGCCCGCGGCCTCGACATTCCCGATGTCAGCCACGTCTTCAATTTCGACGTGCCGATCCATTCCGAGGATTATGTCCACCGCATCGGCCGCACCGGCCGTGCCGGCCGGTCGGGCGCCGCCTTTACGCTCGTGACCAAGCGTGACACCAAATTCGTCGATGCGATCGAGAAGCTGATCGGCGAAAAGGTCGAATGGCTGAGCGGCGATGTGAATTCGCTGCCACCGGCCGAAGAAAGCGCCGACAACGAGCGCCCGCGGCGCAACAGCCGCGACCGCGGCGCAAAGGGTGAGCGGGGCGAGAGGGATCGTGGGCGCGGGCGCGGCAATCGTGGCGCTGCGAGTCATAAATCTGATAACGACATACAGGATAATGACGTCCAAGTGATCGAAGCAGCACCAGCAAGGGCCGAAGTCTTGAAGAACGAGCGCAAAGCAGAGCAGAAGCCGCAAAACAATGCGCGCAACAATCGGCCTTACCCGGCAAACGACGACAGCCGCGACCGCCGCCGTCATCGCGATCACGACGACGGCCCGACCCCGGTCGGTTTCGGCGACGACATCCCCGCCTTCATGCTGATCGCCGGCAGCGCCAAGGTCTGAACATCCAATGGGCAGGCCCGGCCATGATTTCCCGGGCCTCGGCGTTGGTCTGGTGATCCTGCGAGACGACAAGATCCTTCTGTATAAACGCGTGAATCCGCCTGAAGCCGGCTACTGGAACATTGTCGGCGGCAAGGTCGATCACATGGAGCCGGCTGAAGAAGCCGCACGTCGCGAGGCCGAGGAAGAAACCGGCCTCAAGATCGGCCGGATCGAACGGCTCGCCGTGACCGAACAGATCATCGATGCCGACCGCCAGCACTGGATTTCCATCCTTTATCTCGCCCGCGATGTGGAAGGCGAGCCGCAATTGACCGAACCGGACAAACTTTCGGATTTCGGCTGGTTTTCGCTGACGGATCTGCCCGAGCCGCTATCGGCGTTCACCAAGGCGGCGATATCAGCGCTGCCCGCAATCAAACGCGGTTAGCTCTCGGCGCGTAGCGCCGCCTCATAGGCAAGCCTTACCCATTTCGCCATCAGATCGGGATCGTCGTAAGCCTCTTCGGGGATCGACCAGTAGGGCATCTTCACCGGCTTGCCCTTCTTGCCCTCATAGGCCCATTGCGTGGCGCCGGCGGCGGCAAATTCCGGGGCGCTTGTCTCGTCGGCCTTCAGCAGCATCTCGTCGCGCACTTCGACTGCAACGATGCGCCCGAGGTGATAAATGCCTTTGCCTCCGAACATGCGCTTGATCGTGACTGGGCCGAGCCCCTGAAACATTTCCTCGATCCCGGCATTGTCCATTCTCTATTCCCTCAAAATCTCCGCTGCTCCGATCACAGCGTGTGATAATCCCGGTTCATATAGATGAGCGCCGGATGCTTCTCACTGAAGCGGACGGCGGCGACTTCGCCGAAGATGACGTTATGCGTCGGCATTTCCTTGATGTCGGTCACCCGGCAATCGAAGGCGGCAAGCGCATCGGCAAGGACCGGCGCGCCGGTGACAAGCGTGTCGAAACGGGCGCTGGCGAAGCGTTCGTCATCGGCAAGCGCCGTGCGTCCGGAGAAAGCATCGGCAACGCCCTGGTGGTGAGCGCCGAGCGTATTCAGCACGAAGATACCGCTGCGGAAAAAAATCTCGTTCTTCGGATTGGTGTTGTTGAGGCAGATCAGCACCGAGGCCGGATTATCCGAGACCGAGCAGGCGGCGGTGATGGTGACGCCCCGGCGTATGCCTTCCATCACCGTCGTCACGAGCTGCACATGGCCGGCATAACGGCTCATGGCATCGCGATAAAGGCCGGGGTCGATATGCTGCCTGTTCAACAACTGCTTCTCCGTACGCTCTTCTGCCGACTGCATACATCCATAAATCGGAATCGATTTGAGGACAAAATTAGGCGGCAATTTAAAGTGCTGCAGCGTCCTTTGCGTCACCGAAAGGACGTCCTGCGCTGCAGTTCGACTTTCCATCGCGCCAATATGGCGAGCATGGGTTACCTTTTCTACAATAGGACCGGTGAAAAGCATTGGGTTACGCTTGTTTTTCTTTGACGATCGCGGCCTTGCGGATAAAAGGGCATGGACGATGGCTAGGGATCTCCGCCTTTCATGATCAACCTGCGTGGCATAGCAGCCGTTCTGATGCTGCTGGGAGCGGCGGCGCAAGGCCATGCGGCCGGCGTGACGATCGGCGTCGTCGCGCCCCAGAATGGCCCGCTCGCCCTGCTCGGCGCACAGATTGCCGCCGGCGCCGGTTTCGAGATCCAGCAGTCGGGCAATACGCTCGTCGCCGTCAACGAGACCTGCGAGGAGAATAGCGGCGCGGCAGTCGGCGATGCGCTTGTCGCGGCCAAGGTGCAGATCGCCGTCGGCTTTCTCTGCAGCGAGACACTGGAAGGCGCCCTGCCGAAGCTGAAGGATGCCGGCATTCCGGCGATCACCGTCTCCGTGCGCTCGCGCATCCTGATGGAGGACGCGCTGAAAAACGGCTGGCCGCTCTTCCGCATGGCGCCTGCCGATGGCGCCGAGGCGGCAAAGATTAACGAAATGATCCTGAAGAACTGGGCTGCCGATCCGATCGCCCTGATCGAGGACGGCACCATTCACGGCCGCGAACTGACGGAAGCGGTGCGCAACGCGCTGGAACAGAACGGCCTGAAACCGGTCTTCACCGATACCTATCGCCCGGGGCAGGAACAACAGATCGCTCTTGTCCGCCGGCTGAAACGGGCCGGCGCCACCAGGGTCTTCGTCGGTGGTGACCGTAACGACATCGCCGTCATTGCCCGCGACGCGGAAGCCGAGAACATCCCGCTCTCCATCCTCGGCGGCGACGCCATGCGCGCCGCCGATCAGCCGCTGCCGCTCGGGTCCGGCGTGCGCGCCGTCGCCCTGCCCGAATATTCCGTTCTGCCGGAAGCCGCGGCGGCGGCCGAAACGTTGCGCGCCAAAGGGATCGAGCCGGAAGGTTATGTCCTGCCGTCGCTGGCGGCGGCATTGATTGCCGGCCAGGCAGCCGAAGCCGCCGCTGCGGCCGGCAAGCCCCTGCAGGAGACACTGCTCGGCACGACATTCCAGACCCCGGTCGGTGCCGTCGCCTTCACCGGCACGCATGAACTTTCGCAAAACCCGTACCGCCTGCTCGAATGGCGCGGCAACGGCTTTTTTCCACCGGCTGCGCCGACGCAATGAGCGGCGGCCAGCCTTGAATTCCGGCGCCGAGCTCGGCTGACGCCCATACGGAGTAAGACTTGATGACGCTGCCCATTCGCATTGCCCCCTCGATCCTCGCGGCGGATTTCGCCAGGCTCGGCGAGGAGGTGCGCAATGTCACCGCCGCCGGGGCCGACTGGATCCACCTCGACGTGATGGACGGGCATTTCGTGCCGAACATCTCCTTCGGCCCCGATGTCATCAAGTCGCTGCGCGCCTATACGGACGCCACTTTCGACTGCCACTTGATGATCTCGCCGGTCGACGACTATCTCGAAGCCTTCGCCAAGGCCGGCTGCGACCGCATCACCGTCCATGCCGAATCCGGGCCGCATCTGCATCGGTCTCTGCAGACCGTCCGCAATCTCGGCAAGAAAGTCGGGGTGACGCTCAATCCGGCAACCCCGCTCAGCGCCATCGAGAACGTGCTCGACGATGTCGACCTCATCCTCATCATGTCGGTCAATCCCGGATTCGGTGGACAGAAGTTCATTCCGGCGATGGCAGCCAAAATCGCGGCGGCAAAGTCGCTGATCGGTGACAGGCCGATCGAGCTTGAGGTCGACGGCGGCGTCACTGTGGAAACGGCGCCGGCAATCGCGCGCGCCGGCGGCAACGTCCTCGTCGCCGGCTCGGCGATTTTCAAGGGCGATACGGTTGAGGACTATCGCCGGACCGTCACCGATCTGCGTCAGGCAGCCGAAGGGGGACGAGCATGAAGAAGCAGCTTTTCTCAGGCGGCCTGCTCGCCGCCGCACTCGCCGGCTTGCCTGGCGTGTCACTTGCCGGCGACATTGCCAGCATCCAGCCGATCGGCTTTTCCGCCGACGGCAAGGTCTTCGCATTCCAGGAGTTCGGCCTCAAGGAGGGCAGCAATGTTCCCTATTCCAACACCTATTTCATCGATACCGATAAGGGCCAGTATCTCGAGGGCACGCCCTTCCGCACCGAGCTGACCGACAAGGACGCCAATCTTTCCAAGGCGCGGCGGCAGAATCTCACGGCGGCGCGCGGCCAGATGGACAAATACGATCTCCTGACCAACCCCGGCCTGATCGCCGCCTTCAATCCGCCGACCGAACTCGGCTCACCCGCAAAGACGCTACGCTACACCACGCTTGCGAGCGACGGCCCGCCGAAATCGCCCTATACGCTTTCGCTCGGCGAGTTGCCGATCGCGGTGCCGAAGGACTGCGCGGCGATCGCCAAGCGGGTCCTCGGCTTCAGCCTGCAGATGATCGAGAAGGAAGGCACTCCGAACCGGCAGGCAGCGCGCCAGGTGCAAACGGTTCCGGCCGAGCGCGCATGTTCGGTCGAATACAGGATCGGCGGCGCCGTCGTCTATCAGCCGGACGCCGCAAACCAGGTTCATATCGCCCTGGTCCTGGCCTTCGATGCGCAAAGGAACGGGCGCTGGATCGCCGTTCCGGTTCATCCCTGAGCTGGTTGCCCGACATGGAGCGCCTCAGGGCGGCATGGCCGCCCTACTCCGATCTGATCCTCGGCGCCTTGCTTTGGGCCGTGCAGATGCTCGTCTCGGCTATGCTGGGTCTCTATCTGCGCAACGGGCTGGAGACGAGCCGGCTTGCCGAAGTCGCCGCGCTCTATTTCCTCGGCGGCCTGCTCGCCTGGCCCTTCGCTTTGCCGGCCGCCCGCTTCCTCGCCTATGGCAAGCCGCCGGAGGCGCGTTTCGCCGCCTTTTTCGTGACGCTGATCGCGGCCACGATCGCGATGACGGCTTTCCTCTTCGCGATGGAATATCGGATCTTCTATTCGCGCTGGCACGCGCCCTTCGGAAGCGGCATCTGGGTCTTCCAGTTCATCTTCACCAGCATCAGCGCCGTCTATCAGTTCCTGGTGATCGGTCTGCGCCTTTTCCTGCCGCTCGGTCTCGTCTGCCTTGTCGTCAGCAGCTATTATCTTGCCAAACGCATGCGTTGAGATTGCCGCCCGTCTTTGCTACAGGGGCGCATACATTGATGCTTAACCTCTTGAATTGAAGGCAGCCGCCCATGATCCCGCGTTATTCCCGGCCCGAAATGGTCGCCATCTGGTCTCCCGAAACCAAGTTCCGCATCTGGTTCGAGATCGAGGCGCATGCCTGCGACGCGCTGGCCGAACTCGGCGTCATCCCGAAATCGGCGGCAAGGACGATCTGGGAAAAAGGCGGCGCCGCCACCTTCGACGTTGCCCGCATCGATGAGATCGAGGCCGTCACCAAGCATGACGTCATCGCCTTCCTGACCCACCTGGCCGAAATCGTCGGCCCGGATGCACGTTTCGTCCATCAGGGCATGACCTCGTCCGACGTGCTCGACACCTGCTTCAACGTCCAGCTGGTGCGCGCCACCGATATCCTGATTGCCGATCTCGACCGGCTGCTGGCGGCGCTGAAAACCCGCGCCTTCGAACACAAGGACACCGTCACCATCGGCCGCTCGCACGGCATCCACGCCGAGCCGACAACCTTCGGCGTCAAGCTGGCGCTCGCCTATGCCGAATTCGAGCGCTGCCGCCAGCGCCTCGTCGCCGCCCGCGAAGAAGTCGCGACCTGCGCCATCTCGGGCGCCGTCGGCACTTTCGCCAATATCGATCCGCGCGTCGAGGAACATGTCGCCGAGGCGCTTGGCCTGAAGGCCGAGCCGGTCTCGACCCAGGTCATCCCGCGCGATCGCCACGCCATGTATTTCGCCACCCTCGGTGTCGTCGCCTCGTCGATCGAGCGCCTGGCGACCGAGATCCGCCATCTGCAGCGCACCGAGGTGCTGGAAGCGGAGGAGTATTTCTCACCCGGCCAGAAGGGCTCCTCGGCGATGCCGCACAAGCGCAACCCGGTGCTGACCGAAAACCTGACCGGCCTCGCCCGCATGGTCCGCTCCTACGCCCTGCCGGCCATGGAAAACGTCGCCCTCTGGCACGAGCGCGATATCTCCCACTCCTCCGTCGAACGCATGATCGGCCCCGACGCCACAGTCACCCTCGATTTCGCCCTCTCACGCCTCGCCGGCGTCATCGAAAAGCTCCTGGTTTACCCCGAGAACATGGAGAAGAACCTCAACAAGTTCCGCGGCCTCGTCCACTCCCAGCGCGTCCTGCTGGCACTGACCCAGGCCGGCACTTCCCGCGAAGACGCCTACCGCCTGGTGCAGCGCAACGCCATGAAGGTCTGGGAACAGGGCAAGGACTTTTTGGAGGAGCTCCTGGCGGATACCGAGGTTCGCGCGGCGCTTTCCGAGGAGGATATTCGGGAGAAGTTCGACCTTGGCTATCATACCAAGCATGTCGACACGATTTTCCGGCGGGTATTTGGGAACGCTTGAGAGAACCCCAACCCCTCGGCGTCATCCTCGGCCTTGTGCCGAGGATCTGCCACATATGAACCGGCAGTATAGCCGTTGTTTTAGCTCATTGTTTTGATGCATCTCCCCCCGAAGCCACCGCTCTCTCCGGGCGACATGCATTGAAAGTCTGGCCTCGCCCGTGTGGGATTCGTCTTCTTAATAGGATCCTGGATTGTATTTAGCTTTTCTCAAGCGGCCGTTGTTTCATCTTTGAGGCTTTAGCGTTCCCAGGGCGTTTGCGCGCCTCGGTCTTTTTCGGCGTAACGGTTTCTGCGGCTTCCGTCGTCCTGCAAGCCTCCGTCTCGCCCCTGCCCTTGGCAGCCTTGGCGACCAGTCGGTCGAGATGTTTCAACTCATCCTCGTCAAGATTTTCGATGCCGATGAAGCGGTTTTCGGCGTGGCTCGTCAGGATGATTTCGTTGAGCTTGGCCTGGATCGCCCGCGTGTCGCGCGTCTGCGCGTTCTGCAGCACGAAGACCATCAGGAAGGTGATGATCGTCGTGCCGGTATTGATGATCAGCTGCCAGGTTTCCGAATAGTCGAAGAAGGGGCCGAGTGCGGCCCAGACGATGACGATGCTCAGCGCCAGGATGAAGATGACGGGCTTGCCCGCCCATTCCGATGTCTTGGTTGCGAAGCGGGCGAACAGATGTTTCATCGTCACCTCTGAAATCCTCCCTCGAAGCCTACGCTAAGAACTCCGAGGCAGGTTTGAGGTTCCCGGGGAAATCGGAATCCGACCCCCAGGGATGAGGCTCTGTTTAGGCGACTTCCCGCGCAACCAGCTTGCGATAGAGATGCCAGGTCGCATGGCCGAGGATCGGGATGACGAGCGCAAGCCCGGCAAAGACCGGGATCGTGCCGATGACGAGCAGTGCCGCGACGATCAGGCCCCAGAGCAGCACCGGCACCGGATTGGCGACCGTGGCCCGAATCGAGGTTACGACGGCGGCGACGGCCCCGACATCGCGGTCGAGCAGCAGCGGAAAGGTAATGACGGAGATAGCCAGCACCACCAGCGCGAAGACGAAGCCGATGAGATTGCCCCAGATGATCAGCTGCAGGCCTCCAGCCGTTCCGAAAACCTGGCGGGTGAAATCTGTCATGGAGCGCGGAAACACTTCTCCGAGAAGATTGGTGTAAAGCGTCTGTGCCGTTACCAGCCAGACGACGAAAAGGGCAAAAAGCATCAGCCCGACCGCGACGATCGACGGCAGTGCCGGCGAGTGGCGCACTTCGAGTGCATGCGTCCATGATGTATCGAGGCCTTCCTCGCGCCGGCGGCTGATCTCATAAAGGCCGATCGCCGCGATCGGGCCGATCAGCACGAAACCGGACATCAGCGGGAAGACCATCGGCAGAAGATTGGCGCCGGAGGTCCATAGCGTCAGGAAGATGCCGGCGATCGGGTACATCAGGCACAGGAACACATAATGCGAAGGTTTTTCCTTAAAATCGTCGAGCCCACGCTTCAGCGCGTCGAAGACGTCAGCAATGCCAATGCGATTGACGACGGGCCGCGCTAAGCTTTCGCTGGCACCCGTCATGACATGAAATGCCGCCATGGCTTTCTCCTCCTCAGCCGAGATTGGTCGGCGGCGGCACGCATCGGCGGGCAAGCCGATACGAAATCCGCAACCGGCACTGGAGCAATATAACAAATATCAAGGCGCGTGTCGCTCTCTCCCTTGATGCCCCTCTTGACATCTTCGACGGGCTTTCTCACATCGGCGGCACTATGAAAGCCTCAGACGCAGATATCCTCATCATCCCCGGCTATACCAATTCCGGCCCCGGCCATTGGCAAAGCCGCTGGGAAGCGAAGCTCAGCACGGCGCGGCGCGTCGAACAGGCCGAATGGACGAAGCCGGTCCGCGAGGACTGGATCGCCCGCATCGCCGAGGAGGTGAACGCCTCGACCCGGCCCGTCGTGCTCGTCGCCCATTCGCTGGGCGTGCCCTCGGCGATCCACGCCATCCCGCTTTTCCGCAATCGGGTGGCCGGCGCCTTCTTCGTCGCCCCGCCCGATGTCACCAATCCCGACATCCGCCCGAAGCACCTGATGACCTTCGGCCCCTACCCGCGCGAGCCGCTGCCCTTCCCGTCGATCACCGTGGCGAGCCGCAACGATCCGTTCGGCAGCTACGAGCATGCCGACGATATCGCCAGCAGTTGGGGCTCCTTTCTCGTCGATGCCGGCGAGGCCGGGCATATCAATGCCGATTCCGGTCACGGTCCCTGGCCAGAGGGCACCATGGTCTTTGCCCAGTTCCTGAGCCGTCTCTCCGCTGATTGAGGAAAACCGCCTTCTCGTTAATTCAGCAATTGCTTTCTAAGTCTTTCTTAATGGAAAGGCAGCAGACTGCGCCTGAGATGATTAAGCGAGAATGCCCGTGAAGAAAGCCCATCCAGAGGCCGAGAACCCGCATGGCGATGCCACAGCGGCTGCGGCAGGCGTCGGCGGGGCAGCCGGCGATTCCGAACTGGCGGAACGGGAGAGCCGATGGAACCATGCGCTGGTCGGCTCGGGCCTCGGCGTATGGGATCACAACTACCGCCTCGACCGGAAATATTACTCGCCCACGTGGAAAACCATTCGCGGAATGGCGCCCGACGAGGAGGTCTCCGGCGATTACGATGCCTGGCTACAGCTCGTCCATCCCGACGACCGCGAATTCGTCGCGCATGCCATCGAGCGCCAGAACGCCGGCGACCCGGATTATCAGATCTTCCAGTATCGTGAGCGTCACAGGGACGGCCAATGGGTCTGGATCGACTGCCGCGGCGCCTGCGTGGAATGGGACGAGAACGGTGTGCCGACCCGCATCGTCGGCACGGATATCGATATCACCGCCCGCAAGGAAGCCGAGGAGACGCTGTCGCGCCTGTCGCGCCGGCTCGACCTGGCGTTGGCGATTTCCCACATCGGCGTCTTCGAGGCCGATATCGAGAATGATACGGTCGAATGGGACGATCGCCTCATCGCCATTTACGGCCTGCAGGGCGCCTCGCATCAGATCGCGGGCGATGCCTGGGCGAAAAGCCTGCATCCCGACGACCGCGAACGCGTGCTCGGCCTGGCCGGCCGCAGCGTCGAAAGCGGCAGCGATTTCCAGCAGGAATATCGCATCATCCGTGGTGACGGCGCCGAACGCATCATCCGTGCTCGCTCGGCCTTTTTCGTCGATGGCAACGGCCACCGCAAGCTGATCGGCGCCAACTGGGACGTCACCGAGGACGTCGCACTGCGCAACGAGCTGCAGCGCGCCAAGGATCTGGCGGAAGCCCGCAACCGCGAGCTCGAAGCCGCCAAGGAGAGTATCGAGCACCTGGCGCTGCATGACTACCTCACCGCCCTGCCGAACCGGCGCTATCTCGACAAGATGCTGGACGAGCGCTCGGCCGAATGCCGCGCCAAGGGCCTTGCCCTGGCGATCCTCCACATCGATCTCGACCGCTTCAAGCAGATCAACGACACGCTTGGCCACCGGGCCGGCGACGCCATGCTGCAGCACGCGGCGAATGTGCTGAGAAACTCCGTCCGTGCCGCCGATTTCGTCGCGCGCATCGGCGGCGATGAATTCGTCATCCTCTGTGCCGTCAATCCCGCCTCGAAAAAGATCGCCGGCCTTGCCGAACGCGTGATCCGCGAATTGCGCAAGCCCGTCAGATACGAGGGGCACGACTGCCGTTTCGGCGCCAGCATCGGCATCGCCGTCGACAGCGGCGCCAGGCTCGACGCCAAGCAAATCCTGCTCGACGCCGACATCGCGCTTTATCGCGCCAAGGGGCTGGGCCGCAACCGCTTCGAATTCTTCTCGGCATCGGCCCGCAGCGATGTCGTCTCGGCCAAGCAGCTCGCCGACGAGATTCTGATCGGCCTCGAGCGCAACGAATTCGTGCCCTTCTATCAATTGCAGTTCGATGCCCGCACCCTCGATGTCACCGGCGTCGAGACGCTCGCCCGCTGGCAGCATCCCCGGCACGGGCTTTTGACGCCCGACCGCTTTCTCGATATCGCCGAGGATCTCGACGTCGTCTCGACGATCGATGCGCTGATCCTGGAGCGCGCCCTGGCCGACCGCCGCGCCTGGATCAGGGATGGTTTGTCGATTCCAAAAGTATCGGTCAACGTTTCCGCCCGCCGGCTTGCCGATCCCGATCTCGGCAAGAAGCTCCGCGCCCTGAAGATCGAACCCGGCGCCATCGCCTTCGAACTGCTGGAATCGATCTCGCTCGACGATTGCGACGCGCTGGTGTCGGCCAACCTCAAGAAGCTGCGCAAGCTCGGCATCGACATCCAGATCGACGATTTCGGCACCGGCCATGCCTCGATCGTCAGCCTGCTGCGCTTGAGCCCGACGACGCTGAAGATCGACCGCGAGCTGATCCGCCTGCTGCCGCAATCGGCCGAGCAGCGCAAACTGGTCGGCTCGATCATCGACATCGGCCGCTCGCTCAACATCCGCGTCATTGCCGAGGGCGTCGAGACTGCGGATCACGTCCGCATCCTCGAAGGACTCGATTGCGACATGCTGCAGGGCTATGCGCTCGCCCGGCCGATGCCGGCCATGCAGATCCCTTCCTTCGTCCGCGCCGGCAGCTGGCGTCACGGGCAAACTGCCGCTCGCGCCCTGCAGGCGCAGCTTGGCCGCGTGCTGCCAAGCAGAGCTGCCAAATAAAACCTGGATAAGCGGCCCGCCATTTCGCCTTCATTCCACGCTACAGGAAAAGGCGCTAAACTCGTCTTGGGAATCCATTCGATTCCCCTGGCGGTATTCCGTAAAATCCGGAAACCGGGTCCAGAAATCCCGAAAAGAGGGAAGGAGCGACAGGCGGATTGTGAAACCCACTCTTTTCCTTTAAGGGGACGCCACGAGATCGATCCACTCGCGCTATCCCAAGAGCGCCAACAACAGAGAATGACCACGATGAACCGTCGCCGCCGTATCTACGAGGGCAAGGCAAAGATTCTGTATGAGGGTCCGGAACCGGGCACCTTGATCCAGTTTTTCAAGGACGATGCCACCGCCTTCAACAAGAAGAAACATGAAGTCATCGACGGCAAGGGCGTCCTCAACAACCGGATTTCCGAATATATCTTCAGCCATCTGAACAAGATCGGCATCCCCACTCATTTCATCCGCCGGCTCAACATGCGCGAGCAGTTGATCAAGGAAGTGGAAATGATCCCGCTGGAGATCGTCGTGCGCAATGTCGCCGCCGGTTCGCTTGCCAAGCGCCTCGGCATCGAGGAAGGCGTCGTCCTGCCGCGCTCGATCATCGAGTTCTACTACAAGTCGGATGCGCTCGATGATCCGATGGTCTCCGAAGAGCACATCACCGCTTTCGGCTGGGCCAATCCGGCCGAGCTCGACGACATCATGGCGCTTGCCATCCGCGTCAACGATTTCATGACCGGTCTGTTCCTCGGCGTCGGCATCCAGCTCGTCGATTTCAAGATCGAATGCGGCCGCCTCTTCGAAGGCGATATGATGCGCATCATCCTCGCCGACGAAATCTCGCCGGACAGCTGCCGGCTCTGGGATATCGAAACCCGCGAGAAGATGGACAAGGACCGCTTCCGTCGCGATCTCGGCGGCTTGCTCGAAGCCTATTCCGAAGTCGCACGCCGTCTCGGCATCATCAATGAAAACGAGCCTGTGCGCGGCACCGGCCCGGTTCTCGTCAAGTAAGGCAGGATAGACAAAGTGATCAAGGCTCGTGTCACCGTCACGCTGAAAAACGGCGTTCTCGACCCGCAGGGCAAGGCCATCGAAGGCGCGCTCGGCGCCCTCGGCTTCTCGGGCGTCGGCCATATCAGACAGGGCAAGGTCTTCGACCTGGAGCTCGAGGGCGCCGACAAGGCGAAGGCCGAGGCCGACCTCAAGGCGATGTGCGAAAAACTGCTCGCCAATACGGTAATCGAGAACTACGCGATCGCGATCGACGGATGATCACAGACCTGCCTTCCGGCAGATTTTGAGGGTTTGGCGTCATGACGAAGGCACAGCTGGAGACGGAAGTCTCGAAATATATGAGCTATGTCCTGCGCCATGCGCCCGATACCGCCGGCTTGACGCTTGATGGCGAGGGCTGGGTGTCGTTCGACGAGCTCGAAAAGGCTTTGACGTCGAAATACGATGTCTCCCGCGCCGAGATTATCGCGATCATCGAGAATAATCCAAAGAAGCGCTTCACGCTCGCCGACAACAGAATTCGCGCCAATCAGGGTCATAGCGTCGACGTCGATCTCGCATTGACCCCGGTGGAACCGCCAGCGGCTCTTTATCACGGCACGTCTTCGGCCAACTGGCATTCGATCGGGCGCGAAGGCTTGAAGAAGATGCAGCGCCATCACGTTCATCTGTCGGCGGATGTCGAAACCGCGAAAATCGTCGCAACGCGCCGCATCGGTGAATATCTCATCCTGCGTGTGGATGCGGCCCGCATGTTTTCAGAAGGCCATTCTTTCTTTGTCTCCGACAATGGAGTATGGCTCGCCGAAAGCGTTCCAGTTCAATATCTTTCGCCAGCCGCGGGGACCCCATGAAATCAGCCGTCGTTCAACTTCCGGGCCTCAACCGTGACCGCGATATGATTGCCGCCCTGACGAAAATTTCCGGCAAGCCGCCGGTGACGATCTGGCAGACGGAAGCCGAAATCCCGGATGTCGACCTGATCGTCATTCCCGGCGGCTTCTCCTATGGCGACTACCTGCGTTGCGGCGCGATCGCCGCCCGCATGCCGGTCATGCAGGCGATCATCGACAAGGCTGCAAAGGGCGTGAAAGTGCTCGGCGTCTGCAACGGCTTCCAGATCCTCGTCGAAGCCGGCCTGCTGCCCGGCGCGCTGATGCGCAATGCCTCGCTGAAATTCGTCTGCCGCGAGATCAAGCTCGAAGTGGTCAATGCCGAGACGGATTTCACCCGCGCCTACGCACAAGGTCAGGTCATCCGCTGCCCCGTTGCCCATCATGACGGCAATTATTTTGCCGACGAAGCCACGCTGGCGAAGATCGAAGGCAATGGCCAGGTGGTCTTCCGTTATGCCGAAGACACCAATCCCAACGGCTCGCTGAACGATATCGCCGCGGTCATGAACGAGAAGGGCAACGTGCTCGGCATGATGCCGCATCCAGAAAACCTGATCGAAGCCGCCCATGGCGGTTCGGACGGCCGCGGCCTCTTCGCCTCGGCGCTCGACGTTATCGCCGCCTGAGCCCGTCCTCAATGCATGCCGCCCGCAGGCCTCTGCGGGCAATGGCATGCGAAAGACCTTCATCCGGATCACTGGAGCCGATCATGCGCCCTCGCCTCTCCGTCGCAAACGCCGCCTTGCTGACCGCTCTTGCAGCTGCTGTCGCCGGCTGCCAATCGCCAGCTCCGGCAGCGGGTCCGAACCGCGCTGCCCTGCCGACCATGGAACGCGTGGCGCTCGGCGCCAATGCGTGCTGGTTCAAGTCGAAGGATCCGGCCTTTGCAGCCTATAAGCTCGCACCCGAGCTCAACTCCTTCTCCGGCCGCCCACGCATCCTGCTCGTCCACAAGGGCAGCCCGGAAAGCCGGCCGCTGCTGGTGGTGCAGGCCGAGGGCAGCCCGGCGCGTCTTCAGGCTTTCGGTCCGATGATGCAGGAGCCGGTCGCCGGCCGCATTGCTGCCGACGTCAACCGCTGGTCCGGCGGCAACAAGGGCTGCAGCTGACCGCGGCGATCCATTTCCGCGGGATCAATCCCAGAAAAACGACTTGCCGACCTCGCGTGCCGCCTCGGACTGCGACACTCCGATATCTTTGAGCTGGCTCGCCGTCAGAGTCCTCAGCGCGCGCCGGCCTTCCCGCTTCTGTTGCCACAAAAGAATTGCGGCCCAGATCCGCCTCAAACGCGTCGTCGCCTCGGCGGGCGCGTCGGGGACAATGATCTGCCTCCTGTCCTCATAAGAGACAATCGGTACAATTGGCATTTTGATCTCAGGCAAGGCAGACATTCCGGGAATCCTTTCGGTTGTCCGTTGGAATTGACTCTTAAACTTGACAGTGACAATGTGACAATATAGGAATTGTCACCATGACAAATTGGCTTCCCGATCTTTCCCGCGGCTCAGGACCGGTCTATCTCCGCCTTGCCGACAGCATCGAATCCGCGATATCGAGCGGCGCCCTGCCCGCCGGCAGCAAATTGCCGCCGCAGCGCAACCTCGCCTATGATATCGGCGTGACGATCGGCACGATCGGCCGTGCCTATGCGCTGGTGCACGAACGCGGTCTCGTTGCCGGCGAAGTCGGGCGCGGCACCTATGTGCTGAACCGTTCCGAATCGGCGCCCGGCGAACAGAGCGATCCGCTGACGATCTCGCTCGGCGGCACCCGCCTACAGGATGCGCCCGCCAACAAGATCCGTTTCGACACCACCGCCGCCCCCGATCTTGGTCAGGGCAAGGTCATAGCGGGCATTCTCGCCGAAATCGGCGAGCAGCATCTCTCCGAAATCTCCTCCTATTCCCGAAGCTTTCCGCAGAACTGGTTCGAAGCCGGCCGCCGCTGGCTTGCCCGCAGCGGCTGGACGCCGGAGGCCGAAAACATCGTGCCGACGCTCGGAGCCCATGCCGCGGCGATATCGGTCATCGCCGCCGTCTCGGCGCCAGGAGACAAGATCGTCTTCGAAAATCTCAGCTACACGCAGGTCAGCCGCAGCGCCCGGCTTCTCGGCCGTCGCACGGTCACCGTCGATTTCGACGACCAAGGCGTGATTCCCGACGATTTCGAACGGCTCTGCCAGCAGCAGCATCCGAAGCTCGCCTTCCTGATGCCGACCGTTCACAATCCGACTGTGACGATCATGCCCTATGAGCGTCGCGCGGCAATTGCGGCAATCGCCAGAAAACACGGCGTCTGGCTGATCGAGGACGACCTCTATGGCGGCATGGCTGGCGATGATACGCCGCTGATCGCCTCGCTTGCACCCGATCGCACCTTTCTCGTCAGCGGCCTGTCGAAATCGGTCGCCGCCGGCGTCCGTGGCGGCTGGGTCGCATGCCCGCCGCATTTCGCCCAGCGTATCAGGGTAACGCACCGGATGATCACCGGTGGCCTGCCCTTCATCCTGGCGGAGACCTGCGCCCGCCTCGTCGAAAGCGGCATGGCGCATGAGATTCGCAAACAGAGCGTCGAGGAACTCTCGCGGCGTGTCCGGATCGCCCGCGAGCAATTGCAGGGCTTCGAGTTCGCATCGCACCTGCATGCGCCCTTCCTCTGGCTGAAATTGCCGGAGCCATGGATGTCGGGCACCTTCAAGAACGCCGCCTTCCGGGACGGCGTGCTCGTCGATGACGAGGACGAGTTCAAGGCGGCACGCGGGGACAAATCCTATCATCGCGTTCGCGTCGGTTTCTCCTCGCCGAAGACCGGGCAGGAGCTGATCTCCGGACTGATGATCCTGCGCCGGCTCTTGGAAAATGGCGGCTCTGCCTATGATGGCGAAATATGACCTGTTGCAAATACACGCCATAATTCCGAAAAAACGCACACGCCTGACGAGAGCGCTTTACCGCTCCCGCCCCCATGCTACCTCTTTGTTGTCTACGCTTGGTGCGAATCAAAGGACAGCAGATGAGGGTCGAGTTCGGGCGGATCGCGCAGCACTTCTTGGCGCTTGCATCAGTGGCTGTTGTAGCCGGCACTTCGATGGCGGGTTCGGCAGATGCCGGCGAGCAGATATTCGATGAGTTGCGTTTCGGGGTTTCTGCCTCGGTGCAATCGGGCCATTCCAGGGAAGACGGCGTCTTCCCGGAAATTACCGCTCTCTTCGACCCTTTCGGATACGAGGAGGCCGTTGGCTGGCAGCAACAGTTGCTGCGTCCTCGTGTCCATCTCGGCACCTCGATCGGCACCGCGGGTGAAGCCACCCAATTCTTCACCGGCTTCACCTGGACGGTCGATTTCAACGACAAGCTCTTTGCCGAAGCCGGCTTCGGCGGCGTCATCCATACCGGCGACCTGGACGACAATGATGACGGCCCGGAACTCGGCTGCCGCGTCCTCTTTCACGAGTATGCCGGTGCCGGCTACCGTTTCACCCCGCATTGGAACGTTATGGCCCAGATCGCCCACTCCTCGCATGCCAATCTCTGCGACGGCCCGAACGACGGCATGACGCGCGCCGGCATCCAGATCGGCTACAAGTTCTGAGCAATTGCCGCTTTTACGAAAAAAGCCTGCCCGCCCCTGTGAACTGCTCCCGAAGTTGGGTGTCCAACTTTCGGGAGTCAGTTCACTGTGTTGACGGCGGGCTTTTTTCTGTCGCGCGCCGCCGCTACATAAGCTAAAGACAGCGCAAAACGCGCCAGGGACCTTCCGCTCATGACCATTCCAAACACCATCCCGATCACGCCGGAACTCATCGCGGGCCATGGCCTGAAACCGGACGAGTATCAGCGCATCCTGGATCTGATCGGCCGCGAACCGACTTTCACCGAGCTCGGCATCTTCTCGGCCATGTGGAACGAGCATTGCTCCTACAAATCCTCGAAGAAATGGCTGCGCACGCTGCCGACCAAAGGGCCGCGCGTCATCCAGGGGCCCGGCGAAAATGCCGGCGTGGTCGATATCGATGACGGCGATTGCGTCGTCTTCAAGATGGAGAGCCACAACCACCCCTCCTATATCGAGCCTTACCAGGGGGCTGCGACCGGCGTCGGCGGCATTCTGCGCGACGTCTTCACCATGGGCGCGCGGCCGATTGCGGCGATGAACGCGCTGCGCTTCGGCGAACCGGATCATCCCAAGACCCGCCATCTCGTTTCCGGCGTCGTCTCCGGCGTCGGCGGCTACGGCAATTCCTTCGGCGTGCCGACGGTCGGCGGTGAAGTCGAGTTCGACGCCCGCTACAACGGCAACATCCTCGTCAACGCCTTTGCCGCCGGCATTGCCAAATCCAACGCCATCTTCCTGTCCGAGGCCAAGGGCGTCGGCCTTCCGGTCGTCTATCTCGGCGCCAAGACCGGCCGCGACGGCGTCGGCGGCGCGACGATGGCCTCGGCCGAATTCGACGAATCGATCGAGGAAAAGCGCCCGACCGTTCAGGTCGGCGATCCCTTCACCGAAAAGTGCCTGCTCGAAGCCTGCCTCGAACTGATGCAGACCGGCGCCGTCATCGCCATCCAGGACATGGGTGCCGCCGGCCTCACCTGCTCGGCCGTCGAAATGGGCGCCAAGGGCGATCTCGGCATCCTGCTCGAGCTCGACAAGGTGCCGGTGCGCGAAGAGCGGATGACCGCCTATGAGATGATGCTGTCGGAAAGCCAGGAGCGCATGCTCATGGTGCTGCAGCCGGAGAAGGAAGATGAAGCCAAGGCGATCTTCGTCAAATGGGGCCTCGATTTCGCCATCGTCGGCAAGACGACCGACGACCTGCGCTTCCGCGTCGTGCACCAGGGCGAAGAAGTCGCCAATCTGCCGATCAAGGATCTCGGCGACCAGGCGCCGGAATATGATCGCCCCTGGCGCGAATCCGGTAAGCCTGCCCCCCTGCCCGCCAATCTCGTCGCCGCACCCAAGAATTACGGTCAGGCGTTGCTGCAGCTCGTCGGCTCGGCCAACCAGTCGAGCCGCCGCTGGGTCTATGAGCAATATGACACGCTGATCCAGGGCAATTCGCTGCAGCTTCCGGGCGGTGATGCCGGCGTCGTGCGCGTCGACGGCCATAAGAGCAAGGCGCTTGCCTTCTCCTCCGACGTGACGCCACGTTATGTCGAGGCCGACCCCTTCGAAGGCGGCAAACAGGCGGTCGCCGAATGCTGGCGCAACATCACCGCGACGGGCGCCGAACCGCTCGCCGCGACCGACAATCTCAACTTCGGCAATCCCGAAAAGCCGGAGATCATGGGCCAGTTCGTTCAGGCGGTGAAGGGCATCGGCGAGGCCTGCCGCGCGCTCGACTTCCCGATCGTGTCGGGCAACGTCTCGCTCTACAATGAGACCAACGGCGTCGCCATCCTGCCGACCCCGACGATTGCAGGCGTCGGCCTGCTGCCGGACTGGCGCAAGATGGTTCGCATCGGCAGCGCCAACGCCGGCGACAAGGTGATCATGATCGGCCTCGACGGCAGCCATCTCGGCCAGTCCGTCTATCTCAGGGATGTGCTCGACAGCCGCGAAGGTCCCGCCCCCGAGGTGGATCTCTTCGCCGAGCGCCGCAACGGCGATTTTGTCCGCTCCGTCATCCGCAACGGCCAGGCAACCGCCTGCCACGACATTTCCTCGGGCGGCCTTGCCGTCGCGCTGGCTGAAATGGCCATGGCGTCCGGCAAGGGGCTGACGATCGATCTCGGCGAATGCAAGGGTGCGCCGCATGCCCTGCTCTTCGGCGAGGATCAGGCGCGTTATGTGCTGGCGGTGCCGGCCGATGTGGCGGATTTCGTCTGCGTCAATGCGGAAGGCGCCGGCGTTCCCTTCCGCCGCCTCGGCACGGTCGGCGGAGATGCGCTCGTCGTCGGCGATCTCATTGCGCTGCCGATTCAGCAATTGCGCGATACCCATGAATCGTGGTTCCCTGATTTCATGGAAGGCCGCGGCGAACTCGCCGCGGAATGATGCGCAAGGAGTAACGATCATGGCCATGAAACCCGGCGATATCGAAGACATGATCAAGGCTGGGATTCCCGGTGCCAAGGTGACGATCCGCGATCTGGCGGGCGACGGCGATCATTACGCCGCCGAAGTCGTCGCCGAAGCCTTCCGCGGCAAGAGCCGCGTGCAGCAGCACCAGATGGTCTACGAAGCGCTGAAGGGCAATATGGGCGGCGTGTTGCACGCGCTCGCCCTGCAGACTTCGGCCCCGGAATAGGGTCCGCGACGCTTCGAATGATGGGCTTGCGGCTCATCCCATCCTATATTGGATGTGGACGCGGCCATGGATCGAAGACCTTTCGACATGCGCCCGGACACCGAAGACGCGGCCGATCAGCCCCTCGGTGAGCACGGTTTCGGCCGCTCCCGCGGCAACGATCTCTCCCTTCTCGAGCACGGCCAGCCTATCGCAGAACATCGCCGCCAGATTGAGGTCGTGCAGGGCAATGATGCAGGTAATGCCGAGCTTCGAGACAAGGGAAAGAATGTCCAGCTGATGCTGGATATCGAGGTGATTGGTCGGCTCGTCCAGCAGAAGTTCGCTCGGCGACTGCGCAAGCGCTCGTGCAATGTGAACGCGCTGGCGCTCGCCGCCTGAGAGCGTCTGCCAGAGCTGCGCGGCACGATCTCGCATATCGACGCATGAAAGCGCCTCGTCGACGCGGAGATCGTCGTCAGCAGCCCAGGAATTCAGCAATCCGCGATGCGGTGTCCTGCCGAGACGCACGACGTCCCTGACAGTTAGTCGCGTCTCGGTCGTCGATTGCTGCTCGACGAAAGCGATGCGGCGGGCGAGCTCGGCTCTCGATATCGCCGAGATATCGTCCTCTCCGAGCCGGATAATGCCGCTGCGGACCTTTCGCAGCCGGCAAATCAGCCGCAGCAGGCTCGACTTCCCCGAGCCGTTCGGCCCTAGCAGGCCCAGCACCTTGCCCTTTTCGACCGCAAGGCTGATGCCATTGACGATAAGCGTATCGCCTGCGGCGAAACTGACCTCGTCGATTGTGATGCTCATGCAGTTCTCCTGGCGCCATAGAGAATGACCGCGAAGGCCGGAGCGCCGAACAGCGCGGTGACGACGCCGATCGGCAGAATCTGTTGCGGGACGATGATCCGCGAGATGACGTCGGCAGCGACCATGAAGAGGGCGCCGCCGAGCGCTGTGGCCGGCAGCAGCCGGCTATGGGCAGGCCCGACCAGGAAACGCGCGGCATGCGGAATGACGAGGCCGACAAAGCCGATCGAGCCGACCATGCTCACGACAGCCGCCGTCATCACCGCGGTTGCGCCGAGCAGCACGATCTGGACGCGCCTCACCGCAATGCCGAGGGATGCAGCAGCATCGGTACCGAAGGCGAAAGCGTCGAGGGCTCGCACATGGGCAAGGCAGACGAGGAAGCCGATCACGGTAACCGGCAGGGCGAGATAAACATCCGGCCAGCGAACGCCGCCGAGAGAGCCGAGCAGCCAAAACATGACACCTCGCGCCTGTTCCGCATTGGCCGATGTCGTGACGATATAGGCGGTCAGCGCGTTGAAGAGCTGCGATCCGGCAATTCCGCACAGAATGATGCGCTCGCCGGTCCCGCCAGCGCCGGCGGCAAGAACGCCGACGAGCAGAAATGCCGCCACCGCGCCGATGAACGCGCCGCTCGAAAGGCTGAGCACGCCATAACCGAAACCGAGGATCATCACGCAGACCGCACCCGTCGAGGCGCCTGCCGAGATGCCGAGAACGTAAGGCTCGGCCAGCGGATTGCGCAGCAGGGCCTGCAGGACGGCGCCGCAGAGCGCGAGCGACGCACCGGCGCTGGCGGCGACCAGCGCGCGGCTGAGGCGATAGTCCCAGACGATGCCCTGATGAATGCGGCTAAGTTCGAAACCGGTACCGAAAAGCCGATTCGAGACGGCCTTGGCTGTCGTTTGAAGCGGGATCGATATTTCGCCGATCGAAACGGCCAGGCTGATCATCAGTCCCAGAAGGACGAAGGCGGCAACGGTGAGCGCGACGGGCGCCCACCATCCATCCCGTTTCAGGAGCATCTTGTTCACTGGGCGAGACCCGACGACTGGATGCCCTTTGCCAGTATCTCGATGCCGTCGATCGTGCGGATCGTCGGGTTCATCGATTGCGCGTCCATCATCACGAAGCGCTTGTTCCTGACGGCATCGAGTTCGCGGGTGACAGGGTCGTTCTCCAGAAAATCGAGCTTCACCTTCGGATCGTCAGCCGCATAGCGCCGGCGATCCATGGTAGCGATGACGATGACCGCGGGATCAGCCTGAGCGATCGTCTCCCAGCCGACCAGTGGCCATTCCTCTTCCGTCGTCACGACATTCGCAGCACCCAGCGTCTTCAGAATATAGGCCGGGGCGCTGTTCTTCCCGGCGATGAAGGCATCGCCGTTCACCTCTTTGCTGGAGAACCAGAAGACGATGGGCAGATTCTTTGCCGATGCGCCCGATATCGAGGCGACCGCATCGGCCTCGCGCTTCTTGAGATCGGCGATCAGGGCGTCGCCGCGGTCCTTGATATCGAAGATGTCGGAGAGTTCGGCGATTTCCTGATAGATCAGGTCCATCGTGAACAGCGCTTTGCGCACGCCATCGCCGCCATCGGCATTGATCTTGGCCACACAGTCGGCGGGCGCGATATAGGTGTTGATCCCGAGTCCGGAAAACTGTTCGCGCTTGCCAACGGAACCCTGCGGACCGACATGCCACTCGAATTCTGCCGCCACCAGGTCTGGCTCCGCGCCGACGACGGATTCGAAGCTTGGATCGTTGTCGGCAAGGCGTCTGATCCGGCTGTTGGCCTCGGCATATTGCGGCAGGACCGGGCCCACCCAGACCGCGGTTCCGGCGATCTTGTCCGCCAGTCCGAGGGAAAACAGTACTTCGGTCATGCCCTGGCCGATCGATACGATCTTCGCCGGGGCCCTTTCGAAGGTCACCTGCTGGCCGCAATTGGTGATGGTCAATGGATATTGAGTGGCAGCAAGACCCGGCGCTGCAAGGCCGGTCAGTCCGAAGGCAAACGTCATGCTCATGAGAAACTGGCGCATGGAAAATCTCGATAAGGAGGAAAATTCTAGCCTCGCCGTGCCCCGCGCGGCTGCGCGGGATAAGGCACGGTCAAACGGAGACTAGCGGTGAAAAACCCAATCGAGACGGATTCGTGCCGGAGTTCGGCGAAGGTTCAGGTCAATCATGTCTGTTCCTTTCCAGGCATCCCCGCCCGGTTGATTGGATCGTGATTGACGGCAGGTCTCCTGGCTTGCGGATATGCGCCGATCATCTGCCTTCCCGCGAAACTCGCAGTGGCATGGCCATGGGCCCCAAGAGATGAGCTACAGCGCTCATCTCGGGATGATCGGCAAAAGCGATCACCCTGGAATGATCGGCAAAAGCGATCACCCTGGGATGATCGGCAAAACCGATCACCCTGGGATGGTCGGCAAAACCGATCACCCTGGGATGGTCGGCAAACCGCTTACAGTTGCGGGGGCAGCCACGGTCTTGATCCCTATTGGGTCGTCCTCACCGTGTTCCCTATTAATCCCCTTGGAGTCATCCGCGGGAAACCGTCGCGCCCAGTTACGCCGGCTCGACGTATCGCGTCAAGAACAAGCTGACGCATCGGGCTCTGCGCGGGAGCCTTTGCCAAAAAGGCAGCCTTCAGCCGGGAATTCTCTTTTCATCAGGATTGGTAAAGACCAGGGCCGGCATCGGCCCCGATGTCAGCAGCGTGAAGTCGAAGGACGCCTTCAAATCCGGCCCCAGCACATATTGTCGATGGACGCGCAGCTGATCCTTGCGGATCTTGCGGTAATGTTCGCGCGTCAGCATCTGCTTGACGCGGATCAGGAGCATCTTCGCCGGGGGCGCGTCCGCGTTGCCGGAGACGGCGACAACCGGCACCTTGTAGAAATTGATCGAATCCGTCAGGCACTGCACATCGACCCACGAAATCTCCGGACAGCGGGCGATCAGCCCGACGCGGGCGCGCAGCAGGCTTGCCGATGACAGCAGCGCACATTGCAGAATAGCGCTGCCGAGCGAAGCAAACACCACGCGTTTGCCCTTGAAGATCTCCGGCTCCCTTTCCAGCAGTATGCCGATGACATGGGCGGCCACGTTCGATCCCATGCTGTGCGAGGAGATCACATATTCATCCGCCTCCTCATCAAGCGCCTTGCGCACGGCGTCAGCTCGCTCTTCCAGCCAGTCATTGAAATCGGCCCGGTGCATGCGGCCGAGCGCGACGGCCATTTGCCAATCGGCAAAGAGATGCAGCGTGTGGAAGCGTTCGGAAAACGGCAGGAAGGCGAAGATGAAGAAGCAGAGCGCCAGCGGCCCGCTCCAGAGCATGTGCCAGGGCGAAAAGCCGAGACTATAGGGCGCGACGGCGATCTGCGCCGTCAGCGCGATTGCCAGCGCCGTCAGCAGGAACGGAAAGAGGAAGAACAGGCCGAAGCGCCAGGCATGACGGAAATAGCCCCGCATGCCGCCTTCGAGCATGATCTGGGCGCAGCTGCGAAAACCCGCAACAATCTGGCTCAGCGTATTGCCGCTGCGCAGCCTGCGCACGAACATGTCGTGATCGACCATGTGGATCCGGCTCTTCGTCTGCCAAATGACAGGAGCAGGCTCTTCCCCGGGCGTCGCCCCGGCTGCCCCGGGCGCCCCAAGCGCCGCGCCGCTGGTCGTCACCTCGAAACTGAGGGGATCGCTGCCGCCGTCCGGAGTCCCGACCTCGAGCGAATACCCCCAAACGGCGGAACTCTGCCTGGCTGAGCGCTCGTAGCGCGCCCGGTGGGCAACGCCGTCAAGCGGCTCGAAGCCCGGAAAATGCAGGACGATCCGCTTTTTTATCAATCTCATTCCGCTCTTTCGGCCGGGCGAATGGCCGGCATGTTCGTGCGATCCGGCTGCTGTGGCGCCGATCTCGGCGAAAAAGCAGGTATGGTCTCGAAGGCGTCTTGCTAACCGAAGTCATCAGGAATTCAATAGCAGCCATGTCGATTCCACCGTGAACGGAGGGGTTTTGTGGCCGATCTTGTCAAAGAATTGATCTCTGGCGTCGTCGACAGCGTGCTGAAGGAAATCCTGAAGAAAACCACCGGCCGCGTCACGACGAAGCGCAGGAGGCGCAAGACGCGCCCCGCTGCGACAACGGCTGCCGCCCGAAAGACGACCTCCGCCAAGCGCAAACCCGCCCGCAAACAGGTCAGCAAGCGACGCACCGCCGCCGGTCGCAGCCGCCAGCGCCGCAGCTGAGACATGACGCAATTATCCGACCGCTGAACCCGGCCCCTCGGCGACGTCGAAATTGACCGGATGCAGGCCCATCTGGCCCGACAACCGTAACGTGATAGCAACATCGCCGAAGTGGTCTGACCAGATTGGTCTTTTTTTGGTTTAGGCGTCTGGAATTCCTGCTGTCACATGCTATCTAAGGACAACGATTGAAACGGTGGGCCTTTAACCCGCCCGTTGAAAGGATCAGGTCCCATGAGCGGCATTCACGAATTCATCGACAACGAAATCAAGAGCAACGACGTCGTCCTCTTCATGAAGGGCACGCCGCAGTTTCCGCAGTGCGGTTTCTCCGGCCAGGTCGTGCAGATTCTCGATTACATCGGCGTCGACTACAAGGGCATCAACGTGCTCGCCGATTCGGAGATCCGCCAGGGCATCAAGGATTATTCCAACTGGCCGACGATCCCGCAGCTTTACGTAAAGGGCGAGTTCATCGGCGGCTGCGACATCGTCCGGGAAATGTTCCAGGCCGGTGAGCTGCAACAGCATCTCCAGGAAAACGGCGTCACCGTTCGCGGCGCCGCCTGACCGGTCACCGGACGTCCGCCCGGTTTCCAAATCTGTTTCTCGAGTTCGAGGCGCTGCAGCCAGCAGCGCCTTGACCTGTTTATGGGAATTTCATTGTGACAGATTCATCACAAGCCGTGTCCGCGGGCCGCCTGCCCATGGGCAAGCGTGAATTCATCGCGCTTGCCGCCTTCCTGATGGCCGTTAACTCTTTGGCGATCGACATCATGCTGCCGGCGCTGCAGCAGATTGGAGCGAGCCTCGGCGTCGAGAGCGAAAATCATCGACAATTCGTCGTCTCCACCTATCTGCTCGGTTTCGGCTGCGCTCAGCTGTTCTACGGACCGCTCTCCGACCGTTTCGGCCGCCGCACGCCGCTGTTGATCGGTCTCGTCATCTACATCCTGTCCGCCATCAGTATCGTTTTCGTCCCCTCTTTTGCGGGGTTGCTCGCCCTGCGCTTCCTGCAGGGCGTTGGTTCGGCCGCAACCCGCGTCATCACCGTCTCCATTGTCCGCGATATCTATGGCGGCCGGCAGATGGCCGAGGTCATGTCGCTGATCATGATGGTCTTCATGATCGTGCCGGTGATCGCGCCCGGCGCCGGCCAAGTCGTCATGTTCTTCGGCAACTGGCACCTGATCTTCCTCTTCATTGCCGCCATGGCGACCGGTATCGCCGTCTGGGCCTACATCCGCCTGCCGGAAACCCTGCATCCGCAGAATGTCCGCCCCTTCACCGCCCGCTCGATCTTCGGCGCCTTCAAGCTGGTGCTGACCAATCGCGTGGCGCTCTGCTACACGATCGCCAGCACGTTCATCTTCGGCGCGCTGTTCGGCTTCATCAATTCCGCCCAGCAGGTCTATGTCGGCATTTACGGTCTCGGCGTCTATTTCCCCGTCGCCTTCGCCGGCGTGGCGATCTTCATGTCGCTGTCGTCCTTCTTCAACTCGCGCTTCGTCGGCAAGCTCGGCATGCGTCGCCTGTCGCACGGCTCGCTGATCGGCTTCATCGCCATCAACACCATCTGGCTGATCGTCCAAATGGCGAGTTCCGAGCCGATGCCCTTCGCCTTGTTCATCACCTTCTTCGGTCTGGCCATGTTTCAGTTCGGCTGGATCGGCTCGAACTTCAACTCGCTTGCCATGGAGCCTCTCGGCCATGTGGCCGGCACCGCCTCCTCCGTGCTCGGCTTCATGAGCACGGTCGGCGGCGCCATCATCGGCGCCGGCATCGGCCAGGCCTTCGACGGCACGGCGCTGCCGATGGTCGCCGGTTATTTCGCTGTCTCGATCGCCGGGTTGGTCTTCGTGCTGATTGCCGAGAAGGGCCGCCTGTTCCAGCAGCACAATCCGGCCGTTTGAAAGGCCGACCTCGTCCGCATCCAGGATTTCACCACATGACGCCGCCACATAAACTGCACCAGGAAAACCAAGGCTCCCGCCGCATCGGCATGGGCTTCGCTGAATTCGTCGTCACCATTGCGATCATGACGGCCAGCATCGCCATGGCGATCGACAGCATGCTGCCGGCCTTACCCAATATCGGCCGCTCCCTCGGCGTCACCAGCACCAACGACGCCCAGCTCATCATCGGCGTCTTCTTTCTCGGCTTCGGCGTTTCGCAGATATTCTTCGGCAGCCTTTCCGACACCTTCGGCCGCCGCAACATCCTGCTCGGCGGCCTCGCCTGCTATGTGGTCGGCATGTTTGCCGCTGCCGCCACCGGCAGCTTCGAAATGCTGCTCCTCATGCGCTTCGTTCAGGGCGTCGGCGGCGCGGCCGTGCGCATCACCACCATGGCCATCGTCCGCGACTGCTTCGGCGGCCGCGAAATGGCCCGCGTCATGTCCTATGTCATGATCGTCTTCATGATCGTGCCGATCGTCGCACCCTCGGTGGGCCAGCTCATCATCCTTTATGCCAACTGGCATTGGATCTTCATCCTGCTCGGCGCCGTCGCCACCATCCTCTTCGTCTGGGCACTTCTGCGGCTGAAGGAATCGCTGCCGCCGGAAGAACGCCTGCCGCTGTCGGTCAACTCGGTCACGGACGGCTTCAAGACCGTGCTCACGAACCGCATTACCTCGGGCTATATGATCGGCCTCACCATGTTCACCGGCGTCATCAGCGCCTACGTGATCTCGGTGCAGCAGGTCTTCGGCGAAGTTTACGGCCTCGGCGACTGGCTGCCGATCGCCTTTGCGGCGACCGCCGGCGGCATTGCAGTGGCGAATTTCGCCAACGGCTTCTTCGTCCGCAAATTCGGCATGCGCCGCATTTCGCATGCCGCGCTGCTGATCTTCACGGCGCTGTCGGCAGCAGGCTTTCTCATTGCACTTGCCGGAAAGGCGGATTTCGCCACCTCCTACGGCATCTTCACCATCGTGCTGATGATGTTTGCCGTGATCGCCACCAATTTCACCGCCATCAGCCTTGAGCCGATGGGCAACCTCGCCGGGACGGCAACCGCCATCACCGGCTTCGTCTCGACGACGGCAGGCGCCATCCTCGGCGGCCTGGTCGGCCAGATGTTCAACGGCACGGTGCAGCCTCTCTTCGGCGGCTTCGCACTCTTCGGCCTGGTGACGATCGCAGCCACCCTCTGGGCCGAGAACGGCAAGCTCTTCACTCATCCCGGAGACAGCCCGCAGCTCGATCCGGGTGCGGCGCACTTCTGACATCGAAATCATTGGCGTCAGCGCGAAAGGCATTCCGATGGACGACCGAATTCTGATCAGGCCTTACGCGCCAAGCGATTCGGACGCGACGATCGAGATTTTTCTGCGCGCCATTCGGGAGGTTTCATCGAAAGACTATTTGCCCGCTCAGATCGAGGCTTGGGCGAAGGTGGAAGATTGCAGCCTATGGGCGCAGCGCCGGATAAGCAGGCCTGGCTGGATCGCGGAAATCGATGGAGTGCTGGTGGGGTTTTCCGACCTGACCAGAGACGGATGCCTGGACATGATGTTCGTGCACCCTGAATTTCAGGGGCTGGGTATCGCAAGCCGCCTGTTGAGCAGGGTCGAGAAGGAAGCGTTGAACCTCGGATTCACGCGAATTTATACCGAGGCGAGCCGAACCGCTCGACCGTTTTTCGAACGCAAGGGTTTCCGCGTGGTGAGCCGGCAAACCGTCGAAAAACGCGGGCAAAGGCTGGAAAATTTCCGCATGGAAAAGCTTTACACGGAATAGGGCGCAAGCCGCCGATACACCTTATCCGAATGAACTCGGCAATCCCGTCGCAGATACGGCCGCAAAATCAGCGCTCTGCGGCCGATTTTCATGCGTTCAAACAGTAACCACCTCACGGCGCAGAACCTCCCATGAGGCCTTGTCGGGGGCAATCAGCAGCCCGCCGTCGAGATGGTGTGGCAGGTAGGAAGAACCGTCGAAACGGGCGGCATGGGCGCCGGCCTCCTGGGAAATGAGCGTGCCGGCGAGATGATCCCAGGGCATCAGCTTGTTGTACATGAGGTAATGCACATGGCCGCCCGCAAGGGTGCGGTATTCATGGGCCGCGCAGCGGTAGTTGGTGAGAAAGCGCACCTTGGCGAGATTGCCGAGGATCTCAGCCCGCTTCTCCTGCGGCAGGTAGCCGGTGGAGGCCATGCCGACCATCTGGTCGAGCGCGACAGGCTCGGCCGCGCGCAGCCGCCGCGCTTCGCCATCCGGCCGCCGCAGCCAGGCGCCGCTTCCCTTTTCCGCCATCACCCAATCGTCGCCCATCGGATCGTAGATGATGCCGGCAATCGTCTCGCCGCCGGAAACGACCGACGCCATGACGCCGAAGGCCGGGATGCCGGCGGCGAAATTGAACGTGCCGTCGACCGGATCGACAACAATGGCGAGATCGGCATCGGCGAGCCTGCCGAGCAGTGCCGGCTCGGCCGCGACCGATTCTTCGCCGACGAACAGGGCGGCCGGCCAGAGCCGTTCGGCTTCCGCCTTGATCATCCGCTCGGCCTGCTCGTCGGCCTCTGTGACGAGATCGGTCGCCTCGCTCTTGGCGCGCACATCATCCCGGCCAAGCCGCCGGAAGCGCGGCAGAATCTCCGCCTTCGCCGCCCGGCGCAAGAGATCGGCAAGAGCGGTCACGTCGACAGTCGCAGTCATGTCAAATCCTTTCGAGAAGCGTGTCAAATCAGATGCCGATGATCTCGCGGCGGATCAGCTGCCAGCTGTCCCTGTCGGGTGCTGAGATAATACCGCCCGTCGTCTCGCCGGGGCGATAGGGGGTGCCGTCGAATTTCGCCGTATGGCCGCCGGCCTCCTGATGCGCGAGCACGCCGGCCAGGTGATCCCAGGGCATCAGCTTCGCATGGCCGATGAAATGCAGCTTGCCGGAGGCGACCATCCAATATTCGTAGGCCGAGCAGTTGAAAGCGAAGGTCATCCTGATCTTCGCCAGATTGGAGCAGATGCGCGAGCGATCCGGGTCGTCCATATGGCCCCATGAAATGCCGCCGACCATCTGGTTCAGGGCGGCGGGCTCCGCCACCTTGAGCCGGCTCGATTGGCCGTCCTGTCGCGTCAGGAAGGCGCCGGCTCCCTTGATCGCCGTCACCGTATCGCCGAGGACAGGATCATGAATGATGCCGGCGACCGTCTCGCCCCTGACGGTGACCGCCAGCATCGTCCCGAAGACGGGAAGCCCGGCGGCGAAATTGAAGGTGCCATCGACAGGATCGACGACGAAGGCGAGCTCGGCGTCGGCAAGGGCCGGAACGACGGACCGATCGGCGTCATAGGCTTCCTCGCCGACAACGAGTGCTGCCGGAAAACGCTCTTTCAGCGCCGCGGTGATCCTGTGTTCGGCGTGCACGTCCGCCTCCGTCACCAGGTCGATTGCCGAGGTCTTTTCCGAAACGTCGGCAGTGCCGAGATTGCGAAAACGCGGCATGATTTCGGCGCGTGCCGCCTCCCTGACGCTATCGCCAAGAAACAGAATATCCTTATCTGAAATGCTCATGCGAAATCATGTCCTTCATGCAACGACCAGCCTCCCGCAGCCGGCCTTTCACGAAGGGTCGGTGACTGTCAAGCCGGAAAAGTCGAAGAGCTTCGGATCGAGCAGATGGGAGGGATTCACATGCGCAAGCGCCCGCAGCATCGTGTCCTTGCGCCCCGGCATCCGCCGTTCGATATCGGCGAGCATGTCCTTCATCGCATTGCGCTGCAGCCCGTCCTGCGAGCCGCAGAGATCGCAGGGGATGATCGGAAACTGCATGGCGGCTGCGAACTTTGCGAGGTCGTCCTCGGCGGCGTAGGCAAGCGGCCGCAGCACCATCAGATCGCCCTCGTCGTTCAGAAGCTTCGCCGGCATGGAGGCAAGCCGTCCGCCGTGGAAGAAATTCATGAAGAAGGTTTCGAGAATGTCCTCGCGGTGGTGGCCGAGCACCAACGCATCGCAGCCCTCTTCCCGGGCGATACGGTAGAGATTCCCGCGCCGCAACCGCGAACAGAGCGAGCAGTAGGTCGCCCCTTCCGGCACCTTCTCCTTCACGATCGAATACGTGTCCCGATACTCAATCCGGTGCCGGACGCCGATCCTCGTCAGATAATCCGGCAGCACATGCTTGGGAAAATTCGGCTGCCCCTGGTCGAGATTGCAGGCGATGAGCTCCACCGGCAATAGTCCGCGCCATTTGAGATCAAGCAGCAGCGCCAGCAGCCCGTAGGAATCCTTGCCGCCGGAAAGGCCGACCAGCCAGCGCTTCTGCCCCTTCAGCATATCGAAATCGTCGAAGGCCTGGCGCACTTGCCTCAGCAGCCGCTTGCGCAGCTTGTTGAAAGAGACCGAGCGCGGCGCATCGGCAAACAGTGCATGGCCGATACCGCTATCGGCTTCACCGGTTTCCAGATCGTCAATGTTGGCTGCGATATTCATTGCTTGGTTCCATCGAAGCTTCATCTTGCCTTAGCAGAAAGACCTTCGCCCACACAGTCTCAATCGCCGAACACCGACCAGCCGGTGCGCGCCGCCAGCATCTCCAGCGCCACGGCGCCGAGCTGCGAATTGCCGACCTTGTTCAGCCCGGGCGACCAGACTGCGATCGAGGCAACGCCGGGCGCCACCGCGAAGATGCCGCCGCCGACGCCGCTCTTGCCGGGCAGGCCGACATGATAGGCGAAGTCGCCCGAGCCGTCGTAATGGCCGCAGGTCAGCATCAGCGCATTGATGCGCCGCGCCCGCTTCGGTGAGACCACCGAATGACCGGTCATCGGATTGCTGCCGCGCGCTGCCAGGAACAGCCCGGCGCGGGCCAGCTGCTCGCAGCTCATCGACAGCGCGCATTGATGGAAATAGACGCCGAGCACGTGGTCAACGGGGTGGTCGAGATTGCGGTAGGCGCGCATGAAGTTGGCGAGCGCGACATTGCGGTACCCCGTCTGCGTTTCCGAGCGCGCCACCTTGTCGTCGATGGTGATCGATTCGTCATCGGCAAGATAACGCACGAAGCGCAGCAATTCGCCGATCGCCTCGCGCGGCGCATGCCCGGCCATGACGACGTCGGAAACGGCAATCGCACCGGCATTGATGAAGGGATTGCGCGGGATGCCGCCCTCGTGCTCGAGCTGGACGATCGAGTTGAAAGCCGATCCGGACGGTTCGCGCCCGACGCGCTTCCATAGACCTTCGCCGACCTTGCCGAGCGCCAAGGTCAGCATGAAGACCTTGGAAATGCTCTGGATCGAGAAGGCGATGTCGGCATCGCCGATACGATAGACCTTGCCGTCGACAGTGACGATCGCCATGCCGAACTGCCGTGGATCGACCTTGGCGAGCTCGGGAATATAGTCGGCGACCTTACCCTCGCCGACCCGCGGCAGAATATCGGTGTAGATGCTGTCGAGGGTCGCCTGCAAATCCGCCATCGCTTCTCTCCGGATAACAAAAAAGCCGCCCGAAAGAGCGGCTTTTCCATAAGCGAAAACGCCTGGTTCTTCTTAACGCGAATAGAATTCGACGACCAGATGCGGTTCCATGACGACGGGGAACGGAACGTCGCTGAGCGTCGGAACGCGACCATACGTGGCGACCATCTTGTTGTGATCGACTTCGATATAGTCGGGAACATCACGCTCGGCGAGGCTGACGGCTTCCAGAACGGTCACCAGCTGCTTCGACTTCTCGCGAACTTCGATGACATCGCCGGCCTTGCAGCGATAAGAACCGATGTTGACGCGAACGCCGTTGACGGTGACGTGGCCATGGTTGACGAACTGACGGGCAGCAAAGACCGTCGGAACGAACTTGGCGCGATAGACGATCGCGTCGAGGCGCGATTCCAGAAGGCCGATCAGGTTTTCGGAAGTGTCACCCTTGCGGCGGGAGGCTTCGGCGAAGATCGCGCGGAATTGCTTTTCGCGCAGGTCACCATAATAGCCCTTGAGCTTCTGCTTGGCGCGCAGCTGCACACCGAAGTCCGAAAGCTTGCCCTTGCGGCGCTGGCCGTGCTGGCCCGGGCCGTATTCGCGGCGGTTCACCGGGGACTTTGGACGGCCCCAGATGTTTTCGCCCATACGGCGGTCAATTTTGTACTTGGACGATTCGCGCTTGCTCATCGTATTTCCTTTCAAAGGTTTATGGCGGTTTGTTGCCAAACCGCACGAAGGAAACACGCCCTCCTCTGACCTCTTCCGAGACCTGACAGGATGTTTCGGTTACGCGAACAGAAACGATCCACGGGACATGTCAAATGAAACACCGGACATTGCTGCCCGGTGCTTGGCGCGGTCTTTAGAGGCCCGTCATGAAAATGTCAACTGCGCCAAAGCCCGAAAGCGCCACTATTCCGCAGCCAACGGCTGATCGCCGGTATCAGGTGCGTTCGCATCACCGGGTGCGGTCTGGCAATTCATGTCGGGGAAGGCCACGATACGTTTGCCGGAAAAGTCAGTGTGCACGACGACAATCCCCTGCTCCTCGAAATAACCGAGCAGACGGCGGGCGCGCCGCGCCGAATGGGTGCCGTAGGCGCGGGCGATGCGCGCGTCTGACGGGCACGGTTCGCCGCAGACGGCGGCCTTGGCGAGCATCAGAAAGACGCCCTGCAGATCGTCGGTGACACCCGCAGACAGCGACAAGGCCGTCGCCCATTCATCGCTCAAGGCTGTCGCCGCATCAACGCCGGAACGGGAGATGGCCACGCGCCGGCGGAAATCCGGCAATGCGATCGGCGGTCCCGGTACGCGGCGCATGCGCAGGCGCACGAGAAAATCCTGGTAGAGCACGGAATCGGTGCGGAAGGCGGAGGTGGGATCGTCGAGTATTTCGGCAAGCACGCCGGCGAGGCGCTCTTCGCGTTCCTCGGCGGAGATTTCCACCTGGCTCGCCCTCGCCTCGACGGGCGCAGGCGACGCCGCCGGCGTCGAGCGCGAAAGTTCAGCCAAAATGTCGGTGGTCGGCCGCGGCGCCGGCGGCGCGCGGCGCACGGGCGGACGCTGGAATTCCTCCGGATCGGGCGTGAAGATCAGGTCCTCGACATCCTGCGGCGCATCCGGCAGCGGCATCAGCTTCGGGCTGGAGGAGCGCGCCGATGTTTCCACCGCGCCGATCTGGATCGGCAGCGGCCGGCGCGACAGCGCCGGGCCGAGAGCGACGAAATTGCCGCGTTTCAGATCGCGGAACATCTCGGCCTGGCGGCGGTCCATGCCGAGCAGGTCGGCGGCGCGCGCCATGTCGATATCGAGGAAGGTGCGGCCCATCAGGAAGTTCGAGGCCTCGGCCGCGACGTTCTTGGCGAGTTTGGCAAGCCGCTGCGTGGCGATCACGCCGGCAAGCCCGCGCTTGCGGCCGCGACACATCAGGTTGGTCATGGCGCCGAGCGACATCTTGCGCGCATCTTCCGAGACGTCGCCGCCGACGGAGGGTGCGAACATCTGCGCCTCGTCGACGACGACGAGAACGGGATACCAGTATTCACGATCGGCATCGAACATGCCGTTGAGGAAGGCGGCGGCGGCGCGCATCTGCTGCTCGATATCGAGGCCTTCCAACGTCAGCACGCAGGAAACGCGATGCTGGCGGATACGGTTGGCGATGCCCGCCAGCTCCGCCTCGGTGCGCTCGCCATCGACGACGATATGGCCGAACCTGTCGCTGAGGGTGACGAAATCACCTTCGGGATCGATGATGACCTGCTGCACCCATTGCGCGGATTGCTCGAGCAAACGGCGCAACAGATGTGACTTTCCCGATCCGGAATTGCCCTGCACGAGCAGGCGGGTCGCCAGCAGCTCCTCGATATCGAGCGTCGCCGGGCTGCCGGACGCCAATCCCATATCGATACCAACCTGCAATGCCGATCCTCGCGACGAAAAGACTCACATGAACGAAGCGCCATTCTTCCGAAACGGCAACGCCCCGTCTATCAAAGAATCTGCTGATTTTCAGGGCCGGATTTCGCCAACCCACAGGACAATTCCCCTCATGCACTCAGGCCGAATCCCTGCATCAGCCGCCGCGTGGCGAAATCCTGCTGGCCTGACGTAAACACGGCGAAGTCGAAATTATCGGGATGCACGGCATCGGCTACCAGCGGAACCAGCGTGCGGGCCCGGCGCGCGATCGCTTCGGCCGGATCAAGCCAGTCGACCGGCCACGGGGCAATCCGCCGGAAAAGATTGGCCATGAAAGGATAATGCGTGCAGGCAAGCACGACGATATCGGTCTTCTGACCATCCTTCTCGACGAAACACTGGTCGATTTCGGCAAGCACCGCATCGTCGGAGACGGCGTCGCCGCGAATATAGGCTTCCGCCATGCGCGCCAGGTTCTGCGAGCCGACGAGACGGACATGGCATTGCTGCGCGAAGGACTGGATGAGATCGCGCGTATAGGCCCGCTTCACCGTTCCCGGCGTTGCGAGCACCGAGACGAGGCCGGAGCGCGTCCGCTCAGCCGCCGGTTTGATCGCCGGCACCGTGCCGACGAAGGTCATCTGCGGAAAGGCGGCCCGCAAGTCCGCGCCGACCAGGGTGAAGGCGGTGTTGCAGGCAATGATGCAGACTTCGGGGTCATACTCCATCAGCAGCTTACCGAAGAGCCCGATGATCCGCTCCTTCAGCGCCTGTTCCTCCCAGCCGCCATAGGGAAAACCGGCATCGTCGGCGACATAGATGAAACCGCGCTCGGGCATCAGCACACGCGCCTCGCGCAGCACGGTCAGTCCGCCGATCCCTGAATCGAAGACGAGGACGGGTTTCAGCTCATTCGTCGGCGCTGGCATCGGTGGGCGCTTTCTTGCCGGATCTGGTGGAGCCGCCTTTGCGCGGACTGTTGCGCGAAAAGCGGTCGAGAGAGGAAATGACGCCGCGCAGCACGCTGATTTCCTGTTCCGTGAATGCCCGGCGGGAGAGAACAGCGCGCAGGTTGTCGACCATTTTCGGCTTTTTCGAGGGCGGATGAAAATAGTTGCGCGAATCGAGCGCCTCTTCCAGCTGATCGAACAGGCCGAAGAGCTGCTCCTTGGTGGACGGGCGCTGCTCAAGCGCCTGGAACGGCACGGCTTCCAGATCCTCCATGCCCGATTTCATCCACTCATAGGACATGAGCAGCACGGCCTGGGCGATGTTGAGCGAGGCGAAGGCGGGATTGACCGGAAAGGTGACGATCTCGTCGGCAAGCGCCACTTCCTCATTGGTCAGACCCCAGCGCTCGCGGCCGAAGAGAATACCGGTCGCCTCACCTGCCCTGAATTTCGTGCGCAGCGTCTCGGCAGCAAGGACCGGCGAGCGCACCGGCTTGTAATTGTCACGGCTGCGCGCCGTCGTCGCATAGACGAAATTGAGATCGGCAATCGCCTGCTCCAGCGTGTCGTACACCTTCGTCGCCGCGATCACATGATCGGCCTTGGAGGCCGTCGCCTGCGCTTTCTCGTTCGGCCAGCCGTCGCGCGGATTGACGAGGCGCAGTTCTGCAAGCCCGAAATTCGCCATGGCGCGGGCCACCATGCCAATATTTTCGCCCATCTGCGGCTCGACCAGAATGATGGCCGGCCCTTCGGCCAGAAGTTGACGCTCGCTGTTCGTGCCTGCCATGGTCTTATCCTTGTTTCGAGCGCGCAATAGCCTCGCCCGCCGCAAACGGCAAGACGTCGACCTGCGGATAGAGCCTTTCCAGCGCCGAACCGATCATTTCGAGCCCCAGCCTGGCGCCCTCGCGCGACACCGGCAGGTGTCGTCCTGTCGTCCGCGATGCCTTGCGCTTGATCAGGAAACAGCTCGAGCCGCGCGGGGCGGCATCGTCGATCAGCGCCAGGTCCGCCGCGATCAGCCTGTTCAGATTGTCGTCGGCGGCCGGCGCTTCATAGCTTTTCGCCAGGATACGCGCCCAGTAGGTACAGGACAGGAAGATCGCCAGCGTCTGTCGGATTTGGCCGGGCCGCGTCACCACCGACCAGGAAGAGCCGAGCGGCCGCGCCGCCACGGTTACATCACGGTAGCAGGCATCGATCTTCTGCGACAGCGCCATCAGCTCGAAACCGCTCTTGCCCTCGCCGAGGGCGCCAAGCAGATCGCGCAGCACCTGGAACCAGCGGGCAAGCGCGGAATCGAGCGCGCCGCGCGTGCGCGTGGGAAAGACGATGAAGGCGACCGCCGTTCCGGCCGCCGCCCCGATCATCGTCTCGCCGATGCGCAGCTTCAGCAGGTCGAGCGTCAGCACGCCCGTCATGCCGTAAACCAGGCAGAGCACGATCGAGATGAAGAAGGTCATGGTCGCATAGGAAACCTGCAGAAAATAGAAAGCGAGGAAGATACAGACGGCGGCAACCGGAACGGCGATATCAGGCTCGCCTGAAATCAGCGTTGCCAGCACAAGGCCGGTAGCGATCCCGAACACGGTCCCGAGCGAGCGCGACAGCGCCCTCATCGCAGTGTCGCCGCGCGAATTGGTGTTGGTGAAGACGAGGAAGGAAGCCAGCACCGCCCAGAACCAGCGATCGCGCGACAAGAGCAGCCCGAAGCTCATGGCGATCGCCGACGCGATCGTGATCTGCAGCGCCGCGCGCAGCAGAGGATTGGCGAATGAAAAGTCGATCGGCTGGGATTGCGCCGTGTCCCTGACCGTATCGATGCCGGAAAAGCCGGAGGCCCGCCCCATGTCGATCGCCTGCGTCAGTTGCTGCCGCGCCTCGCCGAGCCAGAGCAGCGCCCGCACCGTCTCGCCCTGCCGCGCGTCCCTGGCGGCCTCCACCATCCCTTCATAGGAGGCGAGCGCGGCCTTGTCGGCTTCGATCACTGCGTGGACGAGCGCGAAAGGCGGCGGGCTCTGGAAGCTCAGCACGATCGCACTTTCGGCCGCGAGATGAGCGTCGAAGAGCCGGATCGCCAGTTCGGCGGCGGCGTCGGCGGCGGCGTCAAAGACGCCGGTCGGCGGGCGCGGGATAAAGGTCTCCGCCATCAGCACCACTTCCTTCAGCCGGTCTTCCAGCTGGCGCAGCTCCTGCCGGTCGGCTTCACCGATCTCGGCGCCGCCGGCGATGGCGGCGAGCTTGAAGAGGATCTGGTTGATCCGGCCCCTGACGCTTTCGAGCGAGCGCAGCAGGTCGCGCCGCCAATCGTCGGGCAGCAGCACTGCCCTCACCAGATGGCCGACAAGCACCGCGACGACGGGGCCGATCGCCACTTCAGGCAGTTCGGCGAGCTGCGGCCGGAAATAGGCGCCCATGAAATAAGAGGTGAAGGCGAACATGCCGATGGCAAAACCGCGCGGCCCGAACACCCGTCCGGCCGATGCGAGCGCGATCACCACCAGGAAGACGAGATCGGAGAGCAAGCGGTGATCTTCGAGCCCCGCTGCAATGCCGACGACAGCAAGGCTGGCGACACAACCGAAAAGCCGCGTCACCAGCTGGCGGGAACTGCCCTTGTCGCGCACTGCAACGCCGCCCTCGATCGACAGCACGATGCCGAGGCCGAAGGCCGCGGTCGGCAGTGGCAGGATTGCCATGTGGACGGCAAGAAGGACCAAAAAGGAGAAAGCGATCGTCAGCGTCACCCGCAGCGCCATGCGCAGGCGCGAAAGCGCCGGATCATTGGCAAGCAGCCAGTCGCGAGCCTGAAAGCCGGAAAACAAATGCAGGAACCCCTCGTGCCGCGGAAGGATCGACAGATAATGCCATGCCTGGCGAAAGCAAACCGCCAGAGATCGAGTCTCGACGCTCTCGAATGTCGCGCGCCTACTGGCCCTTGGCAATCAGCGCCATCGTCGCCTTCAGGGAATTATGGCCCTGCGTTTCGATATTCTCGGTGACGATATCGTCGATCACCGGCCGGCCTGCCTCCTCGACCACCTCGAAGCGAACGGTCGTATAGTCCTTGGCATCGGGCGCGTCCGAACAGGCGGATTTCCTGAAGCGCACCGTGACCTCGGTCGTCCCGTTGACCGGAGGCGCCGCCGCCATCGTCAGATCCTCCAGCGGACATGCATCCTGGCCGTTGACGATGACGTCGTAATCGAAGGGCGATATGCCGTCGTCGTCGACGGCGGGAAATTGCGCGGCCGCCTGGTATCTGGCGACGAAGTCCTTGCTGTAGAGACGATCGAGCCGGCTCGCATCGAAAATGTCGGTCCAGTCGCTGTTGTTGTCGGCCCAGTTTCTCTTGGTCGCGTCCATGATCTCCTGCACGGGAGCAGTGGCATCGGCCGCATGGGCAGCGTCCGAAAAGGCGATAAGGCTTGCGATAACAACGGCGATTGTCTTCATGGTCGAATGTTCCGGGGCGGGCAAATCAAGGCGGACACAGAGCATGATGCCGAAAAGTGTGAGCGGTTTTCGGACAACATCATGCTCTAACTCTTTAATTTAGAACAGGATTCAGATTTTAGGCCGATCCGGCCTAAAATCATCCTGTTCTAGCCAGATTTCAGCACTTAGCAATGGCGGCAAAAACGCATTGCGAAGGCCGTTGCAGCTTTGCGTTCCCGGTTCACAATGCTATAGCGCTCCTCATCACGTCACCCACCCGGGACGCTTGTCCCCCTTCAAGCTCGAACGAGGCAGATACATGAACAAGATCAAGGTCGCCAATCCCGTCGCCGATCTCGACGGCGATGAAATGACGCGCATCATCTGGCAGCTCATCAAGGATAAGCTGATCCATCCGTATCTCGACCTCGACATCGACTATTACGACCTCTCGGTCGAAAACCGCGACGCCACCAACGACCAGGTCACCGTCGACGCCGCCAATGCCATCAAGAAGTACGGCGTCGGCATCAAGTGCGCGACGATCACGCCGGATGAAGCCCGCGTGAAGGAATTCAACCTCAAGGAAATGTGGAAGAGCCCGAACGGCACGATCCGCAACATCCTCGGCGGCGTCATCTTCCGCGAGCCGATCATTTGCCGCAACGTGCCGCGCCTGGTTCCCGGCTGGACCCAGCCGATCGTCGTCGGCCGCCATGCCTTCGGCGACCAGTACCGCGCCACCGACTTCAAATTCCCCGGTAAGGGCAAGCTGACCATCAAGTTCGTCGGCGAAGACGGCACCGTGATCGAGAAGGAAGTCTTCAACGCACCGGGCGCCGGCGTTGCCATGGCCATGTACAACCTCGACGAATCGATCCGCGAATTCGCCCGCGCCTCGATGATGTACGGCCTGATGCGCAAGTGGCCGGTTTATCTGTCCACCAAGAACACCATCCTCAAGGCCTATGACGGCCGCTTCAAGGACATCTTCGAGGAAGTCTACGAGACCGAATTCAAGGATCAGTTCAAGGAAGCCGGCATCACCTACGAACACCGTCTGATCGACGACATGGTCGCCTCGGCGCTCAAGTGGTCGGGCGGCTACGTCTGGGCCTGCAAGAACTATGACGGCGACGTCCAGTCCGACACCGTCGCCCAGGGCTTCGGCTCGCTCGGCCTGATGACCTCGGTTCTGCTGACGCCTGATGGTAAGACGGTCGAAGCCGAAGCCGCCCACGGCACCGTCACCCGCCACTACCGCCAGCACCAGAAGGGTCAGGAAACCTCGACGAACTCGATCGCCTCGATCTTCGCCTGGACCCGCGGCCTCGCTCACCGCGCCAAGCTCGACGACAATGCCGAACTCGCCAAGTTCGCCTCGACGCTGGAAAAGGTCTGCGTCGACACCGTCGAATCCGGCTTCATGACCAAGGACCTGGCGCTGCTGATCGGCCCCGACCAGCCGTGGCTCTCGACCACCGCCTTCCTCGACAAGATCGACCAGAACTTGCAGAACGCGATGGCGTAAGCCAGCCCTTTCGGGATAGCATTGAAACGGCGGGGATTTCCCCGCCGTTTTCATTTTGGGAGAACCGCAAATGACGGCGACCGTGCGCCCGCTCGAACCCACTGACCGTACCGCTTGGGAGCCCCTATGGAAGGCGTATCAGCGCTTCTACGAGGTGGTCATCCCTGCCGAAACCACGGATCTCACCTGGAACCGCTTCCACGATTCTGACGAACCGATGCACGCGCTCGGCGCCTTTGAAGACGGCCGCCTCGTCGGCATCGTGCATGCGATTTTTCACCGCTCCTGCTGGCTGCCGCAACGGACCTGCTATCTGCAGGATCTCTATGTCGAAACCAGCCAGCGCGGCCTCGGCACCGGTGCCGCACTGATCGATGCGGTCGCCGATCTCGCGCGCGCAAACGGTGCGGGCAGGCTCTACTGGATGACGCACGAAACGAATGCCACGGCGCGGCGGCTGTACGACCGGATCGCCGAACGCTCAGGCTTCATCCAGTATCGCAAAGCTCTCTGACGATCGGACTTGCACAAAGACCTCGCCGCGCTATTGATTCCGGGCGACGGCAATGCCTGACAGAACGGCAACAGGAGGAGGATGTCATGGCCGAAGAACTGGTATTCTATACGAACCCAATGTCACGCGGGCGCATTGCGCGCTGGATGCTGGAGGAGATCGGTCAGCCCTATCGCACCGAACTCCTGACCTTCGGCGAAACCATGAAGGCGCCGGAATATCTTTCGCTCAACCCGATGGGCAAGGTGCCGGCGATCCGCCACGGCAACACCGTGGTCACCGAATGCGCGGCAATCTGCGCCTACCTCGCCGAGACCTTCCCGGAAAAGGGGCTGGCCCCCAAGCCGGAAGAGCGCGCCGCCTATTACCGCTGGATGTTCTTTGCCGCCGGTCCGCTGGAATCGGCGGTGACGATGAAGGCGCTCGGTTTCGAAATTCCGGCGGAGCGCCTGCGCATGGCAGGCTGCGGCAGTTTCGGCGACGTCATGAACACGCTTGAAATGGCCGTTTCCGGCTCGACTTACGTCACCGGCGAGCGCTTCACCGCCGCCGACGTCTATGTCGGCGCGCATATCGGCTGGGGCCTCGGCTTCGGCTCCATCGAGAAACGCCAGGCCTTCGTCGACTATTTCGGCCGCATCAGCGAGCGCGAAGCCTATAAGAGCGCGAATGCACTGGACGACGAGGCCGGCAAGACGATGCAGGCGGCCTGAGCGTTCAGGCACGATCGAGGACGCGGCAACTCCGCCGCGTCCTCGCATGAGGTCAGGCAAGCGGCATGTGGATTTCTGTCAGAAGCTCGGTTGGCGGCACGTCGCGTGGGTTGTTGAGATATTCCTCGAACATGACGCTGTCCTTCAACTGCCGTCCTGATTTGGGCAGCCATTCCGCATAAAGCCACTGATAGGCCTTGTGCATGTCGGCATAGGGACCCTTGTGACGCAGCACCGCATAGGTGCCGCCGTCGACCCTGCGCCGCTCGAACGGCGCTTCGGCCGGAACGTTGGCGGAGCCGGTCACACAGGCGATCGAGCGCAGCTGTTCGGCCGGCACGATATCGGGATCGTCGAGATAGACACCGATCATCCGCATGTCGGGCCTGGCGAGGCCGCGGGCGTAAAGCGTACCGAACAAAGTCTCGAAGGCTTTGCCGATCTGCATATAAGAGCCGGTATGAGCGACACCGATCAGCTCGGTCGGTGCGATCTCACGTATGGTAACGTCGAACATGGGTCGGGTCTTTCCGTTAGGTGAGGGTTTAAAGGCTGTGTGGCTTCCCTCTTTCCGATAGCGGGCCGGCGGCATGCCGTAGACCGACTTGAAAATGCGATTGAAGGATTGAAGATTGGGATAGCCTGATCGTTTCGCAATCTCGCTGACGGCAAGCTCCGTGCCGACGATCTCGCCCGCCGCGCGATGCAGCCTCAGCCGCTTGACGGTGGCCGCCAGCGTCTCGCCATAAATCGCCCGGTAGATCCTGTGCCAGTGATAGCTCGACAGGCAGGCGATCTCGGCCAGGCGCTCCATATCCAGCTCCTCGTCGAGGTGGTCGTGAATATAGGCAGAAACCCGTCTCAGACGGCTTTCATAAAGTGCCCATGCCGTTTCGCCATTCATGTCAAACCTCATGCAAATCGATCGGCTGCAGAGAACCATATCCCGATTTGACAAATCCTGCTGACTTGAACTGGCGACGAATCCCGCATAGACCGGAATTCCGGCTCGAACCCAAGAGGAAGACTGATGCCGGACTTTTCAACATTGATACTCTTTGCCGCCGCCGCGCTGATCCTGACTGTCACGCCCGGTCCCGACATGCTGCTGATTGCTTCGCGCAGCATTAGCCAGGGACGCGCTGCCGGATTTTTGACCTATGCGGGTATTGCGCTCGGCACTTACTGCCACGCCCTTGCTGCCGCTTTCGGGCTCTCGCAGCTCTTCCTGACTATACCTATCGCCTATGAGGCCGTGCGCTGGATCGGCTGCTGCTATCTGCTCTATCTCGCCTACAAGACGATTCGCTCGGAAGGTACCGCCTTCGCGCCCGCTTCCACGTTGAAGCGGCTTTCGGGTCGGCGCATCTTCTTTGCCGGCCTCGCCACCAACCTGCTCAATCCGAAGATGGCGCTCTTCGTCATGGCGCTCTTCCCACAATTCGTGAATACGGAGAGCGGCTCAATGGTCGCGCAAATGCTGGTGCTAGCCACCATCCTGAACGTCATCGGCTTCGTGGTGAATGGAACCGTCATCCTTCTCGGAAGCCAGATCCGTTCACGGCTTAGCTCCGCGTGCCGTTTCCCGAAACTGCCGCAATATATACTCGCAACGGTCTTTACCGGGCTTGCCTGCCGTCTGGCGCTGCAGACGAGAAACTGACCGCCGCAGCCGCGCTTTGAAAACAAACCGGCTGCGAAATCCAAAATCTCGCAGCCGGTTCCCATTTCAAACAGTTCTCGGACTGGACGATCAGCCTGCGAGTGCCGCCGCGACGGCCTCAAGCGCCTCATCAGCCTTGGCGCCATCAGGGCCGCCGGCCTGCGCCATGTCGGGACGGCCCCCGCCGCCCTTGCCGCCAAGGGCTGCCGACGCAATGCGGACGAGATCGACGGCGCTGTAGCGCTCGACAAGATCCGGCGTCACCGCGACGACGGCGCTCGCCTTGCCGTCATCGGACACGCCGATCAGCGTCACGATGCCGGAGCCGATGCTGGCCTTGCCGTCATCAGCAAGACCCTTGAGGTCCTTTGGATCGACGCCGGCCACGGCCTTGCCGAGGAATTTCACTCCGGCGACCTCGCGCACCGCATCGGCAGACCCGCCCTGCCCGCCGCCCATGGCGAGTTTGCGCTTGGCATCGGCCAGTTCCTTTTCGAGCTTGCGGCGCTCGTCCATCAGCGCCTCGACGCGCGACAGAACTTCCGAAGGCTGAACTTTCAGCGAGGCAGCGAGCGTCTTCACGCGCTCGTCCTGTTCGGCGAGATATTCGCGCGCGGATTCACCGGTCACCGCTTCGAGGCGGCGAACGCCGGCGCCGACGGCGCTTTCGCCGAGGATGCGCACGAGGCCGATCTGACCGGTCGCCGACACATGCGTGCCGCCACAAAGCTCGACCGAGTAAGGCTTGTTGCTCTTTGCGCCATGAAGGCCTGTGCCCATCGAGACGACCCGCACCTCATCGCCGTATTTCTCGCCGAACAGCGCCATCGCGCCTTCGGCGATCGCATCGTCGACGCTCATCAACCGCGTGGTGACCGGCGAATTCTGCAGCACGATTTCGTTTGCCATATCCTCGACGATCTTCAGCTCTTCGGCCGACATCGGCTTCGGATGCGAGACGTCGAAACGCAGGCGCTCGGGCGCGACCAGCGAGCCCTTCTGGGCGACATGGGTGCCGAGCACTTCGCGTAGCGCCTCATGCAGCAGGTGCGTCGCCGAGTGATTGGCGCGCAGGCGCGAACGGCGGGCATGATCGACCGTCAACGCGACAGCATCGCCATCCTTGACCACACCTTCGATGACCGTACCCAGATGCACGAACAGGCCTTCGCCCCTCTTCTGCGTGTCCGATATCTCGATCTTGCCGTGGTCGGACGAGATCACGCCGGTATCGCCCATCTGGCCGCCGGATTCGCCGTAGAATGGCGTCTGGCTGACGACGATCTGCACCTTGTCGCCGGCCTTGGCCTCGGTCGAAACCGCGCCGTCCTTGACAATCGCTTGCACGACGCCCTCAGCCGTTTCGGTGTCGTAGCCCAGGAATTCGGTCGCGCCATGCTTTTCCCTAAGCTCGAACCACACAGTTTCGGTCGCCTTTTCGCCGGAACCGGCCCAGTGCGAGCGGGCTTCGGCCTTCTGGCGCTGCATCGCATCGGTGAAGCCGGAGATGTCGACGCCGATCTCACGGGCACGCAGTGCATCCTGCGTCAGATCGAGGGGGAAACCGTAGGTGTCGTAAAGCTTGAAGGCGGTCTCACCGTCCAGCATATCGCCTTTGGAAAGATCCGTCGTCGCATCCGACAGAAGCGACAGGCCGCGTTCCAGCGTCTTGCGGAAGCGGTTTTCCTCAAGCTTCAGCGTCTCCGAGATCAGCGCCTCGGCGCGTACCAGTTCCGGATAGGCGCGGCCCATCTGCTGCACCAGCGTTGGCAGCAGCTTGTACATCAGCGGCTCCTTGGCGCCGAGCAGCTGCGCATGGCGCATGGCGCGGCGCATGATGCGGCGCAGCACATAACCGCGGCCCTCATTCGACGGCAGCACGCCGTCGGCGATCAGGAAGGCCGAGGAGCGCAGGTGGTCGGCGATGACCCGATGGCTGGCGCTACCTTCCGCCTTGACGCCCATCGTGTCTTCGATGGCGCCGATCAGTGTCCGGAAGAGATCGGTGTCGAACACGCTCTGAACGCCCTGGAGAATACAGGCCATGCGCTCCAGGCCCATGCCAGTATCGATCGACGGACGCGGCAGCGGGTTGCGAACGCCGGGCTCGGTCTGCTCGAACTGCATGAAGACGAGGTTCCAGAACTCCAGGAACCGGTCGCCATCTTCCTCGGCCGAGCCTGGAGGGCCGCCCCAGACGTTCTCGCCTTGGTCGATGAAGATTTCAGAGCATGGGCCGCAGGGGCCGGTATCGCCCATCTGCCAGAAATTGTCGGAGGTCGGGATGCGGATGATCTTGTCGTCGGAAAAACCGGCGATCTTCTTCCACAGCGCCGCGGCCTCCTCATCTTCGGAATAGACGGTTACCAGCAGGCGATGCTTCGGCAGGCCGAAACCTTCGGTCACGAGCTTCCAGGCAAGCTCGATCGCATTCTCCTTGAAATAGTCCCCAAATGAGAAGTTGCCGAGCATTTCGAAGAAGGTCAGGTGGCGCGCGGTATAGCCGACATTGTCGAGGTCGTTATGCTTGCCGCCGGCGCGCACGCATTTCTGCGACGTCGTGGCCGTCGTATAAGGACGCTTTTCCAGGCCGGTGAAAACGTTCTTGAACTGCACCATGCCGGCATTGGTGAACATCAGCGTCGGGTCGTTGCGCGGCACCAGCGGGCTCGACGAAACGATCTCGTGGCCGTTCTTCTTGAAATAGTCGAGAAAGGTCGACCGGATATCGTTCACGCCGCTCATTTTATGCCCTTCAATGCTGCCGGAGGCAGATAAATACAAATCCATCGGCTTTTAACGTTCGCCTCCGCCACTGTCCAGCCGACAAACAAAACCGGCCGCATTCTCATCAGGAATGCGGCCGGCGGAGATATCCGATAAGAGTCAGGCGCGAGACTTACATGTCCGCGGCGGCATCGCCGTCATCCGCATCCGGTCCGCCGTTCTGCAGGAAGCGGTCGGCGATGAGACCGGCATTCTGGCGCAGCGCCAGTTCGATCTCGCGGGCGAGATCCGGATTGTCGCGCAAGAAGGTCTTGGCGTTTTCGCGGCCCTGGCCGAGACGCTGGCTGTTATAGGAGAACCAGGCGCCCGACTTTTCCACGATCCCGGCTTTGACGCCGAGATCGACGAGTTCGCCGGTCTTCGATACGCCTTCGCCATACATGATGTCGAATTCGACCTGCTTGAAGGGAGGCGCCATCTTGTTCTTGACGACCTTGACGCGGGTCTGGTTGCCGACCACCTCTTCGCGCTCCTTGACCGAGCCGATGCGGCGGATGTCAAGGCGCACGGAGGCATAGAATTTCAGCGCATTGCCGCCCGTCGTCGTTTCCGGCGAACCGAACATGACGCCGATCTTCATGCGGATCTGATTGATGAAGATCACCATGGTATTCGACTTGGAGATCGAGGCAGTGAGCTTGCGCAGCGCCTGGCTCATCAGGCGTGCCTGCAGGCCGGGAAGGCTGTCGCCCATTTCGCCTTCGATTTCGGCGCGCGGCGTCAGTGCGGCGACCGAGTCGACGACCAGAACGTCGACGGCCCCGGAGCGCACCAGCGTATCGGTGATCTCAAGCGCCTGCTCGCCGGTATCGGGCTGCGAGATCAGAAGGTTTTGGAGATCGACGCCAAGCTTGCGGGCATAGACGGGATCGAGCGCATGTTCGGCGTCGACAAAGGCGCAGATGCCGCCCTTCTTTTGCGATTCCGCGATGGTCTGCAGCGCAAGCGTCGTCTTGCCCGAGCTTTCCGGCCCGTAGATTTCGATGATGCGGCCCTTCGGCAGGCCGCCGACGCCAAGCGCGATATCGAGCCCAAGCGAACCCGTCGAAATCGTCTCGATTTCGATGACGTTCTCGTTGGAACCGAGTTTCATGATCGAGCCCTTGCCGAACGACCGCTCTATCTGTGAGAGTGCCGCTTCAAGCGCCTTGCTTTTGTCCACCGATTTGTCCTCTACCAGCCGCAATGAATTCTGAGACATCTGATCCACCTTTAGGTTATTGAAGCCGCCCAAGCAATGTCGAGTTTGTACCCCATTTGTTCCACTCTCGCAATAGGCGATCAAATGATTGAAAGAAAAAGGTAAAACAGCCTGTGTTCTATATTTGTTTTATCGATGCAAAGCAACGGCTTAGGCCGGATGCGCCGGCGTTGCCGCGACAGGAGGCACCGTCTCGATTCGCTAGTCGGGCATCGGAAGGCGATTGAAATGAAGAAAAAGATTCTTGTTCTCGGCGGCGCCCATATCGACCGGCGCGGCCGCATTTCCGGGGAAACGGCACCGGGCGCCAGCAATCCCGGCACCTGGTTCGAGGAGCCGGGCGGCGGCGGCTTCAATGCGGCGCGCAACCTTGCAAGGCTCGGTTTTCAGGTGACGATGATTTCGCCGCGCGGCGGCGATCCCATCGGCGAGATGGTCGGCGAAGCCGCCGATTTCGCCGGCATCGACGACCGGCCCTTCGTTTTCCTCGACCGCAAGACACCGAGCTACACCGCGATCATAGAGAGGGACGGCAACCTGGTGATTGCCCTTGCCGACATGGATCTCTACCGCTTCTTCGTGCCGCGGCGTCTTTCCATTCGCTGGGTGCGCGAAGCCTTCGCCGCGCATGATCTCATCCTTTTCGATGCCAATCTGCCGGAAGAAACGATCGTTGCAATCGTCGCCAAGGCACGGTCGCTGGCCAAACCCGTCGCGGCGATCGCCATTTCGCCGGCCAAGGTCGTCAGGCTGAAATCCTGCATCGCGGATATCGACTACCTGTTCCTGAACGAAGCCGAAGCCGCAGCCCTTGTCGGTGAACGGCCGGAAGACGCCGACGGCTGGCCGCCGCTTCTGAACGAGATCGGCATCCGACGCGCCGTCGTCACCCGCGGCCAGCGCGAGCTGGTCGCGTTTTGCGACGGCCGCGCCGTGACGTTGCAGCCGCCGATCGCCGAGACCCTCGCCGATGTCACCGGCGCCGGCGATTCCCTTGCCGCCGGCACGCTCGCCGCCTTGATGCGAGGCCTGCCGCTCGAGGAAGCTATCCGCCACGGCACCGCGGCCGCAGCGCTGACTGTGCAGTCGCCGCATGCCGTCAACGAAAATCTGACGCCGGATCTGCTGAATAAGGCGCTTGCCCTTGTTCCCCAGATCAGAATTCTGCATTGAAGCGGCCAAATGAAATAGTCGAGCATGATGTCGTCGCAAAACCGCCGACACATTGGGCATCATGCTCCATCGACGACAGGACAAGATCATGACCCAGCCCATCTCCCCTCTTCTGCCGATCGCCTATTCGAAGGAGGTCGCCAGCGCCAAGCAGCGCGGCGCGCCGCTGGTGGCGCTGGAATCGACCATCATCACCCACGGCATGCCCTATCCCGGCAATATCGAGATGGCCCGCAGCGTCGAGGCCATCATTCGCGAACAGGGTGCCGTGCCGGCAACGATCGCCGTCATTCACGGCACGCTGCATATCGGCCTTGAAGCCGGCGAACTGGAGCAGCTCGCCAAGGCGACCGACGTGATGAAGGTGTCGCGCGCCGATCTCGCCTTTGCGATCGCCGAGCGCCGCACCGGCGCCACCACCGTCGCGGCGACGATGATCGCGGCGGCGCGCGCTGGCATCCGCGTCTTTGCCACAGGCGGCATCGGCGGCGTGCACCGTGGCGCCGAGGAAAGCTTCGATATTTCGGCCGATCTCGAGGAACTGGCCCGCACCGGCGTCATCGTCGTCTGCGCCGGCGCCAAGGCAATTCTCGACATTCCGAAAACGCTGGAAGTGCTGGAAACCCGCGGCGTGCCCGTCGTCACCTATGAGAGCGAAGAATTCCCCGCCTTCTGGTCGCGCTCCTCGGGGCTTCGCAGCCCGCTGTCACTGAACAGCCCGGCGGCAATCGCCAACTTCCAGACGGTGCGCGAACAGCTCGGCATCAATGGCGGCATGCTGATCGCCAATCCGGTGCCCGAGGCCGACGAGATCCCGCGCGAAGAGATGGAGATCTATATCGAGCGCGCGCTCGACAGCGCTGAACGCGACGAAGTGACCGGCAAGGCGGTGACGCCCTATCTGCTCTCGACCATCTTCGACCTGACGGACGGCCAGAGTCTGAAGACGAATATTGCGCTTGTTGAAAACAATGCGCGGCTGGCGGCAGAGATTGCCGTGGCGCTCGGGGAGTAAGGGGGGATGGGGCAGGTTGTTTCCGCCCAGTCTTTGCCGGATTGCCGTGGATCACCCCCTCTGCCCTGCCGGGCATCTCCCCCACCGGTGGGGAGATTGGGCGGGAGCGCCGGCCGCACGAATAATGAACATTGCAAACTGCACAACGTTAGCGACGTGCGAAGGTCAAGCCGAGCGTCAATCTCCCCCCTTATGGGGGGGAGATGTCCGGCAGGACAGAGGGGGGTGCCACGTCGAACGCCCTATCCGGAAACCACGAAGCCGTAACCGCTAACTATCCAGCGTCTCCTTGACCACCACAGCCAGCTGCTTCAGCGAAAACGGCTTCGGCAGGAACCCGAATTTCGCATCCGGCGGCAGGTTGCGGGCAAAGGCGTCCTCGGCATAGCCGGAGACGAAGATGAATTTCAGGTCTGGATAGTTCTTGCGCAGCTCACGCAGCAGCGTCGGGCCGTCCATTTCAGGCATGACGACGTCGGAAACGACGATGTCGACCTTGCCCTCAAGCTCTTCCATGATGCTCAGCGCCTCGACGCCCGAGCCCGCCTCATGCACGGTGTAGCCGCGCGTTTCCAGCATCCGCTTGCCGCCCCGGCGCACCGCCTCCTCGTCTTCGACGAGCAGGACGACGGCAGAGCCTGTCAGGTCCTCGGGCTGCTGCGCAGCAGGCGCCTCGGGAGGCGTGCCGACTGCGGCAATGGCGCTGTCGATCGCGCCGGCTTCGGCGGCAACCGCCGGCTCGGGGATATGGCGCGGCAGGAAGACGCGGAAGGTCGTGCCTTTGCCGACTTCGGATTCCGGCTGGATGTAGCCGCCCGATTGCTTGACGATGCCATAGACCATGGCAAGACCAAGCCCGGTGCCTTTGCCGACATCCTTGGTGGTGAAGAAGGGTTCGAAGATCTTGTCCATGATCTCAGGCGCAATGCCGGTGCCGGTATCGGTGACCTCGACCAGCACCATGTCCTCGGCGGGCATGTAGGAATAGTTGAAGGCGGAGACCTCGGCAGCCGTCAGATTGCGGGTGCGCAGCGTCAGCGTGCCGCCTTCCGGCATCGCATCGCGCGCATTGACGCAGAGATTGATCAGCACCTGCTCGAACTGCGACAGGTCGGTTTTGACGGGCCAGAGATCCCGGCCATATTGCACGTCGAGCTTGACGTTGGTGCCGGAGAGCAGCCGGTCGACCAGCATGCGCAGGTCGCCGACGACATCCGTCAGGTTCAGCACCGAGGGCCGCATCGTTTGCTTGCGCGAGAAGGCAAGCAGCTGGCGCACCAGCACCGCGGCGCGGTTGGCGTTGCGCTTGATCTCCATCAGGTCGGCGAAACTCGCATCGGAGGGCCGCGCCTGCAGCAGCAGATGGTCGGACGACAGCAGGATCGCCGTCAGCACATTGTTGAAGTCATGCGCGATGCCGCCGGCGAGCGTTCCGACAGCGTTCATCTTCTGCGTCTGCGCCATCTGCGCTTCCAGCGCCTTCTGCTCGGTCACCTCGACGGCATAGACGATCGCCGCTTCCTCCGGCGCCTCGTCGCTCTGGTCGATGACAGCATTGACATAGAAGCGGAAATAGCGCGCCTCGTCGGTCGGCGTGCGGGTGTCGAGCGGCGCGATGTCGCCCTGCCGGTCCTTCGCCGCCGCCAGCGCCGCGGCCAGCTGCGGCCGGTCGCTCTCCTGCACGATGGTTTCGAGAGAGGGTGATTTCTCGAGATCGTCGCGCGACACGACGCCGGAAAACAGCTTCAGGAACGGCGCATTGGTGCGCAGAATGCGCCCTTCGCCATCGACCGAGGCGATCGCCATCGGCGTGTTGTTGAAGAAGCGCGTGAAGCGCATGGCGGCGGCCGAAGCGGATTGGCCGCTCTCGCTGCTCTTTTCGCGCGCCAGCACGATCGTCCGGCTTTCGCCGGGCGCCCCGTCGCGCATCGAGGTGACGCTGTGGATGATCTGCACCGGCAGGCTCTGGCCGTTGGTCTTGCGCAAATCGAGATCGAGCGTCACGGTCTTCTTCAGGCCTGGTTCGGCCTGCACCGACTGGATCAGCGCCAGCCCCTCGCCCGCCACCAGGTCGCCGATCGACATCGAGCCCGGCAGGAACTTGGTCAGGTCGAGGCCCAGCCACTCGGCAAGCGTGGCATTCAGGTAGAAGATTTCGCCCTTCCGGCCGGCGGAGAAGAAGCCGGCGGGTGCGTGATCGAGATAGTCGATCGCGTTCTGCAGCTCCTTGAAGAATCGCTCCTGATCGTCGCGTTCGGCGGTGATGTCGGTGATCTGCCAGATCTGCAGCGGCTTGCCGCCATTATCCTCCTGATGCAGCAGCCGCGCCTTCAGCCGGTACCAATGCGCGCCCGAGCTGTTGGAGCCGGGGCCGACGGCGCGCAGCAGACGGAACTCCTCACGGCCCTCCTTGCCCTCGCGCAGACCATTGACCAGCCGGTAGAGCGCCTCGTTGGACTCGCGATGGCGCGACAGCAGCGTTTCGAGCGTCTGCACCTCGGTCGCTTTGCGCGCGCCGGTCAGCGCGCCGTAGGCAGCGTTGGCATAGATGATCCGTCCCTTGTCGTCGGTGATCAGCGTGCCGTCCGGATGGCTGTTGAGAAAGGCGCGCGCCAGGCTGTCGGACTGGTGCTGCGGCATCACCTCGATGAAGCCGATAACCGAGGACACCAGGAAGAAGATGCCGACCATGGCAAGCACGCCGAGGCCGCCGAGCACCATCTCGTTGTCGAGTGATCTTTTGAAGACGACGAAGGCGCCGGCTGCCGCGATCAGCACGAGCGCCAACAGAAGGATGCGCAAAACCGTGCCAGAACGCCCCCCACGATCCACAAGCGGTGCGTTATAGTCGTCGGCCTGACGCGGTTTCGTCATGTATTCCTCGCATAAGCCCTTCCCATTTCATAGCACGAACACGAAGCAGGAATCAGGCACTCTTTCCTTCTTAGCAATTTGCCACGCCGGCAAAAACACCGGTCACCGGCAAGACTGCTTGAATTCACAGGCTAGAGCGCCATCTGCCTCGCGCAAGCCGGCAGCCGTCATCCGGCACAATACGAAATCGCCTCCGTGCGTCACTGGACAGGACCTTCGGCCCTTGTTTAAGGAACGGAAAAGTCGTCAATATGTGCCGAATGCGAAATGGAGTGAGTGACTATGTTCGATGATCTTGTCGGAGCTTACGGCAGCCGTTTCCTGCTTGCGGCCGGTGGCGTCGGCCTGGCGCTTCTTCTGCTCATTCTGGCGCTCTGGCTGATTCGAAGCCGCGCCCCCTCGCCCTTCGTGCGCGGCGGCCGCAACCGTCAGCCCCGCCTGCAGGTGCTGGATGCGGCAGCCGTCGATACCCGCCGCCGGCTAGTGCTGGTGCGCCGTGACGACGTCGAACATCTGATCATGATCGGCGGTCCGACCGACATCGTCATCGAAAGCCGCATCCTGGCCGAGGCGGCCGAACAGCCCGAAAGCGTCAAACGGCCAGAGCCGGCGGCGGAGCGGCCGGCAACAGTCCCGCGCCCCGAAACACCGCCCGTTTCCGTAAGCCGTCCGCCGCTTGCAGCCCGTGCCGAGCCGCCCGCCGAACCGGCCTTCGCGGACTCAGCCGCGCCGGAGCCGCGCCCGCGCCCCGAACCGCCGGCCCAGCCGGCCGTGCCGCCGCCGGTGGCCACCAGCCCGCTTCCGGCGGAGCCCGCGACGGCTCCGCTGTCGGCCGAACGCGACCATTCTCCGCGCCCCGCTCCGCCCCAGCCGCGCCCGCCGGAACAACCGGTAGCCCCGCCGGTCGCGCAGCCCGCGCCCTATCACGATACGGCGAGTGCCGCCGAAATCCTTGACGCCGCCCGCCAGCGGGTGCTGCCGCAGCAGCGCATCGATCCCGAGGTCTCCGCCCCCGACATGCCGGCGCCGCGCACCGCACCCGCAACGCCCGCGGACGAAGCGGCAGCGCAATCGGCAGCGGCGATTCGCCGTGATTTCCAGCGGGTGCTGGAACAGGAAATGGCGAACAATCTGACGGCCGAGCGTATCGTGCCGGCCCCGGCAAACCAGACCCCGCGCCCGGCCGCACCGCAGCCCGCCAACCTGCCGCGCCGCGATCCCGAGCTTGCCCCGATCACCGGCGCCGACACGGAGCTGCAGAAGGAAGTTGCCCGCATTTTCGGCGAAATGAGCGTCAATCGCGACAAGTGACTGCCGGCGCAGGCGCGGTTGCGCGCATTCGTGACCTCATCATGAAGTTGCAGAAATGCCGCAACGCCGCGGCTTCTCAGTCCTGGAGCTCTTCGGGCCTCCCCACCGCGTCGATCATTTGTTATCAATCGACGCGAAGAGCTTTGGCGCATCGAGGTCACACTTTGCCTAAGTAAATACCGGTCTCACCCCAGTTTCACCCGTACTGCCGCAAAGCGAGACGCTGGCGGCATGCGACCATGTTCATCGGGTGGTGGCGAGAGACCGGTTTGGCATTGTTACAATGTGCCATGTGCAGCTCCGCTGCCCAGCTCTTCAGCCGCCCACAACATCGCCACACCGCGCCCGCAAGGGTTTCTCCTGCACCATCTTGGTGGACTTCCAAACGGAAGACCAAGACGATATGTGCAAGACGCTTCGGGTCCGATGGACCATCACCCCCAAGACAGCGCCCCAGCCGTGGATTGCATGTGGCGGATGCGGAGGCCTCAGAGCTTTCCGATCCAGCGGCAAGATCCGGTTGAATGCCAACGGTCGCAAGCTCGACGCCTGGCTGATCTACAAATGCCTGATCTGCGAAAGGACATGGAACCGGCCGATCTTCGAGCGCCGGACTATCCGCGATATCGATCGGTTGACGCTCGACGCGCTGCAGTCCAACGACCCCGATTGGGTTCGCGCGGAAACCTTCAATCTCGATGGGCTGCGGCGCAAAGCACAGCGCGTTGACGAGTTCGCCGAATTCGACATCGCCAAGGAGATACGGCACGAGAGCGCAGGCTGGACACGCCTGGAAATCGAACTGACAGCCCAGTTCGCGACAAACATACGGCTGGATCGGCTGCTGGCGGGGGAGTTGAAGATGTCGCGCTCGCGCCTGCAGGCGCTGCACGATCAGGGCCTATGTCAAACGGACCCCGGCGGGGCAGACATCATGCGACGGCGGATCAGGAGTGGCACGCTCGTCACGATCGATCTCGTCATGGAGGCGGAGCGGGAGCGACTGTGGAAACCTCTGGCGGCAGGTGGCCCGCTCTAAATGCATGCCGCCCGGAAGTGTGCAGCGATTCCGGGACAACGAGATGCATAAAACAAAGGCTGATGCGCGTCGCTTGAATCAAATTTGATGCGAGGCGCATCGATGGGCGGCGCACCAAGACCGATCGACAAGCCGCGAGTAGGCCGCCCCGACAAAAAGGCGCCGCGATCAGATCGCGGCGCCCAATGTGTCTCTGCCTATATCGAAAACGTCATTCGTCGCGGTAGACCTTTTCACGGCGTTCGTGGCGCTCCTGCGCCTCGATCGACAGCGTCGCGATCGGGCGGGCGTCGAGGCGCTTGAGACCGATCGGTTCGCCGGTTTCCTCGCAATAGCCGTAGGTGCCGTCTTCGATGCGCTGCAGGGCCGCGTCGATCTTGGAGATCAGCTTTCTCTGCCGGTCGCGGGCGCGAAGTTCGATCGCCCTGTCGGTTTCCGACGACGCCCTGTCGGCGAGATCGGGATGGTTTGCGCTTTCCTCGGCCAAGTGGTCGAGTGTTTCGCGCGCTTCTCTAAGGATATCGTTTTTCCAGGCTACCAGCTTCGCCCTGAAGTAGGCACGCTGGTTTACGTTCATGAACTCTTCCTCTTCCGAGGGAACGTAATTGCTAAGATCGATCTTCTCACTCAACGCGATTCTCCTGAAGAACATCTCATCTGGGCGGGTGTATATCCCAAGCGCTAGCCGCGATTCAAGCCAAATACGACAGGTAAACAGATTTTTAAATCTGTTACAATTTTAAGCTAACGGTCTATTTTGTCATGGTTATTCCGGCTGCCGTTTTTGGCTTCGCCTTCAAAACGCCGTGTTGTCAGCCACGTTTTAGGCAGCTGCGGCATGGCTGGCGATTGACGGCGGCCGACCGCAGCCGCTACTGAAAAGACCCGCCCGATCCTGGATTTGCCCATGACCGTACCGCTGCCTCCGCCCAACCGCATCTATCTCCTGCGTCATGCCAAGGCCGCTGCGGCCGACCCCGGACAGCGCGATTTCGACCGGCCGCTCAGCAAAAAGGGCTACGGCGATGCCGAGATCATCGCCGACAAGGCAGCCGACAAGGGCTACCGTCCGGATCTTCTGATCAGTTCGACGGCGCTTCGCTGCCGCGACACCGCCGACGCCGTCCACCGGGCGGTCGGAGTCGGACTCGACGTGCGCTATGTCGATGCGCTCTACGACGCCACCGTCGGCACCTATCTCGAAATCGTCGATGCGCAGGAGGCTGCCGCCGTCATGCTGGTCGGCCACAATCCGACCATAGAGCAGGTGCTGGAGACATTGATCGGCCACAAGGCGATGGTCGCCGCCCTTCCCCGCGGCTTTCCGACGGCAGGCCTTGCCGTCATCGATTTCGATGCTTCCGTCACCGCCTGGCGCCTGACCGATTTCGTTGTCGTCTGACATCGTCCGAGCAATTCGAAGAGCGGCAGAAATTTTCACTTTCCGCGGAAAACGGAAATGCGTTCGCGCCACTTCTTTTTCGCACAACGCCGCCTTCCTATATTGCCGGCAGTCATCAATCGGAATCGCGCCTTGCCGCCACGCCTGACATCCCTTGCCGACGACGCCCGCATCGCCTTCGACAATCTCGCCGACCGGGCGAACGGCCTCGTCAATCCGACCGTGCGGCTCGGCGTCACCGGCCTCTCGCGATCCGGCAAGACGGTTTTCATCTCCTCGCTTGTTCACAATCTCCTGCATGGCGGCCGACTGCCGCTGTTCGAGCCGGTGCAATCCGGCCGCGTTTCCGCCGTGCGGCTCGAGCCGCAGCCAGATGATGCCGTGCCTCGCTTCCAGTACGAAGATCATATCCGGGCCCTGGTGAAGGATCGCATCTGGCCGGACTCGACCCGCGCCATTTCCGAGTTGCGCATCACGCTCGACTATCAGAGCGCCAGCGGCTGGAACCGGCTGTTCTCGCCCGGCCGGCTGTCGATCGATATTGTCGATTATCCCGGTGAATGGCTGCTCGACCTGCCGCTGCTCGGCAAGGATTATCGGACGTTCAGCGAGGAGACGATGGCGCTTGCGCAAACCGGCGTCCGCTCCGCACTGTCGCAGGGATGGCTGGCGCTGACACGTGCCGCCGATATCAATGCCGGCGCCGACGAGATGATCGCTCGCGAGCTTGCCGCCGCCTTTGCCGATTACCTCAAGGCCTGCAAGACCGACGAACGCTCGCTCTCCACCTTGCCGCCCGGGCGCCTGCTTCTGCCCGGCGATCTCGACGGCTCGCCGGCGCTGACCTTCGCCCCGCTCGCCTTGCCGCCCGACGGTCGTCCCGATCGCGGCTCGCTCTGGGCGATGATGGAGCGACGGTACGAAGCCTATAAGTCGGTGGTCGTCAAACCCTTCTTCCGCGAGCATTTCGCCCGGCTCGACCGCCAGATCGTGCTGGTCGACGCGCTGCAGGCGATGAATCGCGGCCCCGAAGCCGTCCAGGATCTGGAACGCGCGCTGACCGATGTGCTTGCCTGCTTCCGCCCGGGCACCAATTCGCTGCTCTCCTCGCTGCTCGGCCGCCGTATCGACCGTGTGCTGGTCGCCGCCACCAAGGCTGACCATCTCCATCACGAGAGCCACGACCGGCTCGACGCATTGACCCGCCGCCTCGTCGATCGCGCCATCGCCCGCATCGGCATGGCCGGCGCCGGCATCGATGTCATGGCGCTCGCCTCCGTGCGCGCTACCCGGGAGGCGTCGGTCAAACGTGACGGCCATGACCTGCCCGTCATCGTCGGCACGCCGATGGCGGGCGAAACCATTGCCGGCGAGCGCTTCGACGGCCAGAGAAAGACCGCGATCTTCCCCGGCGATCTGCCGGAGGATCCGGAAGGCCTGTTTGACCGTATCGTCTCGGGCGAGGCCGGTGGGACCCTGCCCGAAGTCAATGTCGTCAGGTTCCGCCCGCCGCATCTCGAGGAAACCGGCGGCGGCATCAAGCTGTCGGTGCCGCATATCCGCCTCGACCGCGCCATGCAGTTCCTGTTCGGAGACCGTCTCGCATGAGTAAGCCCCCGTCCGATGTGCCGCGTCGCCCACCCGCCGCCTTCGCTTACGACGATGAGCCATCCGAGCCGCGCGACAACGGCCGGCAGCAGCAAGGCCGGCGCAAGCCGGAAAGCTTCTCGGAAGAGATCGTCTTGACGCCCGATGAGGAGGATCCCTTCATCAATCCCGACAGGGATCTCGGCGCAGCACCAGTGGCCACGCCGCGCAAGCGGCGGACCTCCTTCGGCAAGATCGCCGCCGGCGCCTTCGGCATCCTGCTGTCGCTCGGCATCGGCCTCTGGACCGACCGGCTGATCCGCGATCTCTTCACCCGCGCCGACTGGTTGGGTTACGCAGCCCTTGGGGCGCTGGCGATCGGCATCCTCGCCGTGCTTGCCCTCGTCATCCGCGAGACCGCAGGCATGATGCGCCTTGCCGCCGTCCAGACGATCAAGGCCGAAGCGGAAGCCGCGATCCTCGAAACCCGGCCGGCGAAGGCGCGCGCCGTCGTTGCGCGCCTCACCACGCTGCTTGCCGCCAACCCCGAGACATCGAAGGGACGCGCGACGCTGAAGGCGACCGAGGGCGAGGTCATCGATCCCCCGCATCTGATCGCCTTGGCCGAACGAGAGCTGCTCGCCCCGCTCGACCGCAAGGCCCGCGCCCTCATCGTCAATGCCTCCAAGCGTGTGTCGATCGTCACCGCCGTCAGCCCGCGCGCCGTCGTCGATCTGTTGTATGTGCTTTACGAGGCCGTCCGCCTTATCCGCGCCATGGCGGAACTCTACGGCGGCCGCCCCGGCACGCTCGGCATGTTCCGCCTGCTGCGCGACGTGCTGGCGCATCTTGCCGTCACCGGCTCGATCGCCGTCGGTGACAGCCTCGTCCAGCAGGTGCTCGGCCATGGGCTGGCCTCGAAGCTCTCGGCCCGACTCGGCGAGGGCGTCATCAACGGCCTGATGACCGCCCGCATCGGAATCGCGGCGATGGATCTCTGCCGGCCGCTGGCTTTCCGCGCGCTGAAACGGCCGGGAATCGGTGATTTCATCGGCGATCTCACGCCTTCCATGTCACCGCGCAGCAACAATCCTTAATCGACGAAGCAATTCCGCGGCTTTCGCCTCCCCCAGCGTGAAGTCATGAAAATAGCATCAGATTCAACACGTTAGTGGCAGGATATTAAAATTCGCACAGCCTGGCACGCCTGTAATCCCTGGCATTTCGGCACAGTCGAAAGGAAGGATTAACCATTTTTCGGCAAAACTTGGCGCCAGTTCGTGAGTGGTGTTTGCCAAGGAAAATCCATGTATTCGCGCAAGTTTCTCTTCGTATGCGGCCTCGCCGCCGCGGCATTGTCTCCGGTCGCAGATGTCGCTCCGGCAGCCACCGCCGCAACCCGTGACAAGGCCTTCTTCGAATCCGTCGCCGGCTCCTGGAAAGGCCCCGGCGAGATCGTCGCCGGCAAGTACAAGGGCACGAAATTCACCTGCAACCTGACCGGTGAACCGACCGGCGACAGCACCACCGGCATCAAACTCGATGGCACCTGCCGCGTTGGCGTCTTCAAGCAGCCGATGACCGCCGTCATCTCGCAGTCGGGCTCCAGCTATAAAGGCAAGTTTCTCGACGGCGCCGCCGGCAAAGGTCTTGACGTCGTCTCCGGCGCCGTCACCGAGGATACCGTCGTGGTCGGCATCAACCGCTCCAAGCTGAACGGAGCAATGATCGCCCGCATACGCGACGACAAGACGATGAACGTCACCGTTTCGGTCAAGGTCGAAAGCCAGATGATCCCTGTTATCGGCCTGACATTGACCCGTCAGGTCGACGAAATGGCCGTCGGCTCCATCCAGTAGACAGATCGCATGACGGATTTTCCTGAAGCGGCGGGTTTCCCGCCGTTTCGCGTTTCAGCAGCCATGCTTAGAGCCCTTTCCTGGTTAGATTGAATCATTCTGTTGGCTCAAACGGAGTCGGATGGTCGACCGGCCGGCGCGCGTCGTAGCCCAGCTCTACGGCCAAGCCGGCCGGTCGAGCAGCCGGCCCGTTTCAGCCAACCCTCCCGCAGATTTGCCTGGCAAATCTGCAAGGTTCAAAAGCGCCGGACGCACTTATCGCTTCGCCATAGCGAAGCGGTGCGGCCGGTGGGCCGGGCATCTCTAGCCAGGATCAGAGGCGATCGGCTCGGACGTACCTGGGGGTACGCCCATCGCCAATCGCCTCTGCCCTGACGAAAACCTGCTCCGGCAGAATGCTTCAATCTAACCAGGAAAGGGCTCTAGGCGCTCCGCCACCAGTCGCCACTGTCATCGGCGACCTCGATGCCGGTCACGTCGGCGTCGAGCAGCCAGTCGCTGACCGGCCGCCCCCTGACGACAAGGCCTGGGGCGATATCGGCAAGCGGCATCAGCACAAAACCGCGCTCGGTCATCCGCGGATGCGGCAGTTCCAGCCGCGGCGCGTCCTGGATGACGTCGTCATAGGTCAGCACGTCGATATCGAGCGTGCGCGGCCCCCAGCGTTCGATACGCTCGCGCTTCATCTCGCGTTCGATCGAGAGGCAGACATCGAGCAAAGCTTCCGGAGGAAGCCGGGTTTCGACGGCGGCGCAGGCGTTGAAGAAGAACGATTGGTCCGTCTTGCCCCAGGGCGGCGTGCGATAGAGCCGCGACACGGCGGTAACACGACAATGGTCGTGCCCGTCCAGCCTTTGCAGCGCCTCCGCCATCGCCTTCACCGGCTCGCCGATATTGCCGCCGAGGCCGAGGGTGGCGGATCGGTATACGGCCTCAGGCAAAGTGCTCAACACTCACCTGCACGAAATCGAGCACGCCAGGCACCGGCGCGTTCGGCTTGCGCACCGTGATCTTCGCCCGCCGGACCTGCGGAAATGTCTCGCAGAGCCCCTTGGCGATATCGAGCGCCAGGGCTTCGATCAGATAGCGCCGCTTGCCGGTGACGATCTGCTCGATCACGGTGAAAGCGATGCCGTAATTGACGGTATCGTCGATCGAGTCACTTTTAAGCGCCTCGCCGGCGACGACATCGAGCTCGGCATCGACGAAGAAGCGCTGGCCGAGGAATTCCTCCTCGTCATGCACGCCGTGGCGCGCGAAGAAGGCGCAGTTCTGCAGCGTGATCGTGTAGGTGGTCATGTCGGCCGCTTCCTCTCGAATTCCTGGCGCGCTTTGAGCATAGCATCGGCGACATCAAGCGCATCCCTGTTGATTGCGACATTGTGCACCCGGAAAACCGCAGCTCCTTGGAGGCGCAGCAACACGCTCGTCGCAGCCGTCGCCACATCCCGGTCCGATGCATCCCGCCCTGTCACGGTGCCGAGGAAACGCTTGCGTGAGGTGCCGGCAAGCAGCGGCAGGCCGAAGCGCGAAAGTTCGGAAAACCGCGCCATCAGTTCCAGATTCTCTTCCGCCGTTTCCTTGGCGAAGCCGAAGCCCGGATCGAGCACGATGCGATCTCTGTTGACGCCTGCTGCAGCGGCGATATCAAGCGACCGTTCGAGGAAATGCACCTGGTCGGCGATCACATCGGCAAGTTTGACCCTGTCGCGGCCGGTATGCATGATGCAGAGCCCCGCCCCCGTCGCCGCGGCCAGGTCCGCGATACCGCTCTCTTTCTGCAGTCCGGAGACGTCGTTGATGATATGGGCGCCGGCGCTGACCGCAAGCCGCGCCGTCTCGGCGCGATAGGTGTCGATGGATATCAGCGCCTGGGTGCGGCCGCGCAGCGCCTCGATGACGGGCAGCACCCGCGCCTGCTCCTCCGAAGGGCTGACCGATGCTGCGCCCGGCCGGGTCGATTCGCCGCCGATGTCGACAATCGCGGCACCATCGCTCACCGCCTGCAGCGCGTGTTCGACGGCGGCATCGACGGTTTTGAAGCGTCCGCCGTCGGAAAAGGAGTCCGGCGTCACGTTGATGATCGCCATGATGAGAGAACGACGGCCGAGTTCGATCTCCCGGCCATGGCCCACACGCCATAAACTGCCTTCGAGCCCTGTCACCAGACTTATCCTATTGATGACGAAAAAAGCCGCCATCCGATATTGCGCTTGCGGTGGCTATGCCCCAAGCTCCTGTCGATTTCAACATGGATTGCGTTCAGAATGCCGCTTGCAGTGCGTTATATGGTCCTTCCTGTCGCCTTTTCCATTGCCCTTTCTCTCAGCGGCCCAGCGGCAGCCGAAGTGATCGCAACGAAAAGCTATTCCTATTTCGACATCCGCGGCAAAACCGCCGAGGAGCTCGACCAGGAACTCAGCCGGCGCGGCCCGACGGCAAGCGGCTCCTCGGCGCGCCATCCCGGCGCCACCAAAATCCGCTTCGGCGGCGAGGCCACTTATATTCAGGATGACGGCCGCTGCCGCGTCGGCAACGTCAAGGTCACGGTCCACACCCAGATCATCCTGCCGCGCTGGAACAGCCGCCGTGGTGCCAGCAAGGAACTGTCGATGATCTGGGACGCGCTGTCGAGTGACATCAAGCGCCACGAGGAGCGCCATGCCGAGATCGCCAGAGATCAGGCCCGCGCCATGGAGCGCGCTATCCGCGCTTTGCCGCAGCAGCGCAGCTGCGAGGCCATGCAGGAGCTCGTCTCCAACGAATCAGCTCGCGGTATAGAGGAGCACGATCGGCTGCAGGCGCGATTCGACCGGGTTGAAGCGGTCAATTTCCAGAAGCGCATGTTGAGATTGCTGAATAATCGAATCAACGGCCGAGCCGGCGGAAAATAAGGCTTTTTCAAGCTGGTTACGAGCAGAAAAACTTAGCTGCGCAACGAAACTTGTGCGAAACTTGCGCCCTCCCCAGCGTTTCAATGGTCATTTTTCATCCTGGCAGACTCAACCGGAACGCGTTAATATGAACACATTCGAAAGTTCAGCTACGGCATCTGGACTTTCATCGTTGGGTTCTCCTGGCGCGTTCCGAAGCCGCGGATGTTCCTCCCTCATCCGTAGGTAATGCGCCCGCCTCGCCTCGCTCGCACCAGCGCGCGAGGCGTCTTTTTTGTGGCTATGGCAGTGACCGCGGCGAATGCATGTCGCCCGGAAATGTGTAGTGGTTCCGGGACAACGACATGCATAAAAACAAAGAGCTAGAGCCTTTCCTGGTTAGATTGAAGCATTCTGCTGGCTCAAACGGAGTCGGATGGTCGACCGGCCGGTGGGCCGGGCATCTCTAGCCAGGATCAGAGGCGATCGGCTCGGACGTACCAAGAGGTATGCCAATCGCCTCTGCCCTGACGAAAACCTGCTCCGGCAGAATAATCTAACCAGGAAAGGCTCTAAAGCGCGTCGCATGAATCAAATTTGATGCGAGGCGCTTTGGGCGCCGGCCTCAGGCCTGGCGTTCCGGCACGTGCACGACGAGCCCGTCATAGGCGGCCTTCATCCGGATCTGACAGGAAAGCCGCGAGGTGGGGCGCACATCGAAGGCGAAGTCGAGCATGTCCTCTTCCATCGCTTCCGGCTGGCCAACCTTCTCCGTCCATTCTTCGTCGACATAGACGTGACAGGTCGCGCAGGCACAGGCGCCGCCGCATTCGGCCTCAATGCCGGGCACCGCATTGCGCACGGCATTTTCCATCACGGTGGAGCCTTGATCGACGTCGAGGTCGAAGCGCGTGCCGTCGAAGGCGACGATGGTAAGTTTGGGCATCAGCACTATTTCCGGTCTTGAAATGGGTGGGCGGCTTTACTTCCGACAATTCGACGCGTCAGTCAACATTCGGAAATTCGCCATAACCTCGCAGATCAGACCGTCGCCCGCCGTCTTCAATGCGTCATATCGGACGTCGCAAAAAGACCCGTGGTTCCGCAATGGAACAACGGGCCTGCCCGCATGATTGCTTAAGGATAAGATCATACCGCCATTCAATCTGCCTCAGCGTCGCTTGTGCGTCTGAAAAGACGCGCGGCGCCGCGGCTCCTCGAACGAGCGGAAGAGCGATCAGCCGCGGCAGAGCTTCAGGATGAAATTCTCCGCGTCGAGAACGGCAGCGCCCAGCGCCGCCATCGTGCCGGCATCGCCGCCGGTCTCCTCGATGACTTCCGCCGTCTGCGACACGCGGAATGCGCCAACCGAACTTGCCGCGCCTTTCAGCCTGTGCGCGGCGGCCCCGACACGCACGGTCTCGCCGCTCGCAATATCCTGAAGGCACGCGCGGGCTTGACGGGCAAACATCTGAAGGACTTCGATTTCCAGCGTCTTGTCGCCCATCGTCTGCTTTGCGAGATGAACCAGGTCGATCGGCCGGACCTTCGAGGGACAGGGTCCCTTTGCATTGTCCGGCGCCTCGAATACGATATTCAATGCTGCCATCTGGGCCGCCATTTGCCAATTCTCCCGTCTCACGTCGTCCGCACTTGCAACAGTTCTGCGTCAGGAGGGTGGCCATCACGTTAAATTCCGGCACAGCGGGCACGGAAATCTCGGCGTATGGTTAATGTCCGTTAAATATCCCTAAATTATTGGTTTTTAAGCGGGGTCGAGGATTCAAAATTGTTAACAACGGGTTAACGAGCCGCAAATCTCAAGCCTTCATTAATTGTGTGAAGAGCCCAGATGTGTCACTACGATACTGGTGGAGCGGGTTTATGGTACGCGCCTTTGCCGAGTGAGTGGATAATGGTAGTGTTTTGATACCTTCCGTTTGAAAAAGCGGCTATCTACTCTGAAATGACATGCTTATCCGTCCGCGGTTGGGATGGAGGGCCGTAACGGCAAAGTTGTTCCGGGGTGAGGCGGAAGCCTGGGCAACGCTGGCGGACCGGCCGACAGTAACGAGGCGTAACCGAATGGCGAATAACAAATACAATGAGTCGATAGAGGACAAAGCGTTCAAGGCATTGGACGAGGCGCTCCAGATCGATTTCGGCAAGGATAATGTGCCGTCTCGCCGCGGCGACGCGCCTGAGGCGCCGGAGGGGAATGTGTCTGATCCATCGAATGTGCGTAATCAGCAAGCCCAGGAAGAAGCGCAGCGCCGCAACCGCCGCGGCGCCAACGGCGAGCAGGCTTCCAGGGCTCCCGCCTTCGCACCCGCCAATGATGCCAGCCGCAATACGCCCGCCTCTATCCTGAAATCCTTCGACGGCGCCTCCAGCCGCTCGGCGATGCGCACCGCCACCCTGTTTTCCGTGCTCTGGGTGATGGCGGGCCTCGGCCTGATGTCGCTGCTTTACGCGCCGCAGATCTGGCAGATCCGGTCGCTGGCCGACCTCGTCGCCCTGCCCGGTGTCATTGCCGGCCTGGTCGGCATCATCATTCCGGTGATGATGTTCTACGCTTTCGCCATCATGATCTCCCGCGCCCAGGACATGCGCAACGCCGCCCGCTCCATGGCAGAGGTGGCCTTGCGCCTGGCAGAGCCGGAAACCATCGCCTCCGAACGCATCATGACCGTAGGCCAGGCGGTGCGCCGCGAGGTCTCGGCCATGAACGAAGGCATCGAGCGCACCATCGCGCGCGCTTCCGAGCTGGAAACGCTGGTTCATTCCGAAGTCAACGCGCTGGAGCGTTCCTATGCGGACAACGAATTGCGCGTGCGCGGCCTTGTCCACGAACTCGGCTCCGAACGAGAGGCGATCGTCAATCATGCCGACCGCATCCGCACCTCGATCGGCAGCGTCCACGACCAATTGAAGGAAGAACTGTCGCTTGCGACCGAAGAGATCGCTGTGCGTCTCGCCACATCGGGCGAGGCCTTCGCCTCGCTGATCGACACGCGCGCAGCGACGATCCTGGAAAAATCGGACAGCGCCCTGCAGTCGATGGGCAGCCTGCTCGCCGCCAAGACCGATAGCCTGCTCCAGACGCTCAACGCATCCGGTTTCGCGCTGGCCACCGAATTCGACAACCGCCTCGAAGCGCTCTCCGTCAACCTCAACGAACACGGCGAAAAGCTTCTCAGCCAGTTCGAGACGCGCGCCTCGACCATGGACAGCAGCACCGAGAAGCTGAACGCAGCACTGAACGAGCGCACGCATCAGCTCAACGAAATCCTGATCGCCCGCACCCGCGAGATCAACGAAAGCCTGACGTCAGGCGAACGCACCATCGGCGGCACGCTCGACGACGTGCTGTCGAAACTGAACAGCGCCCTTGACGAAAAGGGCGCAAGCTTCCGCCAGAGCCTGCAGAGCACCGCCGACGACGCCGTCATGGATCTCGACCTTCGCTCCGGCTTCTTCGAAGAGCGGCTGCAGACGACGGTCGCCCAGCTCTCGACTGCCTTCGATGAGCGCGTCGCCGAATTCACCAGCGCTTTCGACAAGCGCACCGGCTCGCTCGATACGAAGCTGATGGAAAGCCTTGCCCGTATCAACGAGACGCTGACCGGCGGCTCGGATTCGATCGACGGCATCCTTAACTCCGGCATCGACCGCATCGGCTCCTCGATGACGGATCACTCGCTGGCGCTCGCCACCGCGCTCGCCACCAGCCACGAAGTGCTGGAAAACACGCTCGGCACCCGCAGCGAAGAAATCACCACCGCGCTGACCAGCCGCACCGGCGAGCTGACTTCGGCGCTGCAGAACGCGACGTCGGATATCGCGCTGGCGCTTGCATCGGGCACTTCCGACCTGCAGAACAATCTCCAGGCTCGCTCAGCCGAGTTCCGCGATACGCTGCGCACGACCACCACCGAACTGACCGCCGCCGTTGCCGCCGGCACTGAAGAGGTAACCACCGCCTTCGGCGGCCGCGCCGAGGCGTTGAGCGGCGTGCTTACGGCACGCACTGCCGAAATCAGCGAGGCGCTCGGCGCAGCGCATGGACGCATCGACAGCGTCATGGCAGAGCGCGGCGGCGCGCTCGTCGAGGCGCTGACCAGCCATCACGGCCGCTTCGAGGAAGCGCTGACCACCCGCTCCGACGCGATCATCAACGCTGTCACGGGCACCCACGACCGTCTCGCCGAAACGCTCGACGAGAAGGCCATGGCGCTTGCCATCTCCTTGAACGAGAGCCAGGCCCGGATCGAAGATACGCTCGAAACCCGCTCCGCCACCCTGCTGAACGCCGTTTCCGGCACGCATGACCGACTGTCCGAGACGCTCGACGAGAAGGCAATGGCGCTCGCCATCTCCCTGAACGAAAGCCAGAGCCGCATCGAGGACACGCTCGAAACCCGCTCCGCAGCCTTCCTCAATGCCGTGTCGGGCACGCATGAGCGGCTGTCGGAAACACTCGATACGAAGTCAGCGGCGCTCACGACGTCCCTCGACGAGAGGCACGCCCGCATCGAGGATGCGCTCGGGACACGCGCCGAAGCGCTGCTCAGCACGATCGCCGGCACGCGTGACCGCCTTGCCGATACGCTTGATGAAAAGGCGATGGCGCTTGCCGTTTCCTTGAACGAAGGCCAGGCCCGTATCGAGGACACCCTGGAAACCCGTTCTGCAGCCCTGCTGAACGCTGTCTCCGGCACCCACGACCGCTTCGCCGAGACGCTGGGCGGTAAGGCTTCGGCCATCGCCGCCTCGCTGAGCGAGACCCAAGCCCGTATCGAGAATACGCTCGAAACCCGCTCCGCCGCCCTGATGGATGCCGTTTCCGGCACCCATGACCGCCTCTCCGAAACCTTGGACGAAAAAGCGATGGCGCTTGCCATTTCGCTCAACGAGAGCCAGGCCCGCATCGAGGATACGCTGGAAACCCGCTCCGCGGCCTTGCTGAATTCCGTTTCCGGCACCTACGACCGCTTCTCCGAAACGCTCGACGAGAAGGCGATGACGCTTGCCATCTCGATCAACGAGAGCCAGGCACGGATCGAAGACACGTTAGGGACCCGCTCCGAGGCCTTCCTCAAGGCCGTCTCGGGCACACATGAGCGCATCTCCGAAACGCTCGACCAGAATACATCGGCGCTCGCTGCTACCTTGAACGAAGGCCAACGGCGACTGCAGGATACGCTGGAGACGCGCTCGGAATCCTTCCTCAACGCGGTTTCCGCCACCCATGACCGGCTGTCTGAGACTCTCGACGATCGGGCGATGGCGCTGGCCATCTCGCTGAACGAGAGCCAGAGCCGCCTCGAGGAGACGCTGACCTCAGGTGCCGATGCGATCACCAATGCGGTCTCCGGCACGCATGAACGCCTGAACGGCGTGCTCGACCAAAAGGCCAGCGCGCTGACCGCTTCGTTGAACGAGGGCCAGGTCCGCATCGAGGAAGCCTTGGGGCACCGCACCGCCGCGATCATTGGCGCTGTGACGGCAAGCCACGACCGGCTCACCGATACGCTCGACGAAAAGACCATGGCGCTCGCCATTTCGCTCGACGACAATCAGAGCCGCTTCGACAGCGCGCTCGAAGCTCGCAGCAATTCCATCATGGAAGCCGTCGCCAGTGCCGAGGCGCGCGTCGCCGGCGCCTTTGCCGACAAGACCGATGCCATCCATAACGCCTATGCCGACAATCAGCAGCGGCTCGAAAATGCGCTTTCCCAACACAGTGCAGCCCTCTCGGGCGCTCTCGATGCCGGCGGCGCCCGCTTCGAGGATCTCGTCGGCGGCTTGACCGGCCGCATCGAAGGCCGCCTGAGCGATGCCCATGCGCGGCTCGGAAGCCTTGCCGAGGAGGCCGCGGCGCGCATCGAGAGCGGACTGGATTCTGCCCATGAGCGCATCCGCACGACGCTTGAGGATCGCGCCAACGCCATCGATCTGTCGCTGAACCAGGCCCATACGCTGATCAGCGATACGCTGACCGAACAGGCGACCAGCATCGGCACATCAGTGGCGACAAGCATCAGCATGCTCGAAATGTCGCTAGAAGACCGCGAGGCTTCGATCCGTCAGGCGATCGATTCCGGCGCTCAGACATTGGAAGATCGCATGCATGCCGGCGCCGGTCAGATCGCCGGCCGCTTCCAGGAGGCGGCCAACACGATTTCGAGCTCCGCCCAAGGCCTTTCCGCCCATCTCGACCAGTCCGTCGCAAGCCTTGCGGGACGTCTTGAAGAAACCGGTTCCCGTATGGAAGCGGGCCTGACTGCCATCGAGAGCCGCATTCGTGACGGCGTCGGCGGCGTTGCCGACAAGGTCGAAGCGGCCAGCAGCCAGCTGTCCGGCGTGCTCGCCGACGGCATTTCCCGTCTCGGCGCGCTTGGTGACGACACAACCCAACGCATCTCGGCGACGCTCGAAGGCAGCGCCGCAAATCTCACCCAAGCGATCGACAGCCGGACCGCCAATTTGGCCGAGACGCTGGACAACCGCACGACCACGCTGACCGGCGCCATCGAGGGCCGCACGGCAAGCCTCGGCGAAACCCTCGACCGCGGCAACGAGCGCATCGAGGAACGACTCTCGACCATGGATCGCGCTTTGACCGTCGGCCTCGAAGCCGTCAACCGCACCATCGAAGGCAAGGCCGCCGGCCTCGCGTCGACGCTGCGCAGCGCGGTTGCCGAAGCAGCCCAGGGAATGGAAGGCGAAGCGACGAGAACCACCGAACTGCTCGGCAAGACCGGCCAGCAATTCGCCGAGGATCTCAATGCAAAAAGCGACGAATTCACCCGCACCATGGATGAGCGTTCGTCGCAGATCGTCACCCGCGTCGCCGAAGCCCAGAACCGTCTGGCAACCCAGGCCGCTGCCGTCGCCCAGACTTTCTCGGAAGCCGGCAATGCCATCGTCAACAAGGTTGCCGAGGCCGAGACGATCGTCGGCACGCAGGTCAATGCCATCTCCAAGGCGCTGTCGGATGCCGGCCAGTCTCTCGAAGCGCGCGGCGACGCCATCCGCTCGACGCTGTCGGGGGCCGGCAGCGAGATTTCCGCCACCATGGCGGATGTCGATCGGGCGCTCGAAGCTCGCAGCAGCGCCATCCGCTCCAATCTCGAGGAGCGTGCCCGCGAGATCGATACGACCTTCTCCGACATCGACCGGGCGCTCGAGGCGCGCGGCAACTCGATCCGCGCGACGCTCGAGGAACGCACCCGCGACCTCAACTCGATGCTTGCAGGCCGCTCGGTCGAATTGACGCGCATTCTCGACGAAACCGCCCGTCCGATCATCGATCGCTACACCGATGCCGGCGAACAAGCCGCCGCCCGCATCACCGCCGCCGCCAACCTCAGCGCCGACCGTCTGCGCACCGAAAACGAAGCGCTCGCCAGCGCCGTTGCCGCCCGCACCGAGAATGCCGCCAATGCCGTCAGCGCCATCGAAAACAGCCTGGTCGGCAACGTCAACGGTCTGGTCCAGCGCATGTCGGAAAGCAGCGCGGCGATGGCGATGATGATGAACCGCGCCGTCGAGCAGCTGACCAGCGTCGACAGCCGTCTCGGCGAAACCACGACGCGCTTTGCCGACTCCACCACCAAGGCTGCCGAGATGGTCAACGCCTCGACCCGGCTTCTCGAAGGCAAGGTCGACCGTCTTTCCGACATTTCGGGCCAGACGCTGTCGCAGGTCGGCGGCATCATCGGCCGTTTCGACGAACACTCCAAGGTCCTGACTCAGGCCTCGCAGCTTCTGGGTGCCGCCCAGTCCAACCTTGCCTCGACGCTCGAGGAGCGTGAAGGCGCGCTGCAGGCGCTCTCCGTCAGCCTGGTGCAACGCTCCGACGAGATCGAAAAGACCATGCGCGGCCTTGGCGGCATGATCGAGACGGTGTTCGAGCGGGCCGAGCAGCGCTCCAACCAGGTCACCGGCAATCTGCGCCAGGGCGTACAGTCCTCCTTCGCCGATATCGGCCGTATTCTGACCGAAACCGAGAAGCGCGCCCAGGAAGCCGCCGAGACGATGCGCGAGGCAATCACCCGCGCCGGCGAGGAAGCCAACACGACGATCGACGGCACCTTCGCCAATGTCGAGCGCCGTTCCGGCGATCTCTCCAACCGTATTCGCGGCGGCCTCACCGCCTCGTTGTCGGAAGTCGAGCGCATGCTTGGCGAGGCCGGCCGCGCCTCCGACGGTGCGGCTCAGCACATGCGGGAATCGCTGCGTGAGGCGATCGAGGATGCCGTCGGCCGTTTCTCCGGCGCCACCGACGATATCCGCCGCTCCGCCGCCGACATCCGCAGCGAGCTCGACGCCACCCGCGCCGAACTGAAGCGCGGCGCCTTCGACTTGCCCGAGGAAGCCAAGGAAAGCGCCTCGGCCATGCGCCGCGCCGTCGCCGAGCAGATCAAGGCGCTTCAGGATATCTCCCAGCTCGTCGGCCGCTCGAGCCAGCAGCTTGAAATCTCCGAGCCCGTCGCCCGCTCGCTTGCCCAGGTGCAGCCGGCGCCGCGCCCCGCTCAGCCGGTCGCAGCTCAGCCGCCGCAGCCAGCGGCACCGCCGCCGATCGAAGCGACGGGCCTGCGTGGAACGATCGCCCCGTCCGCTCCGGCCGTCGCCGCTCAGCGCGCCGCCCCGCAACCGACCCCCGCCCGCCAGGAATCAGGGCGCCAGGAACCGGCGCGGGAAAGCGGCGGCTGGATCAGCGATCTCCTGCGCGGTGCATCCCGTGACGAAGCCGCCGACGAGGCGCCGGCCCGGGCCCCGGCCCGCCCGGCGGAAACCGCCGCACCGACCACACGCAGCAACGACAGCCGCAATCCGCGCCATGTCGTGGAATCGCTGAACTCGCTCTCGGTCGATATCGCCCGCGCCATCGACCACGATGCCTCGGTCGATCTCTGGCGGCGTTACCAGCGCGGCGAACGCGACGTCTTCACCCGCCGCCTCTACACGCTGAAGGGCCAGCAGACCTTCGACGAGATCAAGCGCAAATATGACCGCGAGCCGGAATTCCGCACCGCCGTCGACCGCTATATCGGCGATTTCGAAAAGCTGCTCGCCGATGTCGCCCGCACCGACCCGAACCAGACTGTCACCCAGTCCTACCTCACCTCGGATACCGGCAAGGTCTACACCATGCTCGCCCACGCAGCGGGCAGGCTCCGCTAGAAGCCTGGCCGACGCCTTGGATCTAGAGCCGCCTGAACCTGTGTCAGGCGGCTTTCACTTATGATGCCGACAAGATCTGCTCCTATTCCCGGAACCGCGAACGAATGACCAAGGCCCTGCTGATCATCGACGTGCAGAATGCAATTCTCTTCGGGAAGGCCACGCCCGAGCGGCAATTCCAGGTCGATTCTGCGCTGGATGAGACCGTCGCTCGGCTTGCAGCGCTTCAGGAAAAGGCGCGACAGGCCGGCGCGCCGGTCGTGCTGGTGCAGCATGACGGCGGCAGCGGCCATCGATTGGCCGTCGGCACGCCCGGATGGGAACTGCGCCAGGAGATTGCGCCGAAACCCGGCGAGGTCGTCGTCCGCAAGCAAAGCGCCGACTCCTTCTTCGAGACCGATCTCGCCGAACGCCTGAACGAACGGGCGGTCACGCATCTCGTCATCGGCGGCTGCATGTCGCAATTCTGCGTCGACACGACCGTCAGGCGCGCCGTTTCCCTTGGCTATGACGTGACGCTGATTGCCGACGGCCACACCACAGGCGACACGGCGACCCTCACCTTCTCCGAAATTGTCGCCCACCACAACGAAACGCTCGACGGGTTCGACGCGGGCAAGGCGGCGGTGGAAATCCGCCCCGCGGCCGACATCGCCTTTTCATAAAGCACCGCAGCAACAGCCGATATCAAATCGGAAGCAGGCGCTCGGTCCTCAGCTTGACGATCAGCGCCTCGACAATCTCTGGCACATCCCTCGCAGCCGTATCGACAATGATCGGTGTCTGCCCCCAGTCGTCATATATCCGCTCGTTGACTTCCTGCCACGTCGGTTTAACCAGACCTTCCACATCCGTTTTCCGCGTCTCGACCCGGCGGCGATGTTCGCTCTTGTCGGAACAGATCACCTCGACCTCGGCCGCGATCACGTCGGAGCGTGCAGCGACCGCCAGCCAGGCCTCGCGGGTTATTGTCAACGGGTTGACCGAATCGGCGATCACCATCCTGCCGAGCGTCAGATTATCCTCCGCAATGCCGTAGGCGACGACATAACCCGCCGGGCCGATGTCATTGGAAGGATCACCCGACGCTCTGATCGCCTGCTCGATCGTATCGACCCTCACATGCACGGCTCCGAGCCGTCTCGCGAGGGCGCGCGCAATCGTCGTCTTTCCACTACCCGGCAAGCCGCCGAAGATCACCAGCATGGTCTCTCACCCGTTTGTGAATATGCGGCAGCGAAGCCGGACCGACTTGTCCGGCTTCGTCCATCCCTTCCTTGTAGAGGAGATGTATGGCAACACAAGCAGAAGTAGTCATCCGTAGCAACCGGGGCCATACGGTCCCGGTTTCCGTCTTTTACCGATCGGCTGCTATGCCCCAATTGTAAACGCACCGATCGAGACCGATGGCGATTTCCAGCACGAGGACATCGTGGTCGATGGCAGCTCCCTTCTTCGGCTGCGACCGGTAGCGCTGCGGAAAGTCCGTGCGGCGCGAGATCGAGCAGACCTCCATCCACTTGTCGCCATTGTCGACCTCGATATCCATCGTCACCTCGGAATAGGCCGGCAGCCGGTCGGAGGGCACGACCCGCGTCGGCAGATGGATCAGCGAGGCGATCATGCGGCGCACCGGTTCGAGGCAGGCGGCGTGATAATCATTGCCGCTGTCGGCGGTGAAGGCGCATTGGAATTCGAGCTGCCAGAACTCCTTCAGCCGCATATGTTTTGTTGGCTGCTCCTGCTCGCGGCGATAGGACCGGCCCGCCTGCCAGACGCAGAGCGGCAGCCGCGTCTTCGAATGGTTTGCGAGAATATGCTGCATATAGGCATAGGTCGACGGCGTGGTCTCCGGCCTCAGCACCAGCGCAGTGTCGCCGCCGGAAAGCTGTTCCTGGACCCAGATGTCGGCATTCGTATAGGCATTCGAAACCAGCGATCGCGGCATCAGCGCAGGTGCCTCGACCCTTCGCACATCCCAGGCCGGATTGACCGATCTCAGAAAACTGCGGACCTCTTGCGCGAAGAAGTCGATCATATGATCGCGCAGATGGATCTGGCGCTCTTCCCAATGGACGAGCGAATTGACTTGATAAATATTGAGCACGGTGCCTGTCTCCCTGGCAACCTTGATTGACGTGGTGAGGGGCTTTACGTCCAGCAGCGCGCCGGACGCCCGTAGCGCCCCGACGTCACAGCAGGACGCGAAGACCTCGTCCGCCGAAAGCGCGCGCGATCGCAGCCTGCGGGCAGGTGCTGATTTCGCGGAAAAAAAGCGCGCTCTTCATGCTCATGATGAATTTTCTACGTGCCGTCAGCGCCCTTGTCAAAACCGAAGACGGCAACGCAAAAGGAATCAGCTGTGGATAGGGCATTTTAATTGCCGCCTGTCCTTCATTTCGTCACAAACTTTCTTGATCGGCTTGCGTTTAGCCGACAGCTCACCCGACCGTCCAAAGACAGAGACAGTAATACCGATGACCAAGACGACCTCCCGCCTCCGTGCCACCGCGCTCTCGTCCGCCTTGCTGATGGGCGCGTTCGCCCAAGCTGAGGCCGGCCAGGCAAGCTTCGTCGTCGATGCGCAGTCAGGTCAGGTCCTTGAAGCCTCCAATCAGGACGATCTGAACTATCCGGCATCATTGACCAAGATGATGACGCTCTATCTCGCTTTCGAGGCTCTGCATGAGGGACGCCTCACATGGGAACAGAAGCTCACCATGTCGGAAAATGCCGAAAGCAAGGAGCCCTTCAAGCTTGCCGTCGGCGCCGGCCGTCAGGTGACACTGCGTGAAGCAGTCGAAAGCATCGTCGTACTGTCTGCCAACGACTCCGCCGTGGCGATCGCCGAACAGCTCGGCGGCTCGGAACAGGCTTTCGCCAAAGCGATGACCGACAAGGCGCACCAGCTTGGCATGAAGGACACGGTCTTCAAGAATCCTTCGGGCCTTCCCGACCCGGAGCAGGTCACCACGGCGCGTGATATGGCGACCCTCGGCGTCTCGTTGATGCGGGACTTCCCCGAGGAGTTCAAACTCTTTTCCATGCGCGGCTTCCAGTTCCGAGGCATGAAACTACGCGGCCACAACAACCTGATGTATCGTTATGACGGCGTCGACGGCATCAAGACCGGCTATACCGACGCATCCGGCTATAATGTCGTGACGTCGGCGCTGAAGGGTGGCCGCCGCGTGGTTGGCGTCGTCATGGGCGAAAAGACCGCAGGCCTGCGTGACGACAAGATGGCCGGCTTGCTGGACAGCACCCTGTCGCCGTCAACCGCCACGGCGTACACTACACCGGGCACCCAGCCCGGAGCGACGATGACGGATACGCAGCCGACGAAATAGGCCGCAATCTATTTGAACGCCACTTCGAGGTGTTGCCGGTCTTGCGCGATCACCCTGCAATTCGTTTCGAAGCCTTCTCCTTTGATGGCAAGGACGAATTCCGAAGGGATGCCTGTCGTATTGGAGACCGAAATGCCGGCGCTCTCAGCGCCGATGGATTTGACGGTGCAGTCGATCGTCGAACGCCGATCATTGAAGAGGATGGAGCCGGCCTTCAGCACCCGCCGCCGGGCGCCGATCGCGTGATCGGCATGAATGGAACTCCATGACACGCAGCGATTGCGACCGCCGCGCTTGGCCCGATACATGGCGGCATCCGCCTGTGCCAAAAGGGTCTCGACATCCTTGCTGACCATCGAGAGCGCCGAGCTTCCGAGACTCGCCGTGACGTGAATAACACCATGCCCCCCGTGGACAGGCTGGAAGGCGATGGCGGCTCGGAGTTTTTCGGCGGCCGCGAGGGCACCTTGACGATCGACATGCGGCAGCACGACGGCGAATTCCTCGCCGCCGATCCGGCCGAAGAGATCACCGGCGCCAAGCGTTGCCTTGCAGACCGAAGCCACCGCCTTGAGAACCGCGTCTCCCGCAGCATGTCCATGCTGGTCGTTCACCTGCTTGAAATGGTCGATATCGAAAACGATGCAGGACAACTCATGCTGGTGCCGCAAAGCGACCGAAATCAGCTGGTCGGCCTCTTGTTTAAAGGCGCGCCGGGTCATCGCCTCAGTCAGGCTGTCGGTGGCTGCCGACTGCATGAGATCGATGCGGTCCATCGCCGCCCCCGCCAGTTCCTGGAGAATGCCAAGGTCCCTGCTGCCGAACGATCGTGGCCGGCGGTCGATCGCGCATACCGTCCCGATCATATGCCCGGCCTTGGTTCTAAGCGGCACACCGGCATAAAAGCGGATATGATCCTCGCCGGTCACCGCGGAATGCTTTAAAAATCGTGCGTCCTGGGTGGCATCCTGCACGATGACGGGCTCGTCACAGTCGACCACGCAGCGGCAGAACGTGTCTTCCAGCGACACCTCGTCGGCCGACAGGCCGGAACAGGCCTTGTACCACTGCCGGTGCCCGTCGATCAGGGATATGATGCCGATGTCGATGGAAAAGATCTGCTTGATCAGGCGGACGATCCGCTCGAAGCCTTCGTCCCTCGGCGTATCGAGGAGATCGAGCTGCTGCAGCGCAGCCAAACGGTCGTTTTCGCGCTGGATCGCCTCCGGCAACGACTTTCCGAACACTCGTGCGACCACCATACAGCATGCCTCCTGACAGCGTTAACATGATGGGTTCCACAAATTCGTAAAAAGATTGAATACGGTGACATCCCCAGCCCCACGCAGCCAGGTTTTTTTCAGGTTGAGCAACCCTTGATGTCGACGCAGCGGCCGCCAAACGCCATGTCAGATTGAGCGCAGCGTCCAGCTGACAATCTCGGAAACGACAATGGAAAAGGCGCGGTCGAGCGCCTTGACGAAGCCAACATTGTCCCCGCCGGCGGGCGCCATGGCGCGGAACACCTTCTGGGCGCGCACCGAACCGTTGCGGTCGTTGAGGAGCTTGACGGAGATTTCGACCACCGCCTGGTTGCCGCTCGACGCATCGATCTCGAAGGAGCGGATGTCGGTGACGACCTGGTAGTCGATCGCCAGCCCCTGCCCCGGCAAGCCGACGCCGCCGAGCTTGCCCGAATTTTCGAAGGCCTCGACCAGTTTCGACTGCACGATGCGCGGCAGCTTGTCGCCCCACTGCGCCCGCGAAAGATATTGGATCTCCGAAGGCGAGACGCGGATGACGATCTGCTCGCTGTCGAGCGACCTCAGCGCCGTCGGGCCGGCAATCAGGATCTGGCGGGATTTGGCCGCGGGTCCGTCGCCGTCGACGGTACCCGCCAGGTCATAGGTATCGTTCTTGGCCGCGGTGCCGCACCCGGAAAGAATCAGCGCCGTCAGCGGCAGCGCGATCACCGTTCCCCTGATCCATGAACGGCGCGACAACAGATGCGATGCGACCATATTAGGCTACCCCTGACTTCCCCTGTTAGCGCCGCGTCCGGCCGTCATACTGCTTGACCGTGTCCCCACCGAAGATCAGGCGTTGCGGATTGCGGTCGAAGTTGGTGATCGTCTCGTTCAGATTGTTCACTGTCCCGCGCATGTCGTTGACGAGAGTCTGCACGTCGCGCAAGCCGCCGCTCGAGAATTTCTGCAAATTGTCGGCGATCGGCCCGATTCGCGAATTCAGATTGTCGGCGACCTTCTTGAAGGATTCCAGCGTTTCGCGCGCTTGTGCGAACATCGATTGCGTATTGTCGGTCCCGAGCAGCGCATCGACCTTGATGAGAATGCCGTCGATGCGGGTCGATGCTGAGTTCAGCTTGTTGGCCAGCTGCGATACGTCCTGGATCGTCTGGTCGATATCCTTCTGGCGTCCCGAAACCGTGTTGGCGACATCGCGGATCGAGGCGACGGCAGCGCGGGCATCCTTGGTCGCCTGCGAGATGTCGTCGACCGACCCTTTGAGCTTGGCCGGATCGATCTGGGCGACGAGTATATCGACGCGGTCGAGTGTGTCCTGCGCCTGCTTGCCAAAATCGTTGAACGTGGTGGCCGTCTCGTCGAACTTCTGGATCGCGCCCCTGAGATCGCCCGAGGCATCGGCGACGTTGGCGGTGATCCTTTCGGCATTCGAGACGATGCGGTCGATCTTCTGGGCGTCCACCGCCTTGACCAGCGATTCCACAGCTTGAAGCGTCGAATCGACCCGGCCCGAAACCGCCTTCACCGTATCGGAGAGCTCGCCGACGCTTTGCAGGAAGGCGTCGATATTGTCGGAATTCTTGGCAAGCGCATCCGAGAAGGTTTCGGCATTCTTGAAGGTCTGGGTCAGCGGCGCCCGCGAATCCTCGATGAACCCCTGAAGTTCGCCGACGGCATCGTTGGCACGGTCGAGGATCTTGTCTGCAGTGGCGAGAAGATTGGTGACGCTCGACTGGTCGGCGACTATGACGGCGCGTTTGTTATTCTCGATCGCATGTTTGAGGATGCTTTCCTCGCCCTTGCGGCCGCCCGACAGTTCGATATAGGCAGCCCCGGTGAGGCCCTGGATTTCGAGGGCGGCCTTGGTCGAGGGATAGATCGGCGCATCGGTGCGCACCTGGGTGAAAGCCAGCGAATATTGCGGATCGTCGGCATCGATCGACAATGTCTGCACCGAGCCGATCTGGATGCCGTTGAAGCGCACCGGCGAGCCGACGCTGAGGCCGTTCGCCGAACCGGGAATTCGCACGATCAGTTCGGTCATCGGGCCGCCGCGGCCATATTCGGCCATCCAGTAGACGAAGCCGAAGGCCGCCGCGATCACCAGCACCGTGAAAAAACCGACAATTGTGTAATTGGCTTTGGTTTCCATCTTATCCGGTCACTTCCCGCTGCTGCCGTGGCGTGCGCCTTCGTCCTGCGGCACGATCGACCGCGCCCGCTTACCTCTAAAATAGGCCTGTACCCACGGATCGTCATAGGCCAGCATGTCGTCGATCGTGCCTTCCACCATTACCCGCTTCTTTCCGAGCACGGCAATACGGTCGCAGACCGAAAACAGGCTGTCGAGATCGTGCGTCACCATATACACGGTCAGTCCCAGACTATCGCGCAGATTGGCGATCAGTTCGTCGAATTCGGCCGCCCCGATCGGATCGAGACCGGAAGTCGGTTCGTCCAGGAAGACGAGTTCGGGATCGAGCGCCAGGGCGCGTGCAAGGGCGGCGCGCTTGATCATGCCGCCCGAAAGCTCGGACGGATATTTGTCGGCGGCATCGGCCGCGAGCCCCACCATGCGGATCTTCAGATGCGCCAGTTCATCCATCAGCGAGCGCGGTAGATCGAGATATTCGCGCATCGGCACCTGGATGTTTTCCTTGACCGTCAGCGACGAGAACAGCGCCCCCTGCTGGAACAGCACGCCGAGCCGCATGTCGAGCGCGTTGCGCTGCGGTTCGTCGAGTTCGTCGAAGTCCTGGCCGAGGATCTTGATCGTGCCGGAGCGGCGCGGCAGCAGCCTCAGCACCGTGCGCATCAGCACCGATTTGCCGGTACCCGACGCGCCGACGAAGCCGAGGATCTCGCCGCGATAGATATTGAGGTTGAGATTGTCGAGCACCACCTTCGAGCCAAAGGCGACGGTGACGTCGCGCGCCGAAAGCACGACATCCCTGCCCTGTCCTTCGCTTTCGATCGCTTGCTCGTTCACGCGGTCCGCCATGCTAGAAGTTGATCGCTGCATAGAACATCGCAAAAAGCCCGTCCATCAGGATGACGACGAAAATCGCCTTCACCACCGAGGCCGTGACGTGCTGGCCGAGCGATTCGGCGCTGCCGCCGACTTTTAATCCTTCGACGGCGGCGACGATACCGATGACGAGCGCCATGAACGGCGCCTTGATCATGCCCGACAGCACGGTCGAAAGTGTCACCGCCTCGTGCAGGCGTGCCAGGAAGTTGGCGAAGGTGATGCCGGAATAGCCCCACGCGACGGCCGCCGCGCCGGCAAGCGAGGCGAAGTTCGCCAAGACCGTCAGCAGCGGCAGCGCGATGGTCAGCGCCACCAGTCGCGGGAAGATCAGCACACCGATCGGGTTCAGGCCCATCACCTTCAGCGCGTCGATCTCCTCGCGCATCTTCATCGAGCCGATTTCGGCGGTGATCGCGCTGCCGGAACGGCCGGCGATCATGATCGAGGTCAGCAGCACGCCGATTTCGCGCAATTGCAGGATGCCGACGAGATCGACGACGAAGACTTCCGCGCCGAAATAGCGCAGCTGGAAGGCGCCCTGCTGGGCGATGATCGCCCCGATCAGGAATGACATCAGCAGGATGATCGGAACGGCGCGAACGCCCATATGGTCGATCTGATTGACGATCGAGGCCGGCGAAACGCCGCTGCCGCGGCCGAACTTCATCTGCGCGCCGCGCACCGCCGAGCCGAGGATGTACATGGCGGCGGCGAGATTGTCCCAGACGTCGTAGGTCATCTTGCCGATCGGCGCGAGGATGCGCGCGGCCAGGGAGACCTTCTCCTTCGGCTCCGGCTCCGGTTTGGCCGGCTCCTCGGAAAACATCACCAGCATTTCGTCGATATGCGGATTGGTGCCTTCGAAGCGGACCGTCCGCCCGGCCGCCTCCGCTTCCTTTTTCAGCCGGCACAGCAGCCAGATGCCCGCCGTATCGATATCGGTGATCTCAGACAGATCGACCGTCAGGTTACCGGACTTCTGGTGCAGGAGTTTTTCGAAATCGCGCAGCACAAGATGCACATAGGCGCTGCGCCAGTTGCCGCTCAGACGCACATGCTGTCCCGAACCATCGGACTGGTCGTCCACGGCAAGCGAGGCAGCGTTGCGATTCTCGGCGTTCAAGATACTTGTGTCTTTCAAGGCTTACAGCGACAGTGCCGACTCGCGAAGCGGTTCGTCGCCCGGCGCGTCAATATACAGAAGCAACGTGCAATTTCCATGCTCGCAGGACAGCAATAATGCCGCGCATCCTTGATATCCAGATGAATTCCTTTCCGATTGCCGGAACCTTCACCATCGCGCGTGGCGCAAAGACGCAGGCCGAGGTCATCACCTGCGCGCTGACGGACGAAGGGGCTGAGGGGCATGGCGAATGTGTGCCCTATCGCCGCTACGGCGAGACGATGCAGAGCGTTCTTGCCCAGATCGAAGCCGCGCGTCCGCTGATCGAGGCAGGCATCTCGCGGCGCGACCTGTTGTCGGCGATGCCGCCCGGCGCTGCTCGCAACGCCGTCGATTGCGCCCTCTGGGATCTGGAAGCCAAACAGACGGGCCAAAGCGTCGCGTCTCGACTGGGCATTGCCGATCCGAAACCGCTGACGACAGCCTATACCATTTCGCTCGGCGAACCGGAGGTGATGGCGGCCCAGGCGCGCGAACATGCCGGCCGCGCCCTGCTGAAGGTCAAGGTCGGCACCGGCGACGATGAAAGCCGCATCCGCGCCGTCCGCGCCGCCGCGCCCGAGGCCGCAATCATCCTCGATGCCAATGAAGGCTGGCCGGAAGCGGCGCTGGAGCGTCACCTCAACATCGCCGCGGAGGCGGGTGTGGCGCTCGTCGAGCAGCCGCTGCCGGCCGGCCGCGACGCCTTGCTTGCCGAGATCCGCCGCCCGCTGCTCGTCTGCGCCGACGAGAGCGTCCACCATACCGGCGACCTCGCAAGCCTTGCCGACCGCTATGACGCGATCAACATCAAGCTCGACAAGTCAGGCGGCCTCACCGAAGCCCTGGCGATGAAGACGGAAGCCGAGCGGATCGGCTTCGCCATCATGGTCGGCTGCATGGTCGGCACCTCGCTTGCCATGGCGCCGGCGGTGCTGCTCGCCCAGAATGCCGATTTCGTCGATCTCGACGGCCCGCTGCTGCTCGCCCACGACCGCGAGCCCGGCCTGCGCTACGCCGCTTCCCTGGTTTTTCCGCCCGAAAGCAGCCTCTGGGGCTGAAGGTAATAGGCCGAGATGACGAGGCCGAGGCCACAGAGCGCGACCAGCGCCATGACGTAAAAGCTGACCACGCCGAGTAAGGCATAGAGATAACCTGCTGCGATGGTCATCAGCGCCATCGCCATGCCGACATAGAAGAAATAGGCGCCTTGAGCCGAGGATTCCTGCGTCTCCTGCACCGTCGCCACGATCCGCCGCTGCACGCCGGTATGCACGAAGGCGTAGGTAAAGCCGTGGAAGCATTGCAGCAGGAAGAAACCGGCTAAGCCCGTGTTCATGGGAAACAGGATCCAGCGGCAGACGCTGACGGCGCAGCCGAAGCGGATCAGCGTCCAGGCATTGAAGCGCCGGTTGAGGCGCTTCGACAGGAAGAATACCGTCACCTCCGAAGCGACACCGGCGCTCCAGAGCAGACCGACCTCAGCGCCGGAAAAGCCCAGCTGATGCCAGTAGATCGACGAGAAAGCGTTGAGCACGGCATGGCTTGACTGCTGGATGGCGACGCCGATCAGGAGCAGCAGCAGATGCGGCTCGCGCAGGCCGCTGCCGGTGGCGGCGGGAATGTTGATCGGCTGGCCACGCCGCCGCGTCGGCCCGATGCGCGGACAAAAGATCGCCATCACGACGGTCATGGCAAAGCCGAACACCATCACCGGCAGCACCATCTCGCCGCCCCACCGGCTGATCAGCTGACCGCCGACGAGCGTCGACACGATGAAGGCGATCGAGCCCCAGACGCGCATCGACCCGTAATCGAGCCCCCAGCGGCGCACGCCGGAGATGACGATCGATTCGACGACCGGCAGATAGGGCGCGAAGGTGGCACCCTGCAGCGTATAGACGATCGTCACCGGCCAGAAACTGGTCGTCCAGTAGAGCGCGATCGCCGTCAGCAGCGACAGGCCGCCCGACCAGAGCAGCACGTCGGCGCGTTCCTTCAAGCGGTCGGCGATCATGGCGACGACAGGCGCCACCAGCACGCGGACCACCATCGGTATGGCAAGGATGATGCCGATCTCATGGTCGCTGAAGCTGTGGGTCGCGAGCCAAACGGGGAAAAACGGCAGAACGATGCCGTTGACCAGCAGCGGCGCACAATAGGAAAGCGCGCTGAGCAGCCGGAAGCGCGGCGGCGCTCCCTCACCCGTCGGGGAATGTTGAGCGGGAATCATGGGTGGACCTGAAGGAAACTGGACGTTGTCCTAACACGCCACCCGGAAGGCGACTATTGCGAGAAATAGCCTCCTGAAACGTTTTAAAAAATAAATTGGGCCTGTCGCCTGACGGGAACGGCTAAATTTCTGTTGCGCGGACGCAGATGCGCCAACGCTGGATCAAACAGGCAAATCAGGCGGCCTGAGGCGCCAGTTCCGCCCCTTCGCGCTCGACCGCCGTCAGCGCCGGCACGGTGCTGGCGAGCGTCCGCCAGGTGATCAATTCGAACGTGCCGTCCTCGTGCTCGGCGACCGCCGTGCAGCTTTCCACCCAGTCGCCGGTATTGATGTAGCGAATGCCGTCCATGTCCTGGATGACCGCGTGGTGGATATGACCGCAGATCACGCCGTCGGCACCGCTCTTGCGCGCCTCTTCGGCGACGACGCGCTCGAATTCGCCGATGAAATTGACGGCATGCTTGACCTGCAGCTTGGCCCAGGCCGAGAAAGACCAGTAGGGCATGCCGAGGCGGCGGCGCACGGCCGCCAGCAGGATGTTGATGCGGATCGCCGTATCGTAGGCCCAGTCGCCGAGATAGGCGAGCAGGCGGGCATTGCGAACGACGACATCGAATTCGTCGCCATGCAGGATCAGGTATTTCTTGCCGTCGGCGCCTTCATGCATCATCCGCTCGACGACCTCGATGCCGCCGAAATGCATGCCCGGGAAATCGCGCAGGAATTCGTCGTGATTGCCGGGGATATAGACGACGCGCGTACCCTTACGCGCCTTGCGCAAGAGTTTCTGGACGACGTCGTTGCAGACCTGCGGCCAATACCAGCTGCGCTTCAGCCGCCAGCCGTCGACGATGTCGCCGACGAGAACGATCGTATCCGCCTCGTGGTAGCGCAGGAAATCCAGCAGGAAGTCGGCCTTCGCGGCCTTCGAGCCGAGATGGACATCGGAAATGAAGAGCGTGCGGAAATGTCTGGGTTCCATCATGTCTATCACGAGCTACGGCTCATGCCCCATCTTTCATATAGCCTTCCAAAACCAGACTCGTGTTTCAGGAAGATGACAGACTGGGGAAAAGCCCCGCAAAAGCCGTGCTGGCGGGACGCCCCGCCGCACGGCGCAGCGACAATCTTGCCCTGCCTGTTGTGCACGTTCATGATGACTGCGATTCCAGATCCGACACTGCGGGATGGCTGATGCGTCTCTTTCTCGTTCGCCACGGCGAATCCCTCGGCAACATCGACGAACGGGCCTACCGCCAATTCGGCGATCACAACGTGCCCCTGACGCAAATGGGGCTACCGGCAGGCGCTGGAGGCCGGCGGTGTGATCGCCGCCTATCTGCAGGCGGCGCCGAGTCCCGGTCTTGGCAAGCTGCACATCTGGTACTCGCCATTCCTGAGGACGCGGCAGAGCAAGGATGCCGTGCTCGAAGCCCTGCCGGCAAGCGTCGTCGGCGATATCAGGGAGGATTATCTGCTGCGTGAGCAGGATTTCGGCCTCTTCACCGAAATCTACGACCACGCCGAACGGAAACAGAAGTTTCCCGAGGAATTCGAAAAATGGGCGAGGCTGCGCAGCAATAGCGGCAAGTTCTACGCACGGCCGCCGGATGGCGAGAGCCGGGCGGATGTGGCCCAGCGGGTGCGCCTGTTTCTCCAGACGGTCATGCGAGACGCCGAAAATGACGATCACGACGTCGCCATCGTCGGCCACGGCGTCACCAACCGGGCAGTCGAAATGAACTTCCTGCACCGCCCTGTCGAGTGGTTCGAGCGCTCCGACAATCCCGGAAATGCCGATATCACCCTGATCGAGGGCACGCGCGCGCAAGGCTACGAATCCATCCTGCTGCACCAGGCCGCCGACCGGCAGCCGGGCCAGGAAGGTCAGTTGCGCGATGCCCATGGTGCCGACGTGACGATCACGCCAAAGCCCAATGGGTAGTGGGGACTCGTATCAGGCCCCTTACCAACAGTTCAATCGATGAGCACGACGTTGCTACATCCCCCTTCTCCCCAGCGGGGGTCCGAAGGACGGGTCGAGACGCGTGGCTCGACCCCGGCGGATGCCCGGCAGGCAGATGAGGGGGGCGAGCGGCAGGGCCGCGAGTGCCCGAGCGCAAGCGAAGGGCAATGAATGCTGTGCCAGGAGGCCCCTCTTCCGACCCTTCGGGCCACCTTCTCCCCACCGGGGAAAGCAAGCGTCAGTCTCGCCCGGCCACAAGCCTCCGCCTTCGCGGATACCCTACGTCGGCGATATCACCGTCGCCGGCGCCTGCCCGATCGGGGCCTCCTTGTTCGCCGTCGCCGGCCGTTTCGTCCTCAACAGACGCAGCACGTAGACGAAGAAGACGGGAACGAAGAAGATCGCCAGAACCGTTGCCGAAATCATGCCGCCAAGCACGCCGGTGCCGATCGCATTCTGGCTCGCCGCACTTGGGCCGGTGGCGATCGCCAGGGGCACCACGCCCAAGGTAAAGGCGAGCGAGGTCATGATGATCGGCCGGAAGCGGAGACGGGCGCCTTCGATTGCGGCGTCCATCAGCGATTTGCCCCCGGCAAAACCGTCCTTGGCGAATTCGACGATCAGGATGGCGTTCTTGGCCGACAGGCCGATGATCGCAATCAGGCCGACCTTGAAATAGATGTCATTGGACATGTCGCGGCTCATCACCGCGAGCACGCAGCCGAGCACGCCGAGCGGCACGACCAGCATCACCGACAGCGGGATGGACCAGCTCTCGTAAAGCCCCGACAGCAGCAGGAAGACGAAGAGGATGCTGAGGCCGAACAGGATAGGCGCCTGTGAGCCCGATTTGATTTCCTCCAGCGACTGGCCCGTCCATTCGAAACCGAAACCGTCGGGAAGTTCGGCTGCCAGCCGCTCCATTTCGGCGATCGCCGCGCCCGATGAATATCCGGGCGCCGGAGCGCCCGAGAGGCGCACAGCCGGATATCCGTTATAGCCGACGATCTGGGCCGGTCCTTTGCGCCATTCGGCGATGGCGAAGGACGACAGTGGCACCATGCCGCCGCTCGCATTGCGCACATTGAGTTTCATCAGGTCTTCAGCCTGAAGCCTGCTCTTGTCCTGCGCCTGAACGATGACGCGTTGCATGCGGCCGGAGTTCGGGAAGTCGTTGACATAGCTCGAACCGAGATTGGCGGTGATCGTGTTGTTGATGTCGGCGAAAGCGACGCCGAAGGTATTTGCCTTCTCGCGATCGATGACCAGAACGAGCTGCGCCGAATCCGGCATGCCCTCCGGCCGGACGCCTGCGATCACAGGGTTCTGTGATGCCTTGCCGAGGAGCATTGCCGCCGCCTCGTTAAGCGCTGCCTGGCCCTTTGCGCCACGATCCTGAAGGCGGAAGGTGAAGCCGTTGGTCGTGCCGAAGCCTTCGATCGGCGGCGGCGACAGGGCGAAGGATGTGGCATCCTTCAACGCGAACAGCTGCATATTGACCCGGTTGGAAATCTCCTGCACCGAATTGCCGGCGCCGCGTTCGGCCCAATCCTTGAGCGTGACGAAAACCAGGGCGGCATTCGGCCCCTGCCCCGAGAAACTGAAGCCCTGAATCGCGACGACATTCTCAACCGCCGGCTCGGTCTTGAAAATCGCCTCGATGCTTTCGAGCGAGGCCACCGTGCGGTTGCGGCTCGCTTCCGGCGGGCCCTGCACGTCGACGATCAGGAAGCCCTGGTCCTCATCCGGTACGAAGCTGCTCGGCAGGTTGACGAAGAGATAGCCGAGGCCGACGACCAGCGCGACATAGACCGCCATGACCCGCCAGGAGCGCTTGGCCAATCCCTCGACGGTGCGGGCATAACGGCCGGTCAGCCGGTCGAAGTTGCGGTTGAACCAGCCGGCAACGCCCTTCTTCTCGTGATGACCCTTGATCGGCTTCAGGAAGGTGGCGCAGAGCGCCGGCGTCAGCGACAGTGCCAGGAAGGCCGAAAACAGGATCGATACGACCATGGTCAGGCTGAACTGGCGGTAAATGATGCCGGTCGAGCCCGGGAAGAACGCCATCGGCACGAAGACGCAGGTAAGAACCAGCGTGATGCCGAGGATCGCCCCGGTGATCTGCCGCATCGCCTTCTTGGTCGCCTCCTTCGGCGACAGCCCTTCCACCGCCATCAGCCGCTCGACATTCTCGACGACGACGATGGCGTCGTCGACCAAAATGCCGATGGCCAGCACCATCGCGAACATCGTCAGTACGTTGATCGAGAAGCCGGCGGCAAACATCACCGCCAGCGTGCCGAGCAGCGCGACCGGCACGACCAGCGTCGGAATGATGGTGTAGCGGAAGCTCTGCAGGAAGACGAGCATGACGATGAAGACGAGCGCGACGGCCTCTGCGAGCGTATGCGCCACCTTCTCGATCGATGCCGAGACGAACGGGCTGGTATCGTAGGGAACGGAATATTCGACGCCCGCCGGGAAGAAGCGTGACAGCTCCTCCATCTTCGCCTTGACCAGATTGGACGTGTTGACGGCATTGCCCGTCGACGACAGCTGGATGGCGATGGCAGCGCTCGGCTGCCCGTTCAGGCGGGTGGAGAAGCTGTAGCTCTCGCTGCCCTCCTCGATGCGCGCAACGTCGCGCAACCGGACATTCGATCCGTCGGCATTGGCGCGCAGCACGATGTCGCCGAACTCCCGGGTGTCGGTCAGCTGCCCCTTGACCAGCACCGTCGCCGTCAGATCCTGCGAGATCGGATTGGGTGCTGCGCCGATCTGACCGGCCGCCACCTGGGCATTCTGCGCCGAGATCGCCGCGCTGATGTCGGATGCGGTGAGGTGCAGGCCGACCATCTTGTCGGGGTCGATCCAGATGCGCATCGCCCGCTGCGACGCGAAGAGCTGCGCGCGGCCGACGCCGTCGAGCCGGCGCAGTTCCCCGATGACGTTTCTGTTGAGATAGTCGCCGAGCGCCACCTCGTCGGTCCTCCCGTCGGTCGAGGTCAGCGAGATGAACATGAGGAAGCCCGACGAAGCCTCTTCGACCGTGATGCCCTGATCCCTGACCGTCTGCGGCAGCCGCGGCTCGACGCGGCGGATGGCGTTCTGGACGTCGACGGAAGCCTGGTCGACATCGGTGCCGGCCGCAAAGGTCGCGGTGATCGTCATCGCGCCTGACGTATCCGATGTCGATTCGAAATAGGAAAGCCCCTCGACGCCGTTCAGCTCCTCCTCGATTTGACGGGTGACGCCCTGATAGATGTCCTGCGGTGATGCGCCGGGATAGCTGGTGCTGATGCTGAGTTGCGGCGGAGCGACCTTCGGGTATTGGGCGACCGGCAGGAACGGAAGCGCGATCAGGCCGGCGATCGAGATGAAGATCGCAAAGACCCAGGCAAGGATCGGGCGATCGATAAAGAAGCGTGCCATTGATCTTACTCCGGCTTCGGGGCGTCGCCGGACGCCACCCGGCCATCGCGCAGCTCGTCCGGTGCAACCTTCGCGCCAGGCTGAAGCTTCTGGCCGCCGTCGACGACCAGGCGCTGTCCCGCGGACAAGCCGCTCTCGACCACCCATTCGTTGCCGGAGGATTGACCGAGCATCACGTCGCGCGGCTGGGCGACATCTCCCTCCTCGACGATATAGACCTGCGCCTTGCCGTCAGTCGTACGGATGACGGCGCGCTGAGGGATGACGATCGCATTCTCACGCACGGCCTGCTCGATGCGAACCCTGACATAGAGCCCCGGCAGCAGATCGCCCTTGGGATTCGGGAACTCGCCGCGAAGGGTAACCTGGCCCGTGGTCGTATCGACACTGGCGCTGCGGAAGAGAAGCTTTCCGGCTCCGCCATAGACCGTGCCGTCGTCGAAGACGAGCTTGATGGCGGCCTTGTCAGGCTCCGTCGATGCAAGGCTGCCGTTCTCGACGGCTCTCTTGAGCGCCAGCAACGCGCCCGAGGATTGCGTGAAGTCGGCATAGACGGGGTCGATCTGCTGGATCTGTGCCAGGGCGTCCCCGGCATCGGCCGTTACCAAAGCGCCTTCCGTCACCAGCGCACCGCCGATGATGCCCGTGATCGGCGCGCGGACTTCGGTATAGCCGAGATTGATCTTCGCTTCGTCGAGGGCTGCCTGCGCCAGCGCGACATCGGCATCGGCCTGGGCAAGAGCGACGGCGGCCGCATCATATTCGACACCGCTTGCGACATCGCGATCGCGCAGCGACTTCTGGCGCTCCAGCTGCTGGCGGGCATTCAGTTGCGTCGCCCTGGCGCGCTCGAGGCTTGCTTCGGCGCTTGCCACGCGGACCCGGAACAGCGCCGGATCGATCCGGTAAAGCACGTCGCCCTGGTGAACGAGGCTGCCCTGTTCGAACACCCGCTCCTGCAGGATGCCGGAAACCCTGGCCCGCACTTCCGAGACCCGGGTCGCGGCAATGCGCCCGGGCAGCTCGTTGACGACGGGAACCGCACGGGCTTTGAGCGTCAGGACGCTGACGGCGACAGGCGGCATCGCTCCGTCTTCCTGAGCGTGAGCCGCCGGGCCGGCGCCGAAGAAAAGCGCCAGAGACAGCACGTAACGCAATGATTTCCTATGAAGATGCATATCCATTAGCCTTCCGGATGGCCACTGCAGTCCAAAAAACACAGCCCGCCGAAATGACGTTCGGCGGGCCTCCTGAGCCGACAGATAGTCGATATTTTTTTGCTTTGCAAGATACCTACCGGTTGGTATGATAGCTTTATCATGTCACGAGTTCCCATGGAACCGTAAGCCCAGGAGTGCTACTGACAGCTGAAAGCTCTTCCTCACCAAGACGGGTCATGCCTTGATAGATAGCCCCCGCAACAGAAAGAAACAGCCTGACGTCGTCCGGCAGGCGCTTCTCGATTGCGCCACGAAACTGGCGCTCGAGCATGGTCTCGCCGCCGTCAGCCTGCAGGCGGTCGCCAGCGCGGCCGGCGTGACCAAAGGCGGACTGTTTCACCATTTTCCCAACAAGCAGGCTCTCGTGGAGGCGGTCTTCGACGGCATGATGGAAAGCTTCGACCGCGAGATCGATGAGGAACTAGACAAGGACAAGGGTGGACGCGGCACCTTCACCCGCGCCTACGTGCGCACGCTCTTTGCAGACCGCGCTCTCAACAGCAGCCCGTGGTCGGCGCAGACCATGACCGTACTCGCTGATCCCTATTCCAAGAGCCTCTGGTACAAATGGATCCATGATCGGCTCACCAGGCACGCCGCGACCGACGCGGGAAGCCGGCTCGAGATCGTTCGCCTGGCCGCTGACGGCGCGTGGCTTACCCATGTTCTGAGGCCGGACGATCAAGCCGGTTCCGACGACACGGCGCTGATGCAGGAATTGATTGATCTCACCGAGGAATGACCGACCATCGCAATGTCACCAGTCAAGGACATGAAACGCCGCGCATCGGACCCGACGCGCGGCTAGGACTTCAACCTTTTGCTATTACCCGATCCCGTCAGGCAGCCCGGACAGCCGCCATCGGCTTCACGTTCTGGTTCATGCGGAACAGATTGTTCGGATCATAGCGCAGCTTGATTTCAGCGAGACGCGCATAATTGGCGCCATAAGCCATCTCGACCCGATCCGTCTCATCCTCCGGCATGAAGTTGATATAGGCGGTACCCACAGCATGCGGCTTGGTTGCCTCGAAGAGTTCACGCGCCCAGCCGATGCAGCTTGCATCCATCCCCGCTTCCCGCCAGCGCGCGTGCACGTTCATGACGAAATGCGAACTGCGCTGCGGAAATGCGGTGGCTTCGGTGGGAATACGCCCGGCGGCACCGCCGACATGGCCGATGAATATTTCGCATTCCGGCCCCGGCAGCTTGCGCACAGCGTTGAGCAGCACGTCGATCGCCGCATCCGAGAGGGAGGAGAAATCCTGGGTCTTCCAGTAATTACGCGCGCCAGGTGTCAGCAGCGGATCGAAGGCCTGCTGCCAGCCGGTGAACGGCACCGGACCGACGACATCGGCAATCGGTTTTCCGATCGCCCGCAATCTGGCCGTCGCCTTTTCCCCCGCCGCAATATCTCCGCAATAGCACATGGCGAGCACCACGATCTCCTTGCCGTGCCATTCGGCCGGCAGGAACGGCAGCGGCGGCGCCTGGCGCATCACCACCCAGCAGGTCAGTTCATCGGGTGCCTCGTCCAGCGCCTGCCGATATTCCTGCAGCACCTTCTCCGCATCGGCGAAAGGATGCACGACCAGTCCGGCGAGTACTTCGGAATGGAGCGGGTTGAGCTGGAATTCGAATGAGGTGACGACGCCGAAATTGCCGCCGCCGCCCCGCAGCGCCCAGAACAGATCCGGTCTTTCCGTCTCGCTCGCCCTCACCAGCTCACCATCGGCGGTCACCACGTCGACCGAAACCAGATTGTCGGTCGTCAGTCCGAATTTACGGGTGAGCCAGCCGAAACCGCCGCCGAGCGTCAGGCCGGCGATGCCGGTCGTCGAATTGATGCCGGTCGGCAGCACCAGGCCGAAGGCCAGCGTTTCCTTATCGATGTCGCCAAGCGTTGCGCCCGGCTCAATCCTCACGCGGCGCGTTTCGGGATCGACCCGCACCGACTTCATCGGCGACAGATCGATGACGACACCGCCTTCGCAGACGGCGTTTCCGGCAATGCCGTGCCCACCGCCACGCACCGAAACGAGCAGACTGTTGTCGCGCGCAAACCGCACCGCGCGTACGACGTCGGCCGCACCAGCGCAGCGCGCGATGAGGCCTGGCCGGCGGTCAATCATCGCATTCCAGATCGCCCGAGCCTCGTTGTAATCCGTATCCTTGCTGGTCAGAAGATTGCCGCGAAATCCAGCGGCAAACGCGTCCATGGCCACGTCATTGACCATCGTCTGCCCGCTTTGCAGGGTCGTCAGGTTCAAATTGTCCATGATTTCCTCCCTGCGACCGGCGCCCCGCACCGTCGCAGGCGGCATTTTGCGCTTGCTGCCGTCGCCAGACAAGTTTCCCCAAAAGGGTTAGCTAGTGCTGCCGCCATCACGGTCGGCCGCGAAAAAAGAACGAATTGGCCGTGCGGTGGGATACCCCCTCGACGAAAACTTCTCCCATCCCCCATTTCCATACTGTCGCCCGTATCCGATTGATGTATGGAGGGAACTCCAGAAAAAGACGTGCACGGAGGCGGCAATGGATCACCCGGATAAATCCAAGACGGACAAGAACCTGACGAGCGGCGATCTCGACGAGCAGGCGCTCTTCTTCCACCGCTACCCCCGCCCCGGCAAGCTGGAGATCCAGGCGACCAAGCCGCTCGGCAACCAGCGCGATCTGGCGCTCGCCTATTCGCCGGGCGTTGCCGCCCCTTGCCTTGCCATCCGCGACAATCCTGAAATGGCGGCTGAATATACGTCGCGCGCCAATCTCGTCGCCGTCATCTCCAACGGCACCGCCGTGCTCGGCCTCGGCAATATCGGCCCGCTGGCTTCCAAGCCGGTCATGGAGGGCAAAGCCGTGCTCTTCAAGAAATTCGCCGGCATCGACGTCTTCGACATCGAGATCGACGCGGCAAGCGTCGACCAGATGGTCTCGACCGTCAGCTCGCTGGAGCCGACCTTCGGCGGCATCAATCTCGAGGACATCAAGGCGCCGGAATGCTTCGAGGTCGAGCGGCGCCTGCGCGAGAAGATGAAGATCCCGGTCTTCCATGACGACCAGCACGGCACGGCAATCATCGTCGCCGCCGCGATCCTGAACGGGCTCGAACTTGCCGGCAAGGCGATCGAGAACGTCAAGATCGTCGCATCCGGCGCGGGTGCCGCCGCTCTTGCCTGCTTGAACCTGCTGGTAACCCTCGGGGCAAAACGTGAAAACATCTGGGTCCATGACCTCGAAGGCCTCGTCTATGAGGGCCGCACCGAGTTGATGGATGAGTGGAAGGCCGTCTACGCCCAGAAGAGCGACACGCGTACACTGGCTGAAAACATCGGCGGCGCCGATGTGTTTCTCGGGCTGTCGGCCGCCGGCGTGCTGAAGCCGGAGCTGCTGGCGCAGATGGCCGACAAGCCGCTGATCATGGCGCTCGCCAATCCGACGCCGGAGATCATGCCGGATCTCGCCCGTGCTGCCCGCCCGGATGCGATGATCTGCACCGGCCGCTCGGATTTCGCCAATCAGGTCAACAACGTCCTCTGCTTCCCCTATATCTTCCGCGGCGCGCTCGATTGCGGCGCCGAAACGATCAACGAGGAAATGAAGATGGCGGCCGTGCGCGCCATCGCTGCCCTTGCCCGCGAAGAACCGTCGGATGTCGCCGCCCGCGCCTATTCCGGCGAGACCCCGGTCTTCGGCCCGGATTATCTGATCCCCTCGCCCTTCGATCCGCGCCTCATCCTGCGCATCGCGCCGGCCGTCGCCAAAGCCGCCGAACAGAGCGGCGTCGCGCGCCGTCCGATCCAGGATTTCGATGCCTATTTCGATCAGCTGAACCGCTTCGTCTTCCGCTCCGGCTTCGTCATGAAGCCGATCTTCACCGCGGCCAAGGCCGCCGAGCGCAAACGCGTCATCTTCTCCGAAGGCGAAGATGAGCGCGTGCTGCGCGCCGCCCAGGTGCTGCTTGAGGAAGGCCTGGCCAAACCGATTCTCATCGGCCGTCCGCAGGTCATCGAAACCCGGCTCAAGCGCTACGGCCTGCGCATTCGCCCGCTGCAGGATTTCGAGGTCATCAATCCGGAAGACGACCCGCGCTTCCGCGAGTATGTCGATCTCTATTTCTCGCTCGTCGGCCGCCGCGGCGTCATTCCGGAAGCCGCCCGCACCATCGTGCGCACCAACACGACAGTCATCGGCGCGCTGGCGCTGAGGCGCGGCGAAGCCGATGCGCTGATCTGCGGCCTCGAAGGCCGCTATGAAAAGCATCTGCGCGATGTGCGCCAGATCATCGGCAAGCGCAAGGACGTGCGTGATTTCTCCGCGCTCAGCCTGATGATCTCGCAGCGCGGCGCCACCTTCTTCACCGACACCTACGTCACCTTCAATCCGAGCGCCGAAGAGATCGCCGAGTCGACGGTGCTGGCGGCCGAGGAAATCCGCCGTTTCGGCATCACCCCGCGCGCTGCCCTCGTCTCGCATTCCAACTTCGGCTCGCGCGAATCCGAAAGCGCCACCAAGATGCGCAACGCCCTGCAGCTCGTCCGCGACGCCGCCCCCGATCTCGAGGTCGATGGCGAAATGCACGGTGAAAGCGCCATCACCGAAGCCCTGCGCAAGCGCGTCATGCCGCACACGACCCTGCACGACGAGGCGAACCTGCTGGTCTTCCCGAACCTCGACGCCGCCAACATCACGCTCGGCGTGGTCAAATCGATGACGGATGGACTGCATGTCGGCCCGATCCTGCTCGGCGCCGCCATGCCCGCCCATATCCTCGCTCCCTCGGTCACCTCGCGTGGCGTCGTCAACATGGCGGCATTGGCCGTCGTCGAGGCATCGCAGCCGGCATAAGCCGGCTGCTCGCAACCCGGCGAGAAATATCAGACAGCCCGGATCAACAGGCGCCCTTTATCCGCGAGCGCATCGGCACGTTCGTTGCCGGCAATGCCAGAATGGCCTTTGCACCAGGTAACGGTCATCAGGGCGTTCTGCGATAGTTGAAGATCGACTGCCTTCCACAGTTCCGCATTGTCGATCGTTCGCCTTCGAGCGTTTCCATTCGGGCTGCTTTTCTTCCAGCCGTTGTTCTTCCAGATATGTCGCCGGCTGTTGCAGCCTTTGACGGCATAGACGGAATCCGACCAGATGGTCGCAGCTTCGCCGGCTGCTTCGCTATTGATCCAGATTGCAGCCTTCAGGACGGCGGTCAATTCCATCGAATTATTGGCCGACTCCTGGACGCCACCGCATCCGGAGGCGATTTCCACCGCATCGCGATAGGCCACAAATGCCCAGCCGCCGTGCTGGGAACCGGGTTCGTAACAACCGTCCACGAAGATGTGAAGGCCGTGTTGAGCTTCGCGCATCCCGCCGGTTGTTGCAGGCGAGCGGAGTTCGCTGAAGATGCCTATCATTCTCGCCCCGCCCTCGCCTTTGCTGCGCCCGCCGCGCGAATAGCGACGGTCTGCGCGCCGCTTGACGCGGAATGCACCCCGTCGATTGTGCCGACCATTGACGATAGTAGCGGCAGTAGTGCCTATTGCCGAGGGGGAACTATGGGGCAGCGTCGATCATGGACAATCCGTTGAGCAATTGCGGTGAGCGCGATCGAAACGTAACCGTTCGTCGTATTCTCAAGGTCAATCATGCTGGCGAATTCGGCGCAATTCGCATCTATGGCGCACAGATCTGGATGGCCCGTAGGCTGTTTCCCGACATCATTCCCGCACTCCGCGAAATGCGAGACGACGAGATCAAGCATTGCCGCCTGTTTCGCGACGCAATGCCGTCCAGGAAGGCCAGGCCATGCCGCGTCATGGCATTCTGGAGCCTCGGCGGTTACCTGCTCGGTTTCCTGACAGCCCTCGGTGGACGTAACATGGTCTGGATCTGTACCGAGGCGGTCGAAAGCACCGTTCACCGTCACCTTGAGGATCAATTGGCTTTTCTGGAGGCCGGTGACCCCGAGCTTCATGGCCTTATCGCCTCCATTCAAGAGGAAGAATTGGCTCATCTCAGGGAGGCCGAGAAAAACCAGACAGCACGCGGAATGAGCCACACACTGCTCCTGCCCGTCGTCGCCGCACTCACCGATCTGATGATCTGGCTCTCGACATGGGGAGACTCAAGCTGGATGCGTGCCGAAATGGCCCGCTCGAAGCAGAGCTGACAGTCCGCGACCGGATCTGTCCGCGAGCGACTTCAGGCGCGACGCGGTCCATCCGGGGAATCGCCGGCCTCTGCTGGATAAGATCACGAAAATACGCTAAGAATTTCTCTGAGCTTATTAAGAGAAACACGCTAAGAGGAAACGCGCGGCGAAGTGACGTCGCACTCGACCCATCGACCGTTTTGCTCATTCCGGGACGACGCCGTGAAACGCCGAAACCTGTCTCTTGCGCTTCTCCTTGCCTTCGCGACGCCCGTCACCGCGCAGACGAGCGCCATCTGCGACGACCTGCGCGGCCGCCTCGCCGACCTGCCGCGATCGATCGGCAACGGTAATGGTCCGGAAGCGCGCCAGTTTGCCAGTGCCATAGCCGAGCAGAACCTCGAGCTGCGCAAGGTCCGCAACGACCTGCGCAGCTACGGCTGCACCTCGGGCAGCATGGTGGTGATCGGCGGCGAGAATGCCGATTATTGTGATGAGCTCTCGCAGGCTGAAGCCCGGATGATCGACAATATCCGGTATCTCCAGGATCGCCGCGCCGAACTGCGCGGTCAGGGCGGCGGTGATGACGGCGGGCGCCGCGAACTGATGGCTGCTCTTGAGCGCAATGATTGCAACAGCGAGAATTTCTACGCCCCGTCCGAGCGCAGCGCCAACGACCCTGCCCCGAGCATCGAGGAACAGGCGATGCGCGCCGACACCTTCATTCCGCTCGGCGGCGGTGAAGAGTTCGACCCGCGTTACGGCCTGCCGAGGACCGAGATGCTTTCGCCGGTCAGCACCATCTGCGTGCGCAGCTGCGACGGCGGCTTCTTCCCGATCAGTTCGAACACCACCTCGGTCGATTTCGGCCGCGATGCTGAGACCTGCGCCAAGATGTGTCCCGGCATCGAGACCGAGCTTTTCTATCGAGACGTGAGGAGCACCGAAGCCTCGAACATGATTTCGGTGGCAACCGGCACGCCCTACAGCGCCATGCAGAACGCCTTCGCCTACAAGAACCGCGCGCCCGGCGAGAAAAATGCCTGCGCCTGCAATCTCGCCGCCTATTACGAAGAGATGCGCGACAAGCAGGCCCTGAGCGAACCGCCGCAGCAGGGATCGATCACCACGATCCGCACCAATCCGCCGGCGAAAGATACCGCGGCTGCGCCAACGGCACCCCAGCCGTCCGTCCCGGAGCGTCCCTATGACCCTGCGCAAAACAAGGTCCGGCAGGTCGGACCGCAGTTTCTGGCGGGCGACCAGGGTTCGATCGATCTCGCCAACCCGGCAACACCGGGCCCGCAGCCGCAACAGCAGTGACCGCTACGGCTCGCTCCGTCCCCAGCCATCGTGGAAGACGAGCTCCTCGAGCGGCAGCCGCTGCCGCCAGCCTTTGACGGAGAGCTCCGGCTCGTCGTAAAGCCGGTCGACGAAGCCGGCGCAGAGCCAGGCGACCACCTCGATATGATCGGGTATGCCGAGAATGGTTTTCAGCTCGCCTTCGCGAAAGATGCTGACCCAGCCAATGCCGATTCCTTCGGCGCGCGCCGCGAGCCAGAGGTTCTGGATGGCGCAGACCGTCGAATAGGAATCCATCCGTGGATTGTGCGTGCGGCCCAGAACGACGCTGCCGCTGCGCGTGGGGTCGCAGGTCACGCATATGCCGAGCGGCGCCTCGACGATGCCTTCGAGCTTGAGGGAGCGGTACGCCTGCCGCCGTTCGCCGTCGAACATCAGTGCCGCCTCCTCGTTGGCCTTCGCAAAAGCGTCCCGGACGCGTGCTCGCACGGCTTCGCTTTTCACCAGGATGAAGTTCCACGGCTGCATGAAGCCGACGGAGGGAGCGTGATGGGCGGCGCTCAGAAGCCGCGCCACGACGTCATCCGGCAACGGATCGGGCAGGAACTGGCTGCGAACATCGCGTCGCGTCATGATCGCGTGATACACGGCCTCGCGTTCGGCGAGAGAAAAACCGGACGCCGCTGAAACGGCATCCTCATCAAAGGGTCGCATCGTCAAATCCCCAACAACGCAACCGCCCGCCGTCCGCGCGGGTTGGGTCTATCTTGCCAGGCCGGTCTTCTGACTTGGCGTCATCCGCCTGCCGCAGCCTTCCCGGCAAAAGCCAGTGGCGTGATGAAGCGGCGGGCGTCAGCCTTACAGCGTTGGGCACGTTCCGGCCTTGCACCGGATTCCCGATTCTCCCGCCTGAAGAGCGGGCACCTGACGAAGCATCTATTTCAGGAAAGCGACGCGGCAGCAAGCACCGGCCGACCGTGCGAGAGCGAAACAACCTGCGTGTGCCCTCGATCCCATTCTACTTTATGATTTATTCACACATCAAATACACACTGTTTTCGCGCGTTTTGGGTTGCAGCTCGGACATGGGCATGATCGCTCTTGATGTAACCGTCAGCGTGGATGCCCGTGTTGATATGCCGGTCGCAAATATCCGACCGAGCCGCAATTCCAGGCCCCGCGGATGTTCCATTTCTTGAAGACGATGCCTCTGACAGCCAAGCTGGCGGCGATTATCGTTGCCGTCAATCTTTGCGGCATATCCGCCTTGGCCACCTATACGTGGATGTATGAAACCCGCGCCCTGATCGACGGCGCCAAGGCAAACTGGTCGAAGGATGTGGAGCAGTTTGCATCTCTGGCCGCAGGCGGCGTGAAATGGGGCAAGGCGAATGCGGTTCGCGAGGCCTATTCGCTCTACCGCGACGATCCCTCGCTCGATCTCGTGCAGTTTGCCGCATTCAACGCCGAGCCCGCTGCCGTCGATACGTGGACACGCGACGGCATTGCCGGTCTGCCCGCGCCAGCCGATCTGGCGAAGCGCCTCGGTGCGAAGCCCGATAAAACGACAATCGACGATAGCGGCATATCCGCCGGTTTGGTCACGATTATCGCACCGCTGCCGTTGGACAAATCAGGCAAGACAACCGGCTACATCGTCACCAACTGGTCTGTCGAAAAGATCGCTTCCGCGGTCAAGCAGAAGGTTCTGGTTTCGCTGCTCACGCAGTCCGTCATCACCGCCCTCGCCGTCATCGCCTTTCTTCTCGCCATGCGCAGCCTCGTTGGCCGCCCCCTCAGAATCCTCAGCGAACGCATCGGGGCGCTGCAGCAAGGCGATCTGGCCTCCCCCGTCACCTATAAGGAGAATGGCGATGAAATCGGCTTTCTCGCGCGGGCGCTAGAGGTGTTCCGTCACGAGGCGATCGCGAAGGTCGAAAGAGAGCAGGCCGCTGCCGAGCAGAGCGCCTCGTTCGACGCCGAACGGGCACGCAACGCATCGTTGACGGAAGAAGCCAGCAGCCGGCAGCGGCTAGTGATGACCACCCTAGCCAATGCATTGGAAAAGCTCGCCGCCGGCGACTTCTCGGTCCAGCTTGCCGATCTCGGTCCCGAATTCGATAAGTTGCGGCAGGATTTCAACAACATGGTCCAGGCCGTTGCGGCCGCGCTGACGGAGATCAAGATCGCCTCTGTCGCGGTTGAAGGCGGATCGAGCGAACTGGCCTCCTCCGCAGATCAGCTCGCCAAGCGGACCGAGCAGCAGGCGGCAGCACTCGAGCAGACCGCCGCTGCACTGGATGAAGTGACCACGACGGTCAAGACATCATCGCAGCGCGCTGAAAAAGCGGGAGAATTGGTCGAAGAGACGAAACGCAGCGCCCACGTATCGGCGACAGTCGTGCGCGACGCAATCGGAGCGATGGACAGAATCCAAACCTCCTCCAGCCAGATCGGCCGCATTATCGGGGTCATCGATGAAATTGCATTCCAGACGAATCTGCTGGCGCTGAATGCCGGCGTCGAGGCGGCGCGCGCCGGCGAGGCCGGCAAAGGTTTCGCGGTTGTCGCCCAAGAGGTTCGTGAACTCGCGCAGCGGTCGGCGAATGCGGCAAAGGAAATCAAGAACCTGATCAACGTGTCGGGCCAGGAGGTTGCCGCCGGCGTCGGACTGGTGAACGAGACCGGCGATGCCCTTCTGAAGATCGAGGAACAGATCAACCGCATCAGCGACAGCATCGCGTCCATTGTTCAGTCCTACCGCGAACAGGCGACGGGATTGCAGGAAATCAATGGAGCGATCAACCAGATGGATCACGCGACCCAGCAGAATGCGGCGATGGTTGAGGAAACCAATGCCGCCTGCCAGGAACTGCTCTCGCAAGGACGCCAGCTGCAGGATTCGGCCGGCAGGTTCGTCGTCGCTGCGTCTGCGGCAAGCCAAGCCAGGCCCGTTTCCCCAAGTGCTCGTCACTCTCGCCCCGAGCCGAGAGCCGTCGCGCCGCGGCATGCAGGAAATGCCGCCGTCGCCACCGCTCCCGGCGCCTGGGAGGAATTCTGACGTCATCCGCGCCGACAAGCTTTATTTCTCAACAACTGATCACAGGAAGGGAACAGTTATGAAAAGAGTTGTGACCGCATTGCTTTTCGCCTCTGCCGCATTCACCGTGCCCATGGGCGTATGCATGGCCGAGGATGCCAAGCTTGCTCCGATCGCCGATTACGTGAAGAGCGACGTCAAGCCCTGGCTCAACGATCCCGCCATCATCGAGGCTATCAAGGCGCAGGACGCTGCGAATGCCAAGCTGAGCGAAGCCGACATCGACGCTCTCGATAAGAAATGGCGCGCCGAAGTCGATGGCTCCGATCACGCGATGATCGACGGCGTTCTTGGCAATGCGCTGTCGAAATTCCTTCAGGAAAAGAAGGAGTCCTCAGGCGGCAAGATTACCGAGATCTTCGTCATGGATGCAAAGGGGCTGAATGTCGGTCAGAGCGACGTCACCTCCGACTACTGGCAGGGCGACGAGGCGAAATTCCAGAAGTCCTTCGGGGCCGGCAAGGATGCCGTTTTCGTCGACGAAATCGAAAAGGACGAGTCGACCCAGACATTGCAGTCGCAGGCAAGCGTCACCATTTCCGACGATGCGGGAACGCCGATCGGCGCCATCACGATCGGCGTCAACGTCGACGCCCTGTGATCGCAGAAGCGGCCTTCATTTTGCGGCAATTTGGACTTGTCGCCCAGAAGCTGCGTGCTTCGGGCGACATATTTTAAGCCCGTCTCCCGCAGAAGCGATGGCCGCCCTCCGGGATGTCCGATTTCAGGCAGAAAATTCTGCGTGACAACAGACAGCCGCGACGCTACATACGCCTGATGTCGACGACTTCAATCCACGCCTCGCGATTTTATTGGTACCGCTGCTCCCAGCGGATGCGGGTCCATGCGTAACTGAAGTCGACGCGACGACAACCCGAACAGCCGCTAGTCTACCTGGCGGCTTTTTTGTTTCCGCACGGTATGACCAAACAGGAGCCACACCGTGTCCGATACCATCGACGATCTGCGTATCCTCGAGATCACCCCGCTGACCAAACCCGCAGATATCATCGCGGAAATCCCCCGAACCGCTGCCGTCAGCGAGACGGTGACCAGCAACCGTCATACAATCCATAAGATTCTCGAGGGAGACGACGACCGCCTGATCGTCGTCATCGGCCCCTGCTCCATCCACGATCCTGCTGCGGCGCGCGAATATGCCGAGCGGTTGGTGCAACAGCGGCAGCGCTTCTCCGGTGATCTCGAAATCGTCATGCGCGTCTATTTCGAAAAGCCCCGCACCACCGTCGGCTGGAAGGGTCTGATGAACGACCCGCATCTCGACGGCAGCTACCGTATCGAGGAAGGGCTGCGGATTGCCAGGCGCCTGCTGCTCGACGTCAATGCGATGGGCCTTCCCGCCGGCGTCGAATTCCTCGAGACGATCACGCCGCAATACATTGCCGACCTCGTCAGCTGGGGGGCGATCGGCGCGCGCACGACCGAAAGCCAAATCCATCGCCAGCTCGCCTCCGGCCTCTCCTGCCCGATCGGCTTCAAAAACGGCACGGATGGCGGCGCACGCGTCGCGCTCGATGCCATTCTCGCCGCCTCGCAGCCGCATCACTTCCCCGCCGTCACCAAGGACGGGCAGGCTGCCATCGCCTCAACAAAGGGCAACGAGGACTGCCACATCATCCTGCGCGGCGGCAAGCGCCCGAATTATGAGGCGGCCGATGTCCAGGCGGTGGTCAGCGAAGCCGTCAAGCTCGGTGTTCTCCCGCGCATCCTTATCGACGCCAGCCATGCCAACAGCAACAAGGACCCGATGAACCAGCCGCATGTGGTCAAGGACGTCGCCGGACAGATCACCGCCGGCAACCGCCACATCAAGGGCATGATGATCGAGAGCAACCTCGTCGCCGGCCGCCAGGATCTCGTGCCCGGCAAGCCGCTGGTCTACGGCCAATCCATCACCGACGGCTGCATCGACTGGGATATGTCGGTCGACGTGCTCGATAATCTGGCCCACGCCGTCCGCGATCGTCGCAAGGCCGCCGTCGCGGCCTGAGCGGCACTATCAAGCGCGGCGGGCAGATATCCCGCCGCCCATTCACAGGTCAATCTTCGTCCAAAAGATGCAGGCCCTCATCGATCCAGAAGCCGCCCCATGGTTCCGGTTTGACCAGACCATAGGAAGCCAGCACTTCGACCGCGTCTTCGCCGGCACTCATGGACTTGTGAACCAGCCCGTTTCGACCATCATCCATATACTGAACACACATGGAGGCCAGAGCCTTAAGGATCGCTCTTTCTTCAAGTGTCATTGAAATTAAGCTTCCTGCTCGGTCAAAACTTGAGACGGTGATTGTTAAAGTACAATCTCGCCACCCACCACCCCGTCATCAATGTTGGCTCGATCGCCGGTGAGGGCTTTTCACGACGTGCGCCTGTGCAGGCACTTAGAGGCGACGACCATATTATAAGCGGTCACGGTTCGAATAGAGTCGAGATATTCATTCTCGTCATAAACGACGTCACTTAAAAACAGGAGCGCAATCTTGTCCTGTGACTGGAGCATAAGCTCCTCTTCCGGCGAAAGCGGCAGGTCATCGAAAAAGCTCATGGCATTATAATTCCTGAAGTACGTCTCGTTACCGCAAGCATATCTCATATCGTGCTGAATATAGAATTTGGCGATGGGAACCGCCATCTGATTTAAAGCTTGAGACTCTTGGTATTTTCCGAACAACAGTAGGTACTCCACCGGAAACACGGCAAAGAATAAAATAGGACAGCAGGTTATGATGGCTAATGTCCCGAACAACACGGCGCGCACGATCGAGTAACTTCCCTTAACCTCATTGGCGGGATCTATCTAGGCCCATTACCATATCAGATGGCGAAGCCCTATAGAGAACATACTGTCCCCACCGCCCCATCATTATCTGGCGCCTTGTGGCATGCTGGCGAGAGCGATTTCACACGTGCCTCGACCACGACCTTGGCTTTCGCCAACGTGTTGTCACGGCACGGAGCCGTTGCCATGCCTGGGAAGCAAAGGATCAGGACAAGAATTATCTGCAGGCGCAGCCGTGTGGCTAATGTTGAAGGCATGTTCGCGTCTCTCCAGGGCGCGGCCAATGCCTATTCCAGAAGGGTTGCGTCGGGCTTAAGGCCACCACCACCCCATAAAAAAATGGCGGTGCGCCGCTCTCAAGATCTCGCCGGGAAATAGCGCACATAGGCAAATTCGTCACCATCTGGTGACCAGCAGGGCACGTTGATCGTGCCCTGCCCGCCGAACAGCTCGAACAACGTCTTCAGATTGCCGCCATCCATGTCCATCAGCCGCAGCCGCACATCGAGATCGCGCGGATGGTCGAAAACCGAGGGGTCGTAGGACAGGATCAGCACCTTGTCGTTCCTGGGCGACGGATGGGCGAACCAGTTGCCCTGATTGTCCGACGTCACCTGCTCCAGCCCGCTGCCATCGGGATGGATGCGCCAGATCTGCATCAGCCCGGTGCGGCTGGAATTGAAATAGATCCATTGCCCGTCGGCGGAATAATCCGGCCCGTCGTTACGGCCCTCGCCATGCGTCAGCCGTGTCTCGACACCGCCCTCGACCGAGATCGTGTAGATGTCGAAGAGATCGTCGCGGATGCCGCAATAGGCGAGCTCGCGGCCATCCGGCGACCAGCCGTGCCAATAGGAGGGCTGATTTTCCGTAACGAGCCGCGGCGTGCCGCCTTCGATCGGCAGGATATAGATCGCCGACTTGCCGAACTCGCTCTTGTCGGAAATGACGATCTCGGTGCCGTCGGGCGAGATGCCGTGATCATTGTTGCAGTTGACGGCAAAGCCGGTATCGACCTGAACAACCTCGCCGCCATCGAGCGGCAGCCGGAAGAGCAGCCCGTCGCCATTCAGCAGGAGATAGGAGCCGTCGGGAGCAAAATTCGGCGCTTCCACCAGCCGATCCGTCTGCCACACCTCACGTGCCCTGCCCGTCCTGACATTGTAGATCTCGACCGAGCTGCGCATGTCTTCTCCTCCCCGATGTCGACGGCGTCAACGATCTCGATCGCTTCAGCGATCCCGGAACCGGTTGGTGATGGGATAACGCCGATCACGCCCGAAATTCTTCTTGGTGATCTTCACGCCCGGCGCCGACTGCCGGCGCTTGTATTCGGCGAGATAGAGCAGGTGCTCGACGCGGTGAACGGTGGCGACGTCATGGCCGCGCGCGACGATCTCTTCGACCGCCATCTCCTTCTCGACCAGGCATTCGAGGATATCGTCGAGAACGGGATAGGGCGGCAGCGAATCCTGGTCCTTCTGGTCGGGGCGCAGTTCTGCCGAGGGCGCCTTGTCGATGATATTCAGCGGGATCACCTCGCCCGACGGCCCCAGCGCAGTCGGCGGCACGTTTTCGTTGCGCCAGCGGGCCAGCGCATAGACCTGCATCTTGTAGAGGTCCTTGATCGGGTTGAAGCCGCCATTCATGTCGCCATAGAGCGTGGCGTAACCGACCGACATTTCCGACTTGTTGCCCGTCGTCACCACCATCGCGCCGAACTTGTTGGAGATCGCCATCAGGATGACGCCGCGCGCGCGGCTCTGCAGGTTCTCCTCGGTGATGCCGCTCTCCGTGCCCTCGAAAAGATCGGAAAGCGCGCTGCTGAAGCCCGTCACCGGCTGCTCGATCGGCACGATGTCGTAGCGGCAGCCGAGCGCCTTGGCGCAATCGGCCGCGTCCTTCAGCGAATCCTCCGAGGTATAACGGTAAGGCAGCATGACGGTGCGTACCCGCTCCTCGCCGAGCGCATCGACGGCGATGGCCGCGCAGATCGCCGAGTCGATACCGCCGGAGAGGCCGAGCACGACCGTCTTGAAGCCGTTCTTGTTGACGTAATCGCGAAAGCCGAGCAGGCAGGCGCGGTAATCGGCCTCCTCGCCCTCGGGGATCCGCGCCATCGGCCCTTCGGCGCAGTGCCAGCCGCTTTCGCCGCGCTTCCACGTCGTCACCGCAAGCGCCGTCTCGAACTCGCTCATCTGGAAGGCAAGCGACCTGTCGGCATTGAAGGCGAAACTCGCGCCGTCGAAGACGAGCTCGTCCTGGCCGCCGAGCTGGGCGGCATAGATCAGCGGCAGACCGGTCTCGATCACCTGCTTCAGCACCACCTGATGACGGATATCGACCTTGCCGCGGTAGTAGGGAGACCCATTCGGCGACAGCAGGATTTCGGCGCCGCTTTCGGCCAGCGTCTCGCAGACGCCGAGCTCGCCCCAGATATCCTCGCAGATCGGAATACCGAGCCTCACTCCACGGAAATTGACCGGCCCGGGCATGGCGCCCTGATGGAAGACGCGCTTCTCATCGAACTCACCGTAATTCGGCAGATCGACCTTGTCGCGCACCGCGATGACTTTGCCGCCGTCGAGCACGGCGACGGAATTATAACGCCCGTTCTCGTCCTGCCGGGGAAAACCGATGATGACGCCCGGCCCGCCATCGGCAGTATCGGCGGCCAGGCTCTCGACCGCCTTCCAGCAGGCGCGGATGAAGGCCGGCTTCAGCACCAGGTCTTCCGGCGGATAGCCGGAGATGAAAAGCTCGGTCAGGACGAGCAGATGCGCGCCCTCCCGGGCCGTATCGGCGCGCGCTTCGCGGGCCTTGACGAGATTGCCGGCGACGTCGCCGACCGTCGGGTTGAGCTGGCCGACGGCAATGCGGAAGATATCAGAGAGAGCGTTTTCCTGTGTCATGTCATTTATTTAGCTTGCAGCATCCGCAACGGCAACATGTTCGCGACGAAAGCTGCATCCTGCGGTGACGAAATTTTTATGACCGGACGCGCCGCGGCCTCGCGGCATAGACACTCATTGCAATTTGCCGGAGGAGCGGAATACTGCCCCAAAAGGCGACTGCATCGATAACGGACACCGGAAACAGGCCATGTCTAATATTTCGAACTTCATGCACCATCATTTCGACAAGCCGGCCGATGAACTCGGCGACATCGAAAAACGCGTGCTGGCGAAGACCCATGAGCGGAAGGTCATCTCGACCGACGTCAATGCCGCCTTCTCCGCCGAAGCTTCGTTCGGCGAGCGTGTCGCCGACGGCATCGCCCGTGTCGGCGGCTCCTGGTCCTTCATCATCGCCTTCCTGGCATTCCTCGCCGTCTGGACGATAATCAACACCATACTCCTGGCGACCCGCGCCTTCGACCCCTACCCCTTCGTCTTCCTGAACCTGATCCTGTCGATGCTCGCCGCCATCCAGGCGCCGATTATCATGATGTCGCAGAACCGCCAGGCCGAGCGCGACCGCTTCGAGGCCGCAAAGGATTACGAAGTCAATCTCAAGGCCGAGCTCGAAGTGCTCTCCCTGCATCAGAAGATCGATATGCATGTGCTGACCGAGCTGACGGCATTGCGCGAGGACGTCGCCCGCCTCACCGCCGCGCTTTCAGCCAGAAGCTAGACCGGAAACCTGTCATATTGCGGCAGGCCATCCGTAATCTCGTAGAAATCGCCCTTGTCAGTGCAGTAAATGTGGTGACCGAAGGAAAGGCCAGTGGGCTCGTCGAAGCTTCCGGCCAGGACCGAAACCTCCGGCGATTCGTCGCCCTGCCAGAACAGTGCCGAGCCGCAATTCCCGCAAAAGCCGCGCTGCGCCTCGCCGCTCGACCGATACCAGCGGACCGCTTCGGCGCCCTGCACCGAAAGAGCAGTGCGCGACACGTTGGCCGCGGCATAATAAAATCCCGTCTGCCGGCGGCACTGCGAGCAATGGCAGCCGACGACAGGTCCGGGCTCGCCCGCAATCGAATATCGCACGGCGCCGCAAAGGCAGCCGCCTGTATGCCGTTCGGTCATGACCACTCCTCCATTTTGCAGGAGGTTGCCGCCGATCGCCGCGGGCGTCAAATCCATTCCGTTCAACGAGAGATCAGAAAATTTGAAGCACGCTCGCCTCGCATGGACTTGGCCGGTACGCGACCTTCCGCTGTTGCCTGTCGACAACACCGATCGATCTCCTCACGTCACCAAGTTGAATTGATCCGGCTTCTCGGCGATACTGAGGGTTCAATTCATTCAACCCTGGGGAGACTGTCATGAGAGCGATCCTGTCCAAACAGAAAGGAAACATCGCCCACAAGGACATTCTGCCTCATGAATATTCCGTTCTCCCGCGCGCGGAAAAACGCGCGACGCCATAACGCCTTCCTCACATTCTTCCTGGACGACCCCGCCGCTGACCGCGGCCGGCGCTGGTCGCGCATGCGAAAATTTCTTTCCTACTACCGCCCGCATCTGCCTCTGCTGCTGGCGGATCTGCTTTGCGCTATCCTCGTTGCCGGCACGGCGGTCGCCCTGCCGCTCTGCGCCAATATCGTCACCAGCCGCCTTCTGGCCCTGCCCGATGCGCCGCAGGCCTTCACCCAGATCCTGGTGATGGGCGGCGTCATGCTGGCCGTTCTGGCAGTCCAGATCGCCGCGATCTTCTTCGTCGATTATCGCGGCCACGTCATGGGCGCCCGTATCGAAGCGACGGTGCGGCAGGAACTCTTCGAGCATTGCCAGAAACTCTCCTTCAGCTTCTACGACCGCCAGCGCACCGGCCAGCTGATGAGCCGCATCACCAACGACTCCCTCTGGCTCGGCGAACTCTTCCACCACGGCCCCGAGGATCTTGCCATCGCCGTGCTGAAATATGCCGGCGCCATGCTGGTGCTCTTCTTCATCGACCCGCCCTTGGCGACCCTGATCCTGCTGCTCACGCCGGTCGCGGTCGCTTATGCGCTCTATTTCAACCGGCGGATGAACCGCGCGCTCGAAGCCAGCAAGCGGCAGATCGCCGCCGTCAACGAGCGCGTCGAGGACGCTCTGGCAGGTATCCGCGTCGTCCAGTCCTTCGCCAACGAGGCGCTGGAAAGGCAGCGCTTCGACGAACAGAACCAGCGCTTCCTGCAAAGCCGCGCGGAGGGCTACCGAAGCGAAGCCTGGTTTTCGGTCGGCACCGAAACCTTCGCCCAGCTCGTGACGATATTGGTGATCATCGTCGGTGGCCTGCGCATCCTGTCAGCGGATCTCACCGTCCCCGATATGCTGACCTTCCTGCTCTGTGTCGCCGTATTGGTCGATCCGGTGCAGCGGCTCGCCAATTTCGTGCGGCTCTGGCAGGAGGGCTATACCGGCTTCATCAGGGCTATGGAAATCCTGGAGATCGCGCCCGATATCACCGATCGGCCGGACGCCCGTCCGATGCCCGTGCCTAAGGGCGAGATCAGCTTTTGCGACGTCGCCTTCGGCTATGAGGCCGATGGCCCCAGCGTTCTGGAGCGGCTGTCACTGACCATCGCCCCCGGAGAGTTCGTCGCTCTGGTCGGCCCCTCCGGCGTCGGCAAGAGCACGCTCTGCGCCCTCATCCCGCGCTTCTACGATGTCGCGGCCGGGGCGATCCGGATCGACGGCACCGATATTCGCGACGTGACACTCGCCTCGCTTCGGCGCCATGTCGGCGTGGTTCAGCAGGATGTCTATCTCTTCGCCGGCACGGTTGCGGAAAACCTGCGATACGGCAGGCCGGGCGCGACCGATGCCGAGCTCGAAGCGGCTGCCCGCGCCGCCAATGCGCACGATTTCATCATGGCCTTGCCCAATGGCTATGACACCGATATCGGCCAGCGCGGCGTAAAACTTTCGGGCGGCCAGCGCCAGCGCATCACCATCGCCCGCGCCTTCCTCAAGGATCCTGAGATGCTGATCTTCGACGAGGCGACCAGCGCGCTCGACAATGAGAGCGAACGGGCGGTGCAGCAGGCGCTGCTGAGCCTGGCGAACGGCCGAACCACCCTGGTCATCGCCCACCGCCTGTCGACCGTCCGACATGCCGACCGCATCCTGGTCCTGACGGGCGACGGCATCGTCGAACAGGGCACGCATGACGATCTGATGGCGCAAGGCGGCGTTTACGCCAACCTGCACAGCGTTCAGGCCAGCATTTGAGTGCAGCAAACGGCTGTCGGGGAGAAAGCGTATGCCGCATGCCTCTTCGTGCCGCGTACGCTTCTCATCCGGGCCACCTGCATTCGGCATGTTATGCCGATCTGCCCGGTGGAGGATCTGGCGAAAGCGTCCTCACACACTCCCTCATTCCTGTGCCTGTCACAGGAATCCAGCCACGGCGCGTCTGCGCCGTGATTGAATCAATACCCAAGGAAAAGAGTCTTTCGCGCCCAAGGACTTGGGCGCACTGGATTCCTGTGACAGGCACAGGAATGAGGGAGAAGATAAGCAGCGGGCATATGGCACCGATCTGCTTTGCCGAGGACACGTCCCATTTCCCGCAAGGGAGTACCCGCAGGAAAGCGCAAGACGAGTAGACCAACTGTCAACAAAAAAGCCCGGGCGAACCGGGCTTTTCTCCATCCATATCAACCGGCCTCAGCCGTTGGCGACCATGCGCTTCTCGTCGCGGCCGCCCTTCATGCGCTCGGCAAGCAGGAAGGCGAGTTCGAGCGCCTGGTCGGAGTTAAGGCGCGGATCGCAATGGGTGTGGTAGCGATCCTGCAGATCGTCGGCGGTGACGGCGCGGGCGCCGCCGGTGCATTCCGTCACGTCCTTGCCGGTCATTTCGACATGGATGCCGCCGGGATGCGTGCCTTCGGCGCGGTGGATCTGGAAGAAGCTTTCGACTTCCGACAGGATCCGCTCGAAGGGACGGGTCTTGTAGTTGTTGAGCGTGATCGTGTTGCCGTGCATCGGGTCGCAGGACCAGACGACCTTGCGCCCCTCGCGCTCGACGGCGCGGATGAGGCGCGGCAGGTTTTCGGCGACCTTCTCATGGCCGAAACGGCAGATCAGCGTCAGCCGCCCGGCTTCGTTAGCCGGATTCAGGATATCGATCAGCTGCAGCAGATCGTCGGCCTGCAGCGATGGGCCGCATTTAAGCCCGATCGGGTTCTTGATGCCGCGGCAATATTCGATATGCGCATGGTCGGCCTGGCGCGTGCGGTCGCCGATCCAGATCATGTGACCTGATGTGGCGTACCAGTCGCCCGAGGTGGAATCGACGCGGGTCAGCGCTTCCTCGTAGCCGAGCAGCAGCGCCTCGTGGCTGGTGAAGAAATCGGTCTCGCGCAGGCTCGGGTGGTTTTCCGAGGTGATGCCGATCGCCTTCATGAAATCCATGGTTTCGCTGATGCGGTCGGCCAGCTTGCGGTACCGCTCGCCCTGTGGGCTGTCCTTGACGAAGCCGAGCATCCACTGATGCACGTTTTCGAGGTTGGCGTAGCCGCCCATCGCGAAGGCGCGCAGAAGGTTGAGCGTCGCGGCCGACTGGCGATAGGCCATGGCCTGGCGTTCCGGGTTCGGGATGCGCGACTCCTCGGTGAATTCGATGCCGTTGATGATGTCGCCGCGATAGGCCGGCAGCGTCACGTCGCCCTGCTTCTCGACGTTCGATGAACGCGGCTTGGCGAACTGGCCGGCAATGCGGCCGACCTTGACGACCGGCAGCTGCGCGCCGAAAGTCAGCACGACGGCCATCTGCAGGAAGGCGCGGAAGAAGTCGCGGATATTATCGGCGCCGTGTTCGGCGAAGCTTTCGGCGCAATCACCGCCCTGCAGCAGGAAACCGTTGCCTTCGGCGACATTGGCGAGATGCTTCTTCAGCCGGCGCGCCTCGCCGGCGAAGACGAGCGGCGGATAGCTGGCGAGCGTTGCTTCCGTTGCCGCCAAAGCGGCTGCATCCGGATATTCGGGAACCTGCAGGATCGGTTTCTGCCGCCAGCTGCTCGGGGTCCAATTCTCTGCCATGTCACTCACCTGTTCTCGCCCCAGTTCCTGGAATGCGGCCTAGCCTTGATAATCCGGCGGCTTATAGACCTTTAGATCCGGCTTGCAAAGATCAATCGCCCAAAGCGTCTCGTCTGGCCGCCGCAGTCGGCCAGTGCCCGGTTAAACCGGCATATACCATGTCGATTTCCCCATATTTTAGACTTTGAATGTAGAACCGGAAAGAGTTTCAACATCGGGGACATGGCATGGCGATCCTTCCGCCCGGTTTCATATCGGACCGCTCGGGCAATTTCGGCATCATGACGGCATTGCTGATGGTGCCGCTTGTCGGGACGGCAGGCATGGCGGTGGACTTCGCCCATGCGCTGAGCCTGAGAACCCAGCTCTATGCCGCAGCCGACGCCGCCGCCGTCGGTTCGATCGCCGAAAAATCCAGCGCGGTCGCAGCCGCGATGGCGATGAACGGCAACGGCACGATCTCGCTCGGCAAGACCGACGCGCGCAACATCTTCATGTCCCAAGTGTCGGGGGAACTGGCCGAGGTTCACGTCGATCTCGGCATCGACGTCACCAAGACCGCCAACAAGCTGAATTCGCAGGTTTCCTTCACAGCGACGGTGCCGACGACCTTCATGCAGATTTTTGGCCGGGACTCGATTACGATCTCCGGCACGGCGACTGCCGAATACCAGACCGCCGCCTTCATGGATTTCTATATCCTGCTCGACAATACGCCCTCCATGGGCGTCGGCGCGACGCCGAGCGACGTTTCAAAGCTGGAGGCCAAGACAGGCTGCGCCTTTGCCTGCCACCAGATGGACAAGAGCACCAACAACTATACCATAGCCAAAAGCCTCGGTGTCGCCATGCGCATCGACGTAGTGCGCCAGGCGACCCAGGCGCTGACCGATACGGCCAAGACCGAGCGCATCAGCAGCGACCAGTTCCGTATGGGCGTCTACACTTTCGGCACCAAGGCCGAGGACGCCAAGCTGACGACGATCTCCGGCCTCACCTCCGACCTGACGAAGGTGAAGAACTATACCGACGCGGTCGATCTGATGACCATTCCCTATCAGAACTACAATAACGACCAGATCACCAACTTCGACAGCGCCATGACGCAGATGAACACCATCATCGACCCGGCCGGTGACGGCACGTCGAACACCAGCGCCGAAAAAATCCTGTTCTTCGTATCCGATGGCGTCGGCGACAGCTACAAGCCGTCCACATGCACCAAGAAGACGACCGGTGGCCGCTGTCAGGAACCGATCGACACCTCCTTCTGCAAGCCCCTGAAGGATCGCGGCGTCAAGATCGCCGTGCTCTATACCACCTATCTGCCGTTGCCGAGCAACAGTTGGTACAATACCTGGATCAAGCCCTTCCAGAGCGAGATCCCGACGAAAATGCAGGCATGCGCCTCGCCCGGTTTCTATTTCGAGGTGTCGCCGACCGAAGGTATCACCGATGCGATGAAGGCGCTTTTCCTCAAGGTCATCCGCGCGCCACGGATCACCAGCTAAAGAACTGGGACTTAGACGCGCTTTCCCTCGCGAATCCGATAGCTCGGCGCATACATGGTGACCAGCTCCTCGGCTGCCGTCGGATGCAGCGCCATCGTCTGGTCGAAATCATCCTTGGTGCAGCCGGCCTTGAGCGTGACGCCGAGCAACTGCGCCATTTCCCCGGCATCGTGGCCGAGGATGTGGGCGCCGACCACCTTCCGGCTCGCCGCATCGACGATCAGCTTCATGATCATCCGCTCGGACCGGCCCGAAAGCGTGGCCTTCAGCGGCCGGAACTGGGCACGATAAACCTCAAGCTCGCCGTAACGCTTGGCCGCCTCCTCTTCCGAGAGACCGACGGTGCCGATCTCCGGCTGCGAGAAGACAGCGGTCGGGATCAGCTCGTAGTCCGGCCGCGTCGGATTGTTCTTGTACTCGGTTTCGATGAAGCACATTGCCTCGTGGATCGCCACCGGCGTCAGCTGTACCCGGTTGGTGACATCGCCGAGGGCATAGATGTTTTCGATGTTGGTACGGGAATAGTCGTCGACGATGATGGCGCCGCGCTCGTCGACAGCGACGCCGGCCGCCTCCAGACCGAGCCCCTCGGTGTTGGGATCGCGCCCGAGCGCCAGCAGGACGACGCCTGCCTGCAGCGTGCCATTATTCATCGTCTCGAGAGTGAGCCCGTCCTCGCCTTTGGAGACCTTCTGCAGCGTGTCGTGGCAGAGAATGCGTATGCCCTTGGCGACCATCGCCTCGTGCAGCCCGCGCCTCAGATCCTCGTCGAAACGCGACAGGATTTCAGCGCCGCGATAGATCAGCGTCGTCTCGACGCCGAGACCATGGAAAATATTGGCGAACTCGACGGCGATATAGCCGCCGCCAGCGATCACGATCGATTTTGGCAGCTCTTCGAGATGAAAGGCCTCGTTGGAGGAGATGCAGAATTCGTGACCGGGAAGGGCCGCATGCGGGTTCGGCCTTCCGCCGGTGGCGATGATGATGGTCTTGGCCGTCACCGTCTGTCCGGTTTTCATCAGCCGGACCGTATGAGCATCGACCAGTTCGGCGCGCGTTTCCAGGATGTCGGCATTGGCGCCGCTGAGGCCCTTCTTGTAGAGGCCTTCCAGCCGCGCGATCTCGGCATCCTTGGCCGCGACCAGCTTCTTCCAGTCGAAGCTGCTTTCGCCGACCGTCCAGCCAAAGCCCTCCGCATCCTCGAAATGTTCATGAAACTGCGAGGCATAGACGAAGAGCTTCTTCGGCACGCAGCCGCGGATGACACATGTGCCGCCATAACGATATTCCTCGGCGATCGCCACCCTCTTGCCGAGCGAGGCGGCAACGCGGGCGGCGCGCACCCCCCCGGAACCGCCGCCGATGACGAAGAGGTCGTAGTCGTAGGAAGACATGAGGAACTCCGGAAGGGAATCGCAGGAAAGGACGTTCCTGATATAGGGGCGATCCTCATGAAAACAAAAGCCCCGCCCCTGCCTCTTCCCGCTCTCCATTGCCGAATCTTGATCTGAACCCTCGCTCACCGTTTACGGTTGAGCACGGTCACCGTTTCCGGTTGACCCGGTCACCGTTTCCGGTTGACCCGGCCAGCTGAGGCTGGCAGGGCAATGGTTGTTGAGACGGAAAAGGATGCCGGAGCAAAAGATGGATCAAACTCTGTTCGCGAAGCTGTGCAAGGCCGGCAAATTCAAGGAGGCGCTCAATCTCGCCATCGAGGGCCACGAAGACGAGAAATTCACGCCGAGCCGCTTTGCGATGGACAAGAAAACCGGACTGCCGATTTTCTACCGCGGCAACAAGCGCGTCGAGCCGGACGAGACAGGCGCATGGCAATTGGCCAAGAGCTCGAAGGATTGGGGCTGAGCGTCAGGCGCATCGGCATAAGCCCGTCCCTTGCCGGATTACCGCTGTCATCAGGTGATGCGGAAATCTGTCGGCATCTTCTCAAGCCGGGTCGCTTCCGTCTCCACGCCAGAAACCGATGCTCCTGCAGGCCCGCGTCTCAAGCGCTCGATCATCGTCGAGATCGCATTGTCCGGCCCTGCGACCAAGGCAGCGACGGATCCGTCCGCCTCGTTGCGCACCCAGCCGGTCAGCCCGAGCCGCAGCGCCTCATCGCGCGTCCACATGCGAAAACCCACCCCTTGGACCCTGCCTGATATTCGTACTCGCACAGCCTCGTAACGATCGGACATATCTGCCTCACCTTCGGCATCATGCTCTGGTGCATCATAACAAAAAAGCCCGGACGATGCCGGGCTTTCGCGAATTCTGGCGGGCAGTCGTTACTGCTGGGCGGCCGGTGCCGGAGCAACCGGGCTGTCGGTTGCCGGCGGCGGTGCCTTGATAACCTTGGAAAGCTCGGCGTTGCTCTGCTTTTCCAGATCGCGGGAAATGCCCTGACCCCAGATATCGGCGGCCTTCCCCATCTCGCGCAAGGCGACCGGGCCGTCACGCAGCAGCTTCTTGCCGACGTCGGAATTGTAGAAATCGGCGATCGTCTTCAGCTCTTCGAGAGTGAAGGTCTTGGCATAGATAAGTGCGGCTTCCTTCTCGAGATCGCCGCGACGCGGCGCCAGTGCCAGCGCCTGCGCATCGACCGTCGACGAGATGATGTCCTGGTAGTTCGGCGAGTCCTGAATCAGGCCGGCCTTCAGGCGCTCGGCCAGACCCGGCAGGATGTTGTCGAAGGCGGCGGTGGCGCCGATCGAAGTGACAGCGGCGCGCGCGGCCTTCAGCTGCTCGTCGGAAACCTCCTGCGCCTTGACGGCGGAGCCGAAGGCAAGCCCGGAAAGAACGATGGTCGCAGCGGCAAAACGGCCAAGACCTGCAATGTTCATCATGAGTGTATGCTCCTGTTATCTGTTTGCCTGCAGCGTGCGCGCACCCGCAGGACCGGCAATGATCGCAAGTGCCGCCATATTGATAAAGAGCCCGTGTTCGACGACGCCGGGTATGGAATTCAGCTCGCTCGAAAGCGCCTCTGCATCAGGAATGCGGCCAAAAGATGCATCGATGATGTGATGGCCGCCGTCCGTGGTAAACTCTCCGTCACCCGACTGGCGCAGGCTGAGTTCGCCGGAAAGGCCGAGCCGGGCCGCGACTTTCTCGATCGCGATCCGCGTCGAGACGAGGCCGAACGGATTGACTTCGATCGGCAGCGCGTAGGCGCCGAGCGTATCGACCAGCTTGCTTTCGTCGGCGATGACGATCATCCGCTCAGAAGCGGCGGCGACGATCTTTTCGCGCAGCAGCGCGCCGCCGCCACCCTTGATCAATCTGAGCGCCGGATCGACCTCGTCGGCGCCGTCGACCGTCAGATCGAGCGCCGGCAGTTCGTCAAGCGATTTCAGCGGCACGCCGAGTTCGACACAGAGCCGCGCGGTTCGTTCGGACGTCGGAACACCTTCGACCCTGAAGCCGCCCGCAACCTTTTCCGCCAGCAGCCGGACGAATTCTTCCGCCGTGCTGCCCGTCCCGATCCCGAGGCGCATCCCGTCTTCGACATGGGCGAGTGCGGCCTCGGCGGCCTTGATCTTCATTTCGCGGGCATCCATGCGCCGCCAGCTCCGATTTATTGCGTTGGATGTGCTGTTTACACGGCTCGCCTGGCAAACGAAAGTCAAAATCATCACGGAAAATGAAAAGCCGAAACAAATGCCTGCGGCCGCCCCGGCCATCACCGGACGTTGCTTTCCGCCGCGTGATCGCCTACCTCAGGCACGATCCCTCGTCCCCGGGCGCGACCCGTCGCTTCCCGGAAGACCCATTCGCTCAAAGAGGCAAGCCCTTGACCCCTGCCCCCGTTCGCCCGGCGCTCATCGTCTTCGATCTCGATGGCACCCTTCTCGATACTCATGCGGACCTGGTCGAAAGCCTGAACCATACGATCGCAGCCCTCGGCCTCGAGCCGGTCAGCTATGACGACCTCACCCACCTCGTCGGCCAGGGCGCGCGGGTGATGATCGAACGCGCCTGCCGGCTGCGCGGCCATCCGCTCGAAAGCGACGCCGTCCCGCCGCTGGTCGAACGTTTCGTCGCCCATTATGCCGGCAATATGCCAGGCCACACCGAACCCTATCCCGGCCTGGTCGCCGCAATGGACCGGCTGAGATCAGCCGGCTACCGCCTCGCCGTCTGCACCAACAAGATGGAAAGCCTAGCCTTCGGCCTGCTCGACAAGCTCGACCTCGCCGGCTATTTCGATGCCATCACCGGCGGCGATACTTTCGAATACCGCAAACCCGACGCCCGCCATCTCACCGGCACCATCGACCGCGCCGGCGGCGACATCGCCCGCACCGTGATGATCGGCGACAGCATCAACGACATCGCGGTGGCGAAGAATGCCGCCGTCCCGTCGATCGCCGTTCCCTTCGGTTACTCGGATGTGCCGGTTTCAAGCCTCGATCCGGATGTGATCATCATGCATTACGATGAGTTGATGCCAGAGCTGGTGGAGCGGTTGTTGCGGGAGTATCCGGAGAAAGTCGCGGTCTGAGGAGTCCGCTCATTTCTCCCCCTCATTCCTGTGACGTGCAAAGGAATGAGGGACGAGTTTGTGGCGCCAGTCTGCCAAACTCAACACTCCGCTACTCGCCCCAAAACAAAACGGGCGGCCCGAAGACCGCCCGTTCCAAAACCCGTAAAACCTGCGTCAGATCTGCGCGCCGCGCGCCTTTGTCGTCGCGTCGAAGGCCTTTTTGACATAGGTGTCGCGGCCGTAGACGTCGTCAAAATATTCCACGACGCCGTCCTTGTTCGGCCAGGCGGTGAAGTAGGACACGTAAACCGGGACCTTCTGCGGCACCTTCACCGCATGGTTCTGCCCGTTGGCGATCTGCTTGGCGACATCGTCGACGGTCGTGCCGAGCACGGCCGCTGCCATCGCGCGCGGATTGGAAAGACGCACGCAGCCGTGGCTGAGAGCGCGCATATCACGCTTGAAGAAACTCTTCGACGGCGTGTCGTGCATGTAGATCGCATGGCTGTTCGGGAACAGGATCTTGAGTTCGCCGAGGGCATTGTCGCTGCTTGGCGGCTGGCGGACCGAAACATTGTCGGTCGAGCCGTACCAGTCGACGCTGGACGAGGCGACGGCATGGCCGTTCACCTCAACCTCATAGCCGAGCTGGTCGAGATAGTTCGGATCCGAGCGCAGCTTCGGCAGCATTTCATTGATAATGATCGACTGCGGCACGCCCCAGAACGGGTTGAACTCCACCGTCTCGATCTCGTCGTTGAAGAAATAGGTCTGATTGTTCTTGCCGCCGACGACGACACGCATCGACAGCTGTTCCTTGCCGTCGTTGTGGTAGTAGGCCATGTAGGCCGGCTGGTTGATCATGACATAGCGCGAACCGAGATCTTCCGGCAGCCAGCGCGCCTGTTCCATGGCGACGGCGAGCTTGTCGATTTTCGAGGCATTGGTGTCACCGCCGGTCATGGCGCGCACCGTCGCCTGACCGATGACGCCGTCGGCCTTCAGCCCGCGCTCCTTCTGGAAATCCTCCACCAGCGCGACGATATCCGGCGAATAGTCGCTGCTGCCCGCGTAGGCTGCAAAGGTCGCGGCGTGATCGGTCCTCAGCGTCTCGGAACCGTGCTTCTGGACGGCCTTGACGATATTGGCGATCTCGGGCGAGCTGTCGCCGGGCTTCAGCAGGCCGCTGAGCGAAACCACGATCTGCTCCTCGTTGCCGCCATCGGCGGCGTGAAGCTTGGCAAGCTCCGCCTTCAGCGCCTCGAACTGCGGACTATCGGGCGAGCGGCTGGCGATATAGGCGCCGGCATCGGGGCTCATGCGGGCAAGCTTCAGGACCGGCGCCAGATTGACCACCTTGCGCTGGAAATCGTGATAGCCGGAAATCTTGTTCGGATCGATGCGGCCGCGCACCGTGTCCTGCACGAAGGCCAGCACCTTGGCCGAGAGTTCGAGTTCGAACTGGGTCAGCGCCCGGTCGCGGACGGCCGGATCGGGATTGGCCGGATCAATTGCCGGTGTCTGGATGGCGTAATCGGCGGGATCGAGGCCGACGGAGGCCGCATCGGCAAGTGCGCCCATCACCGATTTGGCGCGCTCGTTGATTCCATTGCCTTCGACCCAGACGAGCGGATTGCGGCTGTCACCGTAATAGGCCTCGAGCGCCTTGGCGACGTCGGCATTGGCGCGCACCTTGGCCTGCGCCAGCAGGCGGCGCTGCACGACCGGTTCGGCGCCGGCCTCACCGCTCGGCGAAACCTCGGCGACCGCGCCGGTGACGACGGGATCGGCAAACTTGCTGGTGTCGACGAACTGCAGCGTTTCGGCTTTATAGGTGTAGTAACGCGGACCGCTGACCTTCGGCAGCGGCGCCTCCGGATCAAGCCCGCCGAGCGAGCCGCCGGCGGCGCCACGCGGCACCGGTCGGCCCGGCGCCTGATCCATGAAGATGGTGCTCTGGCTCCGCTGCCTGTCGCCCCGCAGCATATCCATCAGCGTGTAGGCATGTGCGGGAGCGGCCATCACTGCCAGGCCGCAGGAAACTGCCAATGCGGATACCGCGCTTTTCAAAACGAACGTCATATATATTCCAGTCCCGATGTCATGCTGTTCTCAGCTCAAATCCCGCGAAACTCACGCAGCGTAGGGCCTCATTGATCAGAAACCGGCCTTCGCCGCCAGCGCCGGCGGACTCACTTCTCTGTGACGGAAATGCTGCACGGCGCCGCCCAGCAGTTCACACAAAATTATGAAATTATTAGTTAATTTTTTACTGAATTTTTGCCGCCAGACCAGTGCGGCAAAAACCTGCCGATGCATAATATTTTCAAAGTGGCCGAAAAAGCACGGCCGCCAGCCGGCGCAAACCTGACTGGAATTTTCAATATTTCGCACGGCATCCGGTTTTCTTGTCCTGGTTTCCCACCTATAAAACCTCATCTTTCGAAAATGCCCGAAACAGCATGTGACAGGAAGGCAAACCCCAATGACCGCAACCCGCACCGAAACCGATACTTTTGGCCCCATCGACGTCGCCGCCGACCGATATTGGGGCGCCCAGGCCGAGCGTTCGCTCGGCAATTTCAAGATCGGCTGGGAAAAGCAGCCGCTCTCGATCGTGCGCGCACTCGGCATCGTCAAGCAGGCCGCGGCACGCGCTAACATGGCGCTTGGCCAGCTCGATCCTGGCCTCGGCAAAGCCATCGTTGATGCGGCCCAGGAAGTGATCGACGGCAAGCTCGACGACCATTTTCCGCTGGTCGTCTGGCAGACCGGCTCCGGCACGCAGTCGAACATGAATGCCAACGAAGTCATCTCCAATCGTGCCATAGAAATGCTGGGCGGCGTCATGGGTTCCAAGAAGCCGGTGCATCCGAACGATCACGTCAACATGAGCCAGTCGTCCAACGACACCTACCCCACGGCCATGCACATCGCCTGCGCCGAACGTATCGCGCATCACCTGCTGCCGGCCCTGAAACACCTGCATGCCGCTCTCGACATGAAGGTCACGGAATTCAGCCACATCATCAAGATCGGCCGCACCCACACCCAGGATGCGACGCCGCTGACGCTCGGCCAGGAATTTTCCGGTTACGCCGCCCAGGTCGGCTCCGCCATCAAGCGCATCGAGATGACTTTGCCCGGCCTCTGCGAGCTCGCCCAGGGCGGCACCGCCGTCGGCACCGGCCTCAACGCGCCGGTGGGCTTTGCCGAAAAGGTTGCCGGCGAGATCGCCGCTATTTCGGGCCTGCCCTTCGTCACCGCGCCGAACAAGTTCGAGGCGCTTGCCTCACATGACAGCATGGTCTTTTCCCATGGTGCCATCAATGCCGCAGCGGCCGCTCTCTTCAAGATCGCCAACGACATTCGTCTCCTCGGCTCCGGCCCGCGCGCCGGTCTCGGCGAACTGGCGCTGCCGGAAAACGAGCCCGGCTCCTCGATCATGCCCGGCAAGGTCAACCCGACCCAATGCGAAGCGCTGACGCAGGTCTGCATCCACATCTTCGGCAATCACGCCGCCCTGACTTTCGCCGATAGCCAAGGCCATTTCGAGCTCAACGTCTACAATCCGATGATGGCCTATAATTTCCTGCAGTCGGTACAGCTGCTTGCCGACGCCGCCGTCTCCTTCACCGACAATTGCGTCGTCGGCATCGAGGCGCGCGAAGACAACATCAAGTCCGGCCTCGAACGCTCGCTGATGCTGGTGACGGCACTCGCGCCGAAGATCGGCTACGACGCTGCCGCCAAAATCGCCAAGACAGCGCACAAGAACGGCACGACGCTGAAGGAGGAAGCGCTCGCCAGCGGCCTCGTATCAGCTGAGGATTATGATGCGATCGTCCGCCCGGAAACGATGATCGGCCCGAAATAGGACGGTTGAGGCGGGCCACACGCACGCCGTCCATCGTTGCCCTTCGCTTGCGCTCAGGCTCTTCTCTCCGCTGGGGAGAAGAGGCAATTGGTGACGCCGCATGCCTCTCTCTCATCCGCCAAGAGCGAGAGGAAGAGGACAGCTAGCCACTTGCTCCCTCATTCCTGTGCCTGTCACAGGAATCCAGCCACGGCGCATCCGCGCCGTGAATGAATCAACACTTCAAGAGAAAGAATCTTTCGCGCCCAAGGACTTGGGCGCACTGGATTCCTGTGATGAGCACAGGAATGAGGGAGAGTGTGTTGGCGCCTCCCCCAAATTTTCTGCCGACGCACACTCACCAAACCTCACACCAACAGCGAAAAATTGTCCATCACGACAGAATTGCCCATAAAGTCGAAGCGGACTTCGTCGATATCTTCGATGCTGACCTCGAGACTGGGACCGGTGACCTCAAGCTCCTGCTGATAGACAATCTGGCCGTCGTTCAGGGCAGTGAGCGTCAGGTGAAAGGGCGATGCTGACAGTTCGGCGATCGAGACGCTCTGAAAGGTGAACTCCCCGCCATCGACCATTTTCAGGGTTACGGGCGCAGAACCCGGGGATAGTACGGTATCGCTGAAGCCGTCCTCGGTGATGGCGTCGACGCCCGGGATGGTATCGTAAACAATACCATTCAGAAGCGTCAGTTCCTGACTGCCGTTCACGGAGAGCGCAAAGCCCCGATAGTCGGGAAGGAAGAAATTATCCGCCCTCGACGTGACGCCCATATCATCGAAATCCAGGACTTCGTGGTATTTTTCGTCTTCGTTGACGCCGTCGATCGCAAGGGTCAACACGCCGAGGTCCGTGCCCCCCGAGCCATCCGACATCTTGTAGCTCAGCGTTTCGATGAGCTGATCGTACTTGCCCAAATTCTTCACCACGTCGAGCGTATGGTCCAGCTCGTATGTGAAGTGGCCGTCAGGTTTCACTCTGAAGGTTCCGTACTTGCCCTCAATGATCGTTTCATGGTCAGACCCATGTTTGGCGTCGATACGGATGCCATTGACGAAGCGAGCATACATGTCCGCTCCTTCGGGATCGCTGGCGAGGCGCAGCAGATCGCCCCTGATCCAGTCGTGTTCGAAAAAAACGAGAAGATCGTCGACAGCAGTTGGCTTTGCATTTGTCACTGGAAGCCCCGGCAGGTTAACGCTGCCGGGAATATGAACCGGGCTTGAACTGAAGGCAACCTGAGGTCGGTCGTTTCGCGACAAATGTCGATATCCCCTTCTTTCACTCGCTTATCGCGTGTGACATGCCGACTACAAAATGCGGCACGACATGGCCCCACCTCCAAACTCGCCGCATGCAGATTGCTTTTGCCCGACAGGAGATTTAGACCGGTTCCAATTTCTCGACGCGCCCACCAGAAAGGTCACTTCGATGGCTGACGATCTCTTTCCGCTCGGCAAGGATGCCACCCTCTATCGCAAGATCAGCAGCGATTACGTCTCGGTCGATAGCTTCAAGGGTCAGGAAATCCTGACCGTCGAGCCGGAAGGCATCCGCCTGCTCGCCGAAACCGCCTTTGCCGATATCAACCATCTGCTCCGGCCCGGCCATCTGAAGCAGCTCGCCTCGATCCTCGATGATCCAGAGTCGACCGATAACGACCGCTTCGTCGCCTACGACCTGTTGAAGAATGCCAATATCGCCGCCGGCGGCGTGTTGCCGATGTGCCAGGATACCGGCACGGCGATCATCATGGGCAAGAAGGGCCGCAGGGTCTGGACCGAGGGCGGCGATACGGCAGCGCTCGCCCGCGGCGTCATGGATGCCTATGAGAAGAAGAACCTGCGTTATTCGCAGCTCGCGCCGGTGAAGATGTTCGAGGAGAAGAACACCAGGAACAACCTGCCGGCGCAGATCGACATTTACGAGGAAGGCACCGACGCCTACGAATTCCTCTTTGTCGCCAAGGGCGGCGGCTCGGCCAACAAGACCTTCCTCTATCAGGGCACGCCCTCGCTCCTGACGCATGACAGGATGATCGACTTCCTCAAGGAGAAGATCCTGACGTTAGGGACGGCGGCCTGTCCGCCCTATCATCTGGCGATCGTCATCGGCGGCACCTCGGCCGAGATGAACCTGAAAACGGTCAAGCTCGCCTCGACCCGCTATCTCGACGAGCTGCCGACTGAAGGTTCGGAAAGCGGCCACGCCTTCCGCGACCTCGAGATGGAAAAGGAAATCCACAAGCTGACACAGCAGATGGGCGTCGGCGCCCAGTTCGGCGGCAAGTATTTCTGTCATGACGTGCGGGTCATCCGCCTGCCCCGCCACGGCGCCTCGCTGCCGATCGGCCTCGGCGTCTCCTGTTCCGCCGACCGCCAGGCCAAGGGCAAGATCACCCGCGACGGCATCTTCATCGAACAGCTGGAAACCGATCCGTCGAAATACATGCCCGAGATCGACGAGGCGAAACTGTCGGAATCGACCGTCCGTGTCGACCTCAACCGGCCGATGGCCGAGGTGCTTGCCGAACTGTCGCGGCATCCGGTCAAGACGCGCCTGTCCTTGACCGGGACGATCATCGTCGCCCGCGACCTCGCCCACGCCAAAATCCGCGAACGGCTGGAAAAGGGCGAAGGCATGCCCGATTACCTGAAAAACCACCCGGTCTACTACGCCGGCCCGGCCAAGACGCCGGCCGGCTACGCCTCCGGCTCCTTCGGCCCGACGACGGCCGGCCGCATGGACAGTTACGTCGACCAGTTCCAGTCCTTCGGCGGCTCTATGGTGATGCTCGCCAAGGGCAACCGCTCGCGTGCCGTGCGCGAGGCCTGCAAGAAGCATGGCGGTTTCTACCTCGGCTCGATCGGCGGCCCCGCGGCCCGCCTCGCGCAGGACTGCATCCGCAAAGTCGAAGTATTCGAATATCCCGAACTCGGCATGGAAGCGGTCTGGAAGATCGAGGTCGAAGACTTCCCCGCCTTCATCGTCATCGACGACAAGGGCAATGATTTCTTCCAGGAATTGAACCTGGGGTGATTGCGGCAGGCTCGATGGCCGCGGGCGGACTTTCTACCGCATTGTTCCGCCCGCAATATCCGCAGCATTCACCACATCGCCGTCATCCACCCTTGCCAGGATTTCCGTGCGGAAAGCTCCGGCAAGGAAGCCGGTATGGTTCATCAGCAAGGCGCCGGCGGTGATGGCGGCGACGGCCATGATGGCGAAGGAAGTGTGACGAGACCTTCCCATAATCTTACGCCTGAATTTGCAGACTGCGACCGGGTCGGCCGTCAGGAAGTATCGTTGCAAAATACTCGTTCTGAAATAGCGGGCGCCCAAAACCAACTGTCGACAAGATGAATACGATCCCCAGCACAAGAAGAACTGTAAGTTTTTCAGACACCATTCCCGCACAACGGGTATGCATTGTCTCGCTAAAAATGCGTTTTTTGATGAAGAATCATAGGCCTGCAGGAAGTATTGCTCCACCGGGAACTTGTCATATGTAATCTTTGGTATATGTCGCTTTAATCTTTTCCCAAGAAATTTAAGCTAACAACTAAAATATTGCCTTTGAATATATGAGGAGTATCGCCGGATGAATACGGCTGTCGCGCCCAAGGTGCAGGTTCCCGATGTCGCGGGTCAGATCACCTATGCCATGCGCTCGATGGGCGTTGCCCCGATACCCCGTAACTACGAACTCTTCTACGAGGCCTATATCGGCTCCAATCCTGCCCTTACCCGAGAGCTTGCGGCCCTCGGCGCCCATGCGACACAGGCCGAACTCGACGCGCTCGGCGCGCAATATTTCAACACGAGCCCGGCCCGGGTCTTCGACGACGCCCACACCCGCATATCAGGCGAACTCGACGGCTTGCTGCGAATCCTGAGGCAGGAGCAGAGCTCGCTCGAAAGCTATACCAGACTGCTCGGCGAGACCCACAAGCGAATCACCTCCAAGAGCAATGCCAGCGTCGAACTGATCGAAAACGCGATTGAGCTTTTAAGCCAGGCGACTGGCGATACCATGGCGCATGGCGAACGCACCGTCGAGGACGTCGTCCAGCGCTCTCAGGAAATGGATCAAGTCCGCAAGGAACTCGACGAATATAAGCGCATCGCCAACACCGACTCGCTGACGCGCCTTTCCAACCGCCGCGCCTTTGACGACCGCCTTGCTGCCGTTTTCAACAATCCAGGCATGCGGCCGGTGACGGCCCTGCTGCTCGCCGACATCGACAATTTCAAGAAAATCAACGACACCTACGGCCATCCCGTCGGCGACAAGATCCTCGCCACAGTCGCCTCGGTGATCCGCAGCAACGTCCGGCGTGACGTCTTCGTCGCCCGTGCCGGCGGTGAGGAATTCGCGCTGATCATCGAGGGCAACACAGTCGAGGAAGTGACGGCGATCGCCGAACGCATCCGCCGCACGCTGGAAACCACCCCGTTCAAAAACTCCCGCACCCGGGTGAACTACGGCCCGATTACCGCCTCGATCGGCATCTGCATGGCCTCGAATGCCGAGGATGCCGGCGAGCTTTACAGCAAGACCGACATCGCCCTTTACGGCGCCAAGAATGCCGGGCGCAACTGCATCGTCCTCTATCAGGACGGGATGCAGAAGGACTTCAGCAAGAGCTGGCTGATCTACAAAGCCTGACGGCCTTCACCACATCGTCTTCGCCGCGCGACCGGGCCATTCCCGGTCGTAGGTTTCCTGGTCGAAATCGCCGACGGCCGCCTTCAGCATCTGTCCCGGCGTCGGCAGGCCGGCGGGATCGGTGAACTGTTCGACGTTCCACAGTTCGGCCCGCATCACGGCGCGCGCGCACTGGAAATAGACCTCGTCGATCGAGATGACGACGACCGTGCGCGGATGTTTGCCGTCCATCTCAAAGCCCCGGAGCAACGTCTCGTCATTGGAGACGACGCCGCGGCCATTGATGCGCATCGTCGTGTTCGAGCCGGGGATCAGGAACATCAGCGCAAGCCTGGGATCACGCACGATGTTGGAAAGCGAATCGACGCGGTTGTTGCCGCGCCAGTCCGGCAGATGCAGCGTCTCGTCGTCGACGACACGCACCACGCCGCCGAGATCGCCGCGCGGCGAACAGTCGAGCCCCTCCGGCCCGACGGTCGCAAGCGCGGCAAAAGGCGAGATCTCGATCATCTGACGGTAAAGCGGCGTCAGTCGCTTGGTCACCTTGTCGACCGAGGCCTGCGACAGGCCTGCGCCATAGATCGTATTGAGCTCTTCGATGCTGCTGATGATTTTCATGGGGCGTCCCGCCGCGGCTTGATCTTCGCGCCGGACGCTACAATGCCGCGCGCCGCGCCGGAAGCTCAAAAATCGGAATGATCTCCGCATCTTTTTTGATGCATTCGAGCTCCTTATGCGCCTCCTCTTCGAGGAAGGCCGCGACTGCTCCAAGGACTGGAGCCGCGCCGACGATGCGCCGGTGCCCGAAGCCGTTCGCCCAGAACAGCCGTACACGCTTGCCCGCCGCACCATAACGCCTGGCATGCGCCGACGATACTTCCTTGTCGTCCTCCGCGTGAACCACCAGCACCGAACTCGAGATCGTACCTGCCGTATTGCCGGCGTCGAAATCCTCGAGTCGCCGCCCGGTGACACGTTGAACCTCATTCTCCAGCGCCGCCTGCGCAGCGGCGCCAAGGCCGATCAGCCGGCCGAAGTCGGTGAACAGCCAAGCCATCTCGCTGGGCGCGCCGATCAGCACCAGTCGCTCGCCAGTGACGGATGCCGCATCTGGCAGGAGGGCGGCGGCCGAGACCATCAGCGCTGCACCGCCGAAGGAATGGCCGATCGCCGCATCGAATGCCCCGAACCGCTCCCCTGCCGCCGCGATCGCCTCGACAGCAAGCCCCATATGCAGGAAGCGTCCGCGCGCACGACCGTGACCGGGAAAGTCGAGCGCCACGACCTCGGCACCCGTTGCCGCCAACGTCGAAACGAGATCGGCCATATAGATCGCACTGGAACCCCAGCCATGGGTGACGAGATAGCGCTTGCGCTTCCCCAGCGCCCCGCCATTCAGCCGGTAAGCATGGGCTTTGGCGCCGCTGGAAAGCTTGAGGACGAAGCGCTCGGCGCCCGCAAGCCGTGCCGCACCAGCCGCATGCGCCGCCTTCGCCTTGCCGCCCTTCGGACGCTGCGATGGCGTGCGGCAGAACAGCAGAAACGCCGCCCTGCCCGCCAGCTGGGGAGAAACCGCTTGCAGAACCGAAAATCCTAGGCGGATGACCTTGAGCGCGAAATTTGCCATAGTGGGAATCCAAATACGTTCAACACTGAACAATAAAGTACAACGATGAACAAAAATCAATCCCTTCCCTGGGATCATCCGCGTTTTCGCAGCTGGATCGCGGTGGCGCGCGCCTGCCAGCTGATGCAGCAGTCGCTGACCCGCTCGCTGGCCGATCTCGACATCAAGCCGCCGCACCTCGACATTCTGGTCAATCTCTACCGTTTCGAAGGCATCTCGCAGCAGGAGCTGGCGCGCAAGCTCCTGGTCGGCCGCTCCAATATGAGCATGCTGCTGCCGCAGATGGAAAAGCGTGGGCTGATCGAGCGTCGCGGAGACGCGCGCGACAAGCGCGTGCTGCGCCTTTATCTCACTGGGGAAGGCCGCCGGCTGACCGAGGCGGCGATGGCGATTCAGACCGATCTCATCGAACGCACGCTCTCCGACGAGCCGATCGAGCAATGCATGGCGACCGCCGATTCAATGGAGCGCATTATCACCGTGCTGCTCAAGGATCTCAGCGACGACGACGATTGATCTCAATGCAGCGTCGGCGCAGCCGATGTGCCGGTCAGCGAGCGGTATTCCCAGGCCGCGACAATGATCAGCACCAGCGTCGCCAGAATGCCCAGCAGATAGAGCTCGATCAAGGGTGCTGCGAAGGCAAGCAGGATCACGACCACCAGACCGGCGAGATGCGACAACGGCATCCGCCCGCTGGTCGCGCCCTTGAACCAGAGATTGCCGATCAGGAACAGGCCGGAGCCGCCGAGCACCGCCGCGGCGATGCCGAGATCGCCCGTCTCATGCGGATGCGAGAACATGAATTCGACCGCCACCGCATGCACGATGATGCCGGCAAGGATCGGGATGTGCCCATAGGTGAAGGCCAGCCGCGCCAAAGCTCCCGGCGTCTCCTCATGTTCGATGCGATGGGCGGCGCGCCCGTGGCCGAAGCGGAAATAAAGCCACCACATGGCAACCGTGCCGACGAAGCCGGTGACGAAAACGATGCCCGTCAGCCCCGACACCGGCAGCTCCGAAAAAGTGCGGCCGGACACGAGGATCGCCTCGCCGAGGCAGATGATGACGAAGAGCGCGCAGCGCTCGGCCATATGCGCGCCAGACACGTCCCAGTCGCTAGGCCTCGAGCGGCCGAGCCCGGGCACGGCAAAACCGGCCGCCGGACCGGCATATTCGATCGCCAGCGCGATCACCCAGGCGATCAGCCGGGCTTCATGCTCGAGCAGCCCGCCGGCGATCCAGAAGACGCCGGCCACCGCGAGCCAGGTGCTGATGCGGATGAAATTCAGCGTGTTGGCGCGGTCGACGCGCGTCATCGCGTAGGTCGTAAACAGCGAGCGCCCGACCTGCATCGCGACATAGGCGCCGGCAAAAAGCAGCCCCTTGTCGCCGAAAGCCTCGGGAATGGAGGCTGACAGCACAAGCCCGAGCATCATCAGCGTCACCAGCATGCCGCGCACCGGCATCTTGTCGGGATCGAGCCAGTTCGTCACCCAGGCGGTGAAGATCCACACCCACCAGACGGCAAAGGTCATCAGCGCCGCTTCGGCCGCACCGAGCGGCGTGTAATGGGCGGCAAGCGCATGCGAAAGCTGCGAGATCGAAAAGACGAAGACCAGATCGAAGAAGAGCTCGAGGAAGGTCACCTTGCTGCCGGCGGAGCTGCCTTTGGCGCGCAGCCAGTTCTTGCTATTCGCTTTCGCCATAACTCCCCCGACGGCCGGTTATTTTTCAGTTCAGCGCGGCTTTTCCGCCGTGTCGCGGTTCATACCCTTTTCCCTGAGCTCGTCCTCATAGGCCGAAAACAGCTCCGCCCCGCGTTCGCCGAGCTCACGCAGATAGGTCCAGGTGTAGATGCCGGTATCGTGCATGTCGTCGAATCCGATCCTGACGGCGTAATTGCCGGTCGGCGTCATCGAGATGATTGCCACGTTGCGCTTGCCCGGCACCGTCACCTTCTGCCCCGGCCCGTGGCCCTGCACCTCGGCCGACGGCGACAGCACGCGCAGGAGTTCGGCCGACAGGTCGAAGCTCCGGCCGTCGTCGAAGGTTATCGCCAGCCTCTGCCGGTCTTTCGAAACACGAAGTTCGCTCGGCCAGGTATCGCTCATCTCTATCACCCTCTTTCCCCTGGAGAAGTAGGCGTTCGCCTTTTTCGAGGCAAGCGCAAATTAGCGTGTGCGAAATCCGTTTCCCTTGACGGCGCAATCACATATGCACAGATAGAAAGATATCGCTTGAAAACAGGCATTCGATCTGGCGCGTTTCAGATCCGCTAGCGGAGGAATTGGTGAATACGAGAGTCGGAACGCTAGGCAACGCAGCGCCGCTGGCGGCGGATGCACATCCGATGATCGACCCTTTCGGCCGGGCGGTCACCTATCTCCGCGTCTCCGTCACCGACCGCTGCGATTTCCGCTGCACCTATTGCATGGCCGAGAACATGACCTTCCTGCCGAAGAAGGACCTGTTGACGCTGGAAGAGCTCGACCGGCTCTGTTGCGCCTTCGTCGCCAAGGGCGTGAGGAAGATCAGGCTGACCGGCGGCGAGCCGCTGGTGCGCAAGAACATCATGTATCTGGTCCGCCGGCTCGGCGAGAAGATCGGCTCCGGCCTCGACGAGCTGACCCTGACCACCAACGGCTCACAGCTGTCGCGCCATGCCGAGGAACTTTATGAGTGCGGCGTGCGCCGCATCAACGTCTCGCTCGATACACTCGATCCCGACAAATTCCGCAAGATCACCCGCTGGGGCGATTTCGCCAAGGTCATGGAGGGTATCGATGCCGCTCAAAAGGCCGGGCTGAAGATCAAGCTCAACGCCGTGGCGCTGAAGGATTTCAACGATACCGAGATGCCCGATCTCCTGCGCTTCGCCCATGGCCGCGGCATGGATCTGACAGTCATTGAAACCATGCCGATGGGCGAGATCGACGAGGACCGCACCGACCAGTACCTGCCGCTCTCCGAGTTGCGCGCGGATCTGGAGAAACAATTCACGCTAACCGATATCGACTACCAGACCGGCGGCCCGGCGCGTTACGTCAGGGTCTCAGAGACGGGCGGCCGCCTCGGCTTCATCACGCCGATGACCCATAATTTCTGCGAGAGCTGCAACCGTGTGCGCCTGACCTGCACCGGCACGCTCTATATGTGCCTCGGCCAAAACGACGCCGCCGATCTGCGCGCCGCACTGCGCGCCACCGAAGACGACGCCCTCCTCCACGCCGCCATCGACGAAGCCATTACCCGCAAACCCAAGGGCCACGACTTCATCATCGATCGCACGCATAACAGGCCGGCCGTGGCGCGGCATATGAGTGTCACCGGTGGGTGATGGATCTCCCTTCTCCCCAGCGGGGAGCAGGTGGCCCGAAGGGTCGGATGAGGGGGCCACACGGCACGCCATTAATTGCCCCTTGCTTGCTCAGGACACGCGGTCTTGCCATTGGGCACCCCCTCATCCGGCTGCCGCCACCTTCTCCCCGCTGGGGAGAAGGGACATGCGGCACCGTTGCCCGGCCCTTCGCTTGGGCTCAGGGCGTTCGACACTGCGATCGATTCACTGGATCGATCGCTCCCGCTTCGCGGGACCGTGTCTCACCCAGGCTTGCGCGCACAGATCGCAAACCGCTCCTGCACCATACGCTCAAGTCCACGCAGGAACGGCATCTTGCGCGCCTGCGCCCAATGAATGTCGCCGAGCTTGCGGTCGACCACGATGTCCACGAAACCGGCCTTACGCAGAAGATCGACGACCGCTTCGGCCGGCATCTCATGCGAAAAATGCACGCGCGACCGGATCTTCTGGTGCCGCGCCATCATCTCCGGCGACATATGGCTTGCCGCAGCCTTACCGGTGATCTTCGTCCAGAGCTTCTGCAGACCCTTGACCCAGGTCTCCTTGCCCATATTGCCGTCGAGGATCAGCACCTTGCCGCCCGGCTTCAGCACCGCGAACCATTCCTTGAAGGCCGAAGCCGGATCGACCAGCGTCCAGACGAGATGCCGGTTAGTGATGACATCGTAGCTGTCGCGCGGCTCCATCGTGTTTTCGGCGTCGCCGGAAACGAAACGAATATCGGTGCCGCGCCTCTTCGCCTTGGCGCGCGCCTGCGCCAGCATCGCATCCGACCAGTCGAGCCCGGTGACCTTGAAACCGACATCGTTCATCAGATGCGAGATCACGGCGGTGCCGCAGGCAAGATCGAGCGCCGCGCGTCCCTGCCCCTCGCCGAGATGCTTCCGGATCAGCCGCTGCCAGCCCTTCCGCTCGCCTTCCGAAAAGATTTCATGGCCGACGCTCTGGTCGAAGGTCGCCGCCCTCTCCGACCAGAAATCGCGGATTTCATCGCGGATCGAATAATTTGTATTCATCGAATTCATCTCAAGTGCCCCGACATCGGATCAGTTTGGAAACGCTCTAAAACATATAACTTGATTCATAAAGTCATATTTCCTATGCCTGCGGACATTATTCAGACGTCAGGGGAATTTCCAGATGAATTTCGTGAAAATGCTCGCAGTTTCCGCCGCTGCGATTGCCGGCTTGATGCCGCTTTCGGCCTGGGCGCAGTCCTTCACCATCAAGGATGTGGCCGGCCGTGAAGTCAGCTTCGAAAAGCCGGTCGAGCGTGTGATCCTTGGGGAAGGCCGCATGCTCTACGCCGTCGCGCCGATCGAGAAGGAAGATCCCTTCGCCAAGATCGTCGGCTGGCGCAACGACCTCTGGACCACAGACAAGGATGGCTTCAATGCCTATGTCGAGAAGTTTCCCAAAGGCAAGGACCTGCCCTTTCTCGGCAACCTGACCGACGGCACGCTGCAGGCCGAGACGGTCGTCAAGCTTGATCCCGACGTGCTGCTGCTGCCGATCGGCAACAAGACCGCCGCCGACGAAGTCAAGCTCGAAGAGATGCTCGCCGGCATCGGCGTGAAGATCGTCTATATCGATTTCCGCGAGCATATTCTCGCCAACACCGAGCCGAGCCTGAAGATCCTCGGCAAGCTCTTCGGCCACGAGGACCGCGCCGATGCCGTCGCCGCCTACTGGAAGGAGCAGATGGCGCGTGTGACCGACAAGCTCAAGGCCGCCAACCCGCCGAAGCCGAAGGTCTTCATGTACCGCGCAGCCGGCTTGGTGGAGTGCTGCGGCACCTTCGGTCCTGACAATTTCGGCCTGATGGTCGATTGGGCCGGCGGCCACAATCTCGGCTCCGATTTCCTGCCGGGCTATACCGGCTCGATCAACGCCGAACAGGTCGTCGCCTCCAATCCTGAGGTCGTCGTCGTCACCGGCTCCAACTGGAGCCAGACCAAGAATGCCAAGGACTATGTGAATGTCGGCCCGAGCGCTGCGTCTACCCTCGGCGACAGCCGTAAGGTGCTGAACACGCTGATGGAAAACCCGGCCTTCACCGGCTCCAAGGCGGTCGCCGGCGGCAATGTCCATGCGATCTGGCACCAGTTCTACACCAGCCCCTATCAGTTCGTCGCCGTCCAGCAGCTGGCAAAGTGGTTCCACCCGAACCTCTTTGCCGATCTCGATCCGGATGCCACCTTCAAGGAATTCCATGAAAAGTTCCTGCCGGTCGCCTATCAGCCGGGTTACTGGGTCGACGCCAAGGCGAGCCAGTAGTCGGAAATGGCCGAGATCGCCGCCACATCGATTGAAGCCGAAGCCGGGAGGGAGCGCTACCGCGCCCTCGCCCGGCGCAAGCTGCTGATCCTTGCCGCCATGACGGCGGCGCTCTGTCTATCCTTTGCTGTCGATCTCGCCTGGGGGCCGGCCCGCTACAGCCTCGGCGAGGTTGTCGCCGCCCTCCTCGACCCCTCCTCGGTCTCGGATCAGGTGCGGGCCGTCGTTTGGAATATCCGCATGCCGGTCGCCGTCATGGCGATCGTCGTCGGCGCCTCACTCTCGGTTGCCGGCGCGCAGATGCAGACGATCCTCGCCAATCCGCTCGCCAGCCCCTTCACGCTCGGCATCTCGGCGGCTGCAAGTTTCGGCGCGGCGCTGGCGATCGTCACCAGCGTTCCGCTTCTGCCTGTGGCAGCCGGCCTGCTCGTGCCGGTCAATGCCTTCATCATGGCGCTGATCGCCACGCTCTTCATCCATTTCGTCTCGCAGGCCCGCGGCGTATCGGTGCAGACGGTCGTCCTGCTCGGCATCGCGCTGGTCTTCACCTTCAATGCGTTGCTCGCCTTCCTGCAATATCTCGCTTCCGAACAGGCGCTGTCGGCCGTGGTCTTCTGGACGATGGGCAGCCTGACCAAGGCGACATGGCCGAAAATCTGGGTGACGCTCGCCGTTCTGCTGATCGCTTTGCCGCTCTTTGCCCGCAATGCCTGGGCGCTCACCGCCATCCGCCTCGGCGAGGACAAGGCCGCAAGCTTCGGCGTCAATGTCCGCCGCATCCGGCTGGAAACCATGCTTGTCGTCTCGTTGCTTGCCGCAGCCCCCGTGAGCTTCGTCGGCACCATCGGTTTCGTCGGCCTCGTCGGCCCGCATATCGCCCGGATGATCCTCGGCGAGGATCAGCGCTTCTTCCTGCCGGGCTCGATCCTCTCGGGCGCGCTGCTGTTGTCGCTGACCTCGATCGTCTCGAAGTCGATCATCCCGGGCGTCGTCTTCCCGATCGGCATCATCACCGCGCTGGTCGGCGTGCCCTTCTTCTTCTCGCTCATCCTCTCGAACAGGAGCCGGTCATGGTAGCGCTTCAGTTGCAATCGGTCGGCGCCTATCACGGCCGCAAGCTCTTCGTCGAGAACGTAACGACGCCGGTGATGAAATCGGGTGAGATCGTCGCGGTCATTGGCCCGAACGCCGCCGGCAAGTCGACGCTTTTCAAGCGCATCACCGGCCTGCTCAGGGGCCCGGGCGATGTGGTCGTCGAAGGCTCGAAGGCAAAAAACGCCATCAGCTACATGCCGCAGGATACCTCGGCCAATGCAGTGCTGACCGTCTACGAGTCCATCCTGCTCGCCCGCAAACAAGGACAGTCCTGGGCGGTCGGCGATGGCGACCTGCGCTTCATCGACGAGATCATGGCAGCTCTCGATATCACCGCGCTGGCCTTCCGCGATCTCGGGGCGCTGTCCGGTGGCCAGCGCCAGCTCGTCTCGATCGCCCAGGCGCTCGTCCGCGAGCCCGAGATCATGCTGATGGACGAACCCACAAGCGCGCTCGACCTCCACCGCCAAGTCGAGGTCCTCGATTTCATGCGGCGCCAAGCGCGCAGCAAAGGCATGATCGTGCTCATCGCCATCCACGACCTCAACCAGGCGCTCCGCTTCGCCGACAAAGTCCTCGTCATCGCCAATGGCCGTATGCACGCCTGCGGCGCCCCAAGGGACGTCGTCACCGCCGAATTGCTGCGGGAAATCTACAGGGTCGAAGCCCGAGTGGAGAGGTGCTCGATGGACCACGATCATGTCATCGTGGATGGGACCGCGCATTGACGCGAGGGAGCCTATCCTGAGGCGCCAATACCCAAGAGAGCCTCATCCTGAGAGCCTGTGAATGTTTGGTGG